>JAFWGU010000005.1 GCA_017512285.1 Erysipelotrichaceae bacterium | reverse complement strand
TGCAGTCAAAATCCATACAACAAACTCTATTATAAGTAATACTGCAGATTTTGAGTTCTTTTGAATAAACAGTACCACTGTCTGAACAATTATTACCGGAATAAATAACATAGAAATCAGAAATGCACTTATTGCTAACCATCCGGTATCAGGGAGAGTATGCTTCTCTCTTAATACTTCCAGAAATAACAACACTAACATGATTGTTACAATATAACAGGAAATGTTAAAAATTCTATGCTTCAGGTCTTTCATGTTGTTTTCAGCATATTGTACCGTCATTTCCAGCTCTTTTTCATGTTTTTCTGATTCTTGTAAAGGTATCTGCTCTTGATTAATTGTGTCATTCATTGTTTCTCTGTTTTCCAACTCCCCGGATAAAAGCTCATATACCGTGATCCCAAGAATATTGCTGAGGGGTATCAACAGTGAAATATCAGGTAAAGTGTATCCATTTTCCCAGTGAGAAATTGTCTTAGCTGTGATATTAAGCTTTTGAGCTAATACTTCCTGAGTCATATGTTTTTCTTTGCGCTTTTGAGCAATTATTCTACCAATCACACTAGTATCCATATGGGGCTCCTTTCATAGAAATGATAATGCTTATTGATGTCTGTTTTACATCCAAGAAATTGAGAGTTTACGAATTATTCAATTGATTTGTGTCTCAAAAACTGAGATTTACATTATTATATGCTAATTCTAGCATGTCAGTATGTGACATTGAAAGTGTATACACCTTTGTTCCAAAAATCAGAGAATGATTTGATAGATCTTTTAGAAAAATCTTCTCACAATCTTCTCACGGAAGCCAATGAAGTACAATTAGGAGTACGTACAAGAAGGAAATAACGCTTAGAATGGCTGAAAAAAGTATGAAAAAAGCTCCTTTCGGAGCTTAATTTTTAATGGAGCAAGTGAGGGGAATCGAACCCCCGTGTCGACCTTGGCAAGGTCGCGTTCTACCATTGAACTACACCTGCATGTGATGGCGGTCCAGACGAGGATCGAACTCGCGATCTCCTCCGTGACAGGGAGGCATGTTAGCCACTACACCACTGGACCATTTGCGGAAATCCTATATGGCGGAGAAAGAGGGATTTGAACCCTCGCGCCAGTTTCCCGACCTACACCCTTAGCAGGGGCGCCTCTTCGGCCTCTTGAGTATTTCTCCATGCCATTTCTTAGGATGCTTTAATATACTAGCATAAGAAAAACTGATTTGCAAGTAAGATTTAATCTTTTTTGAAAGTGAATTATAATATATGTGAAAGGATTGTCTTATGTTTGATTTTTGGCGGAAAAGCTCCGGGAAGGATAACTGTCTGCTGTCCGACGGAGTCGTGGAATTGAGACTGAACAGAGTATCAAATAATCAGTACATGTATTACATTTATCTGTGCGAAACAGGTCAGCTGATCGGCTACAGTGACTTAAGAGTGGGGCACAGTCTTTCGCTGTACTATTACGGTAACGTCGGTTACAGGATCCTTCCGGAATTCAGAGGTCACGGCTATGCATACCGTGCAAGCATGCTTCTGATAGATCTGGCCAGAAAACTCAACATGGGTTATGTCATCTTTACGGTGTCTCCTGATAACATTGCCAGTGTTAAAACTTGCCAGAAGATTTGCGGCGAGTGCAGAGAAGTCGTAAACGTTCCTTCCTGGCATCCATTATACATCAGCAATGAAAAGATAAAGATGATCTTCAGATACGATCTCGGGTAATAAATGAGAAGACTTCAGAGAATGCTTACAAGTAAGATACTGATCTTCGGGCTTCTCATCATCGCCCAGATCGGTCTCATAGTTTACGGCATATACTGGATAACGCAATGGATAGTTCCGGTATATGTTCTTTTGACTGTTCTGGACGTGGCTGTCGTATTATATGTCATTAATTCCAGGATCGTTCCTGCCTACAAGATCAACTGGCTGATCATGGCTGCCATCTTCCCGCTAGCTACCGGAATACTTTATCTCATCATAGGATCACGACGCATACCTCCGAAGTTCAGACAGGAACACCTTGCCAGCGTACTGAAATTCAAGCCTCTTCTGAACAATGAGGACAGCATGGAAGTGATCGGCAGGGAAGATGAGATCATCGGCAAGCAGCTGCGCTACATAGTTGACTATTCCTACTATCCCGTTTATGAGGGAACCAGGGTTTCCTACTATGAAAACGGTGAGAAGATGTTCAATCAGATAATTGAGGAACTTAAGAAGGCTACCAGGTTCATCTACATAGAGATGTTCATAATGGAAACCGGAACCATGCTTGATCAGGTGCTGGACATTCTGGAGGAAAAGAGCAGGCAGGGCATTGATGTGAGGATCATATATGATGACATGGGATGCGCCATGTATCTGCCGCATGACTTCAGCAGACAGCTGGCCGCCAGAGGAATAAAGTGTCAGGTTTTTAATCCGTTCAGACCTATACTATGGGTAACGATGAATAACCGTGACCACCGCAAAATAATCGTCATCGATGGGAATACCGGATTTACCGGCGGGCTTAATCTGGGAGATGAATACATCAACAGAACCAGTCCGTACGGTTACTGGAAGGACGCCGGAGTAATGCTCAAGGGACCGGCAGTGACCAGTCTTACCGTGATGTTCTTACAGTTCTGGCAGTCAAAGAGTGACCAGGGCATTGAGCTTCCGGTGGCGCTGGAGGATCTGGAATCATACGATAACGAAAAGGGCTATGTTCTGCCGTTCTCAGATTCACCGACTGATTCCGAGGACATCTCCAAAAATGCCCATCTCAACATGATCTGGTCTGCCCGTAAGAAGCTGTACATCATGACACCGTACTTCGTTGTTGACTACGAGATGCTGACGGCATTGAAACAGGCTGCTAAGAACGGCGTTGATGTCAGGATAATCCTTCCTCATGTGCCGGACAAGTGGTACATGCTGGAGTCTGCCAGAGCCTACTACCGTGAGCTGATCAGCGCCGGCTGCAAGATCTACGAGTATGAGCCGGGCTTCATACATTCCAAGGTCATGATGGCTGATGACAAAGCAGCGATAGTCGGAACGATCAACATGGACTACCGCAGTTATTACCTTAACTTTGAGTGTGGCGTTTACCTCTACAAAAACAAGGTCATAAGAGACATCTGCAGGGATTTTGACAATACCATTGCCGAGAGTCAATTGATTGACCTCTCGGAGTGTAATAAGATACCATTATACAGAAGGCTGATCAGAGCTTTCTTCAAACTTTTTGCACCGTTCATGTGATGCTGGAAAGGAAACGATATGATTGAAAATGTAGCTTTGGTACTTGAAGGCGGTGGATTCAGAGGATGCTATACTGCCGGAGCCATGAAATGGCTTCATGACAACGGCATTCTGTTCAAGTATTCCGTTTCCATATCGGCAACTGCTGTTCACTCATTCTTCTATCTTACCGGCAGGATCGATGAGATGCATGAGATGACGGTAAAGAGCGTAACTGACCCGAAGATGATCGGTCTGTCTGCAATCCTGACTGAGGGCAACATCTGTGCCTTTGAGTACATGAAGCAAAAATACGTGCTGCCGCCATACAGAGATGCCCTCAAGGATCTTCTCAACAGCGACATAGACTATGAGATGGGTGTTTATAACATGACTGCTCAGCGCCTTGAATATAAGAACAAGTATGATCTGGATCCTGAAGCCAATCTTCTTAAGGCATCATGTACCTTACCGATATCAGGCAAGATGACTGACGTTAACGGCGCAAAGTATCTTGACGGCGGCATCGATACCATGGTGTCAGTCAAGAGAGCTCAGGAGAAGGGGTATGACAAGATGCTTGTCATCGTAACCAAGGACAAGAACTACGTCCGTAAGCCAAACGGCTTCTTCCTGACGCTGCTGTTAAGACTGGTCTATCACAATTATCCTGACATGCTTGCCACACTGGATAAGAGAACTGAGGCCTATTACAGCCAGATGGATTCCGTATACGAACTTGAAAAGGAAGGCAAGGGGATTCTGATCAGGCCAACCAAGGACTGCGGCGTCAAGAGATTCTCAGGCAGTGAGGCTCAGCTTGAAGAAATGTTCCAGCTAGGCTGGCAGGACATGGAAGACCGCAGGGAAGAGATCTTAAGTTTCCTGGGTATAAATAAGTAATAATGATGAAAGCCGGAGTTTTACATGCTCCGGCTTTTTGTTAGAATTAATAGGTAAGGGATTGGTAAATCGTATGAACAGTTATGACAAGATATTAGGCGGATTACTGGGTGGAGCCATTGGTGATGCAATGGGCAGCGCCACGGAAACCAGAAGCAGACAGCAGATCATTGAGAGGTTCGGCGGTCCGGTTACGGAACTGATTACTCCTCCTGATGATGTCTTTGCCAGGGGCTTTGAGAGAGGAAGCGTTACGGATGACTTCTCTCTGGCTTATTATACGGCCCTGGAGATCATTTATGCCAATGGCAACATAGATGACAGCGTTGCAGAAAAAGCACTTCTGAGCTGGTCTAAGACGCCTTATTTTGCCCTGGCTGGTCCTACGACCGTTGCGGCAGTAAACAGGATACTTGGCAATGAAACGGAAAGCCATTACAGCTTCCTTACTGTAGATAACAGCAAGGGTTCCAACGGCAGTGCCATGAAGATCTCCCCGGTTGGCTTAGCCAGCCATGGTGATATCAGAAAGGCCATTGAGGATGCCATAACCATCTGTAAGCCTACACACTTCAACTCAACATCATTAGCCGGCGGCTGTGCCGTTGCGGCAGCGGTAAGTGAAGCGATGCATTCAGACGCGACGATAGATTCAGTCATCAGTGCCGGTCTTGCCGGCGCGAAATACGGTGACGAATACGGCTGCAGAGAAGGAAGGCAGCTGGCCAATCCAAGCGTATACAAGCGCATAAAGCTGGCTGTAAGCATATCTGAAAGATACATGGGCGACATTGAAAGAACGATGGACGAACTGGCAGACATAATCGGCTGCGGACTTTCTGCAGCAGAGGCAGTGCCGGTAAGCTTCGGCTTATTAAAAGCCTGCGGCAACGATACGATGAAGGTCATCAGGGCAGCAGTCAACATTGGCAACGATACCGATACGATAGCTACCATCGTCGGGGCAATGGCCGGAACACTTAACGGACCTGATGAGGAAATGATGAACTATCTGGAGATTATAGACTCCGTTAATGGCTTTGACCTCAAGATAGTAGCTTCAGGACTGGAAATGCTTGGTGGCACAAATGAATGACTACATTCTGATGATCGCCGGCAGCGACATTGACACGTTCTATGATGTTGAGGCATTTCCTGGTGCAGGTGATGTCGGGATGGCCGTACCGAGAGGCCAGAAGGTCGGAGGCTGCGTACTGAACGCAGCAGTCGTTGCCAGAAGCTATGGCAGTAAAGTTAAGGTTCTTGACTATCTGAAAAGTGATGATCCCTCAACTGAACTGTTCATTAAGACGCTTAATGGATATGGGGTCGATACTTCAGAGATCAGATTTGGTAAGGACGTGGTAAACGGCAGCTGTCTCATACTTACAAACGGGGATGAGAAGTGTATCTATGTCATTGAACCGGTACATCCTTATTATGATGTTGATGAAAATCTTCAGAAACTGCTGAATGAGGCTGGTTACATATATACCCTGATGCATACGGCAAAGCTGTCATTCGAGGATGCTGAATGTCTGCGTGAAGCCAGAAGAAAGGGAGCCAGGATCATATTTGACGGAGCCAGCCAGTACAATGAACAGTATGAGATCGACATGATTCTGGAGCTGGCAAGCGGTGTTTTCATGAACAGAACGTGCTTTGAGCGTCTTGAGAGTAAGTCTAACATAGATGTAATGGCCAGGATGTTTGAAAATGGCTGTCAGTTCTTGTGCATAACGGACGGCTCAAGAGGAGCAGACCTGTATGTACCGGGTGCTCATTATCATCATGACAGCTATAAGGTGAACGTCGTTGATTCAACAGGGGCCGGAGATACCTTTGCGGGATGCTTTTTGGCAATGCTGATGAAAGGTTATCCATATGATAAATGCCTGAAGATGGCCTGTGCAGCCGGGGCGTATGCCTGCCTTGGTGAAGGCGGCATGTCAGGTGCCTATAACGAAGAAGGATTAAATGAATTCATAAAAAAAGCAGAAAGTCTACAGTGACTTTCTGTTTTTCCATAATTCAAAGGCAATTATACTCTTTCCGTCCTTGAGTTCATTGTTGGCGATCATGCGCTCAATTTCCTCAGGGGCATATGTCTTCACATTTAGATATTCATCTTCATCAAGGTGCTGACCGACATAAGTCAGATCACTTGCCATGTAGATGTATATCTTTTCCTTTACGACACCAGGTGAGGTAAAGAAATCAACAAGTTTTTCAATTTTTCCTGCCCTATATCCGGTTTCTTCCTGCAGTTCTCTGGCCGCTGCCAGTACAGGATCTTCATTCTTCTCCAGCATTCCTGCCGGCAGTTCCAGTAACTGGGTTTCCACGGCGTGACGGTACTGGCTGACAAACAGCAGATTTCCATCACTGTTTTCAGCAATTATCGCAACTGCGCCGGGCAGATGCAGTACATCGCGGAAACCGGTAGTGCCATCTTCAAAGGTTACGGTATCATGGGTAAATCTGCATACCGGGCCTTCATAAATCAGTTCTTCTTTTAAAATTTCATTCATAAACTAACCACCTGCCAAGATTCTATCATAATTTTTCAGGAAAAAACACCGACTGACGATTATTAGTTAATTGGGGGTGAGGCGTAAAATGGGCAGTGGTTATACCTTTGAGGAAAAAAGCAGGCTTGTTGACTATCTGTTCAGCATTCTGCGCAGGAATTCAGGCAGAAACATACTTAGAGACGGGGAAACAGACAGGTATTCTTCAGTGATCATGGATTCTTTGCATCATCTGCCAAAGGAGAGCAGGGAACTGTTGATGAATGATTATTTCTATCGAATTCCCAGAAACTGGTGGCAGTCTTATTATTCAAAATCAACGTATTACAGGATGAAAAATGCCGCCCTTGACGAGATGCTTGACGGGTTGAAATGGTAGGGTAAGAATGCTAAAATTTACTTGTATATAGATGTCACAAACGGCATCAGGAGGAGATCATAATAGCATGTTAAAGGGTATTGCAGCAAGCAGTGGCGTAACCATTGCACCGGTCTACAAGTATGAAACACCGGAAATCGTAATTGAAAGAAGAGAAGCTGACGGAGCTGTTGAAGTAGCAAAGTTCGACAAGGCCGTTGCCGACAGCAAGAAAGACATTGAAACAATAAAGGAAAAGGCCACAGGCAGACTTTCTGACGAGGAACTGGCAATTTTCGATGCCCATCTGATGGTTGTTGAAGACCCGGCTTTCGCAGATGAAGTCAAGAACATGATCACTGCCGAAAACGTAAATGCTGAATTTGCCGTTGATACCGTTGCCAAGATGTACATTGGCATGTTTGAAGCCATGGACGATGAGTACATGAAGGAAAGAGCAGCTGACATCAGAGACGTAACAACAAGGATCAAATATCACATTCTTGACGTCAAGATCGCTGACCTGTCACTCATCAATGAGGAATGCATCATCGTTGCTCATGACCTGACACCATCTGATACGGCTCAGCTTGACAAGAAGTATGCCAAGGGCTTCATTACTGAGATCGGCGGACGTACATCACATTCAGCCATCATGGCCAGAAGCCTTGAGATCCCGGCAATCGTTGGATGTAAGGATGTTCTGAGTCTGGTCAAGGCTGGCGACGTCGTTGTCCTTGATGCTCTGAAGGGTGATGTAATCATCAATCCAACGGAAGAAGAAGTTAAGAAGTATAAGGCAAAGGAAGCCAAGTACCTCGAAGAAGTACTGGCATTAAAAGCCTTCAAGGATAAGCCGTCAATTTCAGTAGACGGACATAAGATCACTCTGGCAGCCAACATCGGTACACCAGACGACGTAATCGGCGCCAATGATAACGGTGCAGAAGCCATCGGCCTGTACCGTACGGAATTCCTGTACATGAACAGCCAGACGCTTCCAACGGAAGAAGAGCAGTTCGTTGCTTACAAGAAGGTTCTGGAAGCCATGGAAGGCAAGGAAGTCGTTGTCAGAACACTTGATATCGGCGGTGACAAGAAACTGCCATACCTGCCGATCGATCCTGAAATGAACCCGTTCTTGGGTTACAGAGCAATCAGACTGTGTCTGGACAGAAAGGATATCTTCAGAACCCAGTTAAGAGCTCTGATCAGAGCCAGCGCCTTCGGTTCACTGGCAATCATGTTCCCAATGATCGCAACTGTTGCCGAATTCAATGAAGCAAAGGCAATGTATGAGGAAGAGAAAGCCAAGCTCATCGCTGAAGGCGTTAAGGTTGGCGATCACATCCAGGTAGGTATGATGGTCGAGATCCCGGCCGCTGCCGTACTGGCTGACCAGTTCGCAAAGGTTGCTGACTTCTTCTCAATCGGTACAAATGACCTGATCCAGTACTCAATGGCCGCTGACAGAATGAGTGAAAAGGTATCTTACCTGTATCAGCCGTTCAACCCATCAATCCTGCGTCTGATCAAGATGACCATCGACGGCGCTCACAAGGAAGGCAAGTGGGTAGGAATGTGTGGTGAAATGGCTGGCGAGCCAGATGCCATCAGCGTATTAATGGGCTTAGGACTTGATGAATTCTCAATGAGTGCTACAAGCATTCTGAGAGCCAGAAGCATCGCCAACAAGCTGTCTTACGAAGAAATGAAGAAGCTTGGTGAAAAGGCAGTTGCTTGCAGCACACCTGATGAAGTTCTGGAAATCATCCACAACACAGTTAAGTAGTAAATGAAAAAAGCCGCGATTCATTCGCGGCTTTCATTTGCTCTCTTGGCGGCTTCAACTACGTGAGACACAAGTACTGAAGTCGTTACCGATCCGACACCTCCCGGTACCGGAGTTATCTTATCTACGATCTTCTCAGCCTCTTCAAACAGAACATCTCCGTAGATCTTCTGCTTTTCTTGGCTGTAGGTGATGCCGACGTCAATCACGGTCTGTCCGGGGTTAAGATAGTCAGCCGTTACGGCTTCGATCTCACCCATGGCCGATATCAGTATTTCTGCCTTGCGGGCTATTTCACTGACATTGACCGTCTTCCGGTGACAGATCGTTATCGTAGCGTTTCTGTTCATTAGTAACATTGCCAGCGGTCTGCCGACTACCAGTGAACGTCCCAGGATGACGGTATTCTTTCCCGTTACGTCTATGCCGTAATAATCAAGCATTTCGACTGCTGCCTGGGCGGTGCAGGGGGCAAAGCCTCTGGCTGTTCCGGTAAATACCCCGGCTAAGGAACCGTCCGTACACCCGTCAACATCCTTTTCAGGCCTGATGTACTGTCTGGCCTTTTCATTGTCCAGATGCTTAGGCACCGGTCTTAATAACAGGATCCCATGGATCTCGTCATCGTTATTCAGTTCATCAAGTCTGCCATAGAAATCATCCTTTGCGATGTCCGCCGGAAGTATGACGCTGACGGTCTTTACACCGATGGAATCACATCTTTTGATGGCATTTCTCTCATAGGCAATGTCATTTTCCTTTTCGCCGACCCTGACAATGGCCAGGGCAGGAGTAATTCCTTTTTCTCTTAATGTCTCGACGTCTTTTCTGCTTCTTTCGTTTATGAAGGCAGCTACGTCCTTGCCTCTCAGGATCTCAGCCATCTGACAGCCTCTTTTCTATGCTCTTGTAGCACTTTAGAGCTCTTCTGGCATATTTATTTAAGAGTTCTTCAGCCTCATTGTCCAGCTTTTCAGCATATTCCTTATCCTTCATTAGTTTGGTATTTACCCTGATGTTGATCATGGCACCGTATAAGGCACCGTGAGCAAGCATTACGGATGTTGCCGCATCTGATACAGCCAGCTTTGATCCGATTACTGCCAGTCTTTCATTAAGTTCTATTACTCTGGTACAAAGTTCAAGAATGTGGAAGGGAGAGCTTGCAGCTACTCTAAGGCAATCTTCAAGTCTTTCTGCGTAGCCTTCAGCGTTCTTATCCATTGAATAAGCCTCTGCAAGAGGGGCAAAAGCCTCTGCATCTTCATTGATGCTGTTAAGAAGAGCGCTCCTCAGTGCATCAGCTTCCTGCATGATGGCCTGAATTTCCTCTTCATATTCGGCGTATTTCTTCTTTCCCGTTGTCAGACTTGTGACCATCTCTGCCAAAGAGGCAGCCAGGGCTCCAGTCAGTCCGCTTACGCCTCCGCCTCCAGGTACGGGAGCCTTTGAAGCTGTAAGCCGGGTAAATTCCTCTATTGTCTTATTGAACATGGTGAACTCCCTAGAACAGACCGGTAATCACGCCGTTTTCATCGACATCGATCTTCTCGGCTGCCGGTACCTTCGGCAGTCCCGGCATGGTCATGATGTCGCCGGTCAGCGCAACAATGAATCCGGCTCCGGCAGATACCTTCAGATTTCTTACGGAAATGCGGAAGTTACGCGGTGCGCCAAGCTTGTTAGGATCGTCTGTGAATGAATACTGAGTCTTGGCCATGCAGATCGGCAGATCAGAGAATCCCATTGATTCCAGCTGGATTAGCTGCTTTGACGCATTGCCTACCAGATCAACGCCGTCAGCGTGATAGATCCTTCTGGCAATGGCTTCAAGTTTTTCCATGATGCTCATGTTCAGGTCATAGCTGTAGGTGAAATCATTTGGCTGTTCACACAGTCTTACAACTTCCTCAGCCAGTTTAATTCCGCCTTCGCCGCCTTTAGCCCATACTTCGCTTAAGGCGACATTGACGCCAAGTTCACGGCATCTGTCTTCAATGAGTTTTAGTTCAGCTTCCGTATCGGTAGGGAATCTGTTTATGGCAACTACGCAGGGCAGTTTGTATACGTTAGTGATGTTATCCACGTGCTGAAGGAGGTTTGGCATGCCTTTCTCCAGGGCTTCAAGGTTTTCCTTGCCGAGATCGACCTTGTTGACGCCACCGTTATGCTTGAGTGCTCTGACTGTTGCGACGATGACGACGGCATTCGGTTTCAGTCCTGCCATACGGCACTTGATGTCCAGGAATTTCTCGGCACCAAGGTCAGCACCGAAACCGGCTTCGGTTACGGCGTATTCACCAAGTTTCAGAGCCATTCTGGTAGCGGTAACTGAATTACAGCCGTGGGCAATGTTGGCGAAAGGTCCGCCATGGATGAAGGCTGGTGTATGCTCAAGGGTCTGAACCAGATTTGGCTTCAGCGCATCCTTAAGCAGGGCAGCCATGGCTCCCTGGGCTTTCAGGTCACCGGCTGTTACCGGCTGATTGTCATAGGTATATCCGACGACTATTCTTGCCAGTCTGCTCTTGAGGTCAGGAATGTCAGAAGCCAGACATAGAACAGCCATTACCTCGGAAGCTACTGTTATGTCAAAGCCATCCTGACGAGGTGTGCCGTCACTTCTAGCCCCCAGACCGTCGATGATGTTTCTTAACTGTCTGTCGTTCATGTCAACGGCACGCTTCCAGGTTATTCTTCGCGGATCGATGTTGAGGGAGTTGCCCTGCTGAATGTGATTGTCAAGCATGGCAGCCAGAAGGTTGTTGGCAGCGCCGATGGCGTGGAAGTCACCGGTGAAGTGCAGGTTGATATCTTCCATTGGGACTACCTGAGCGTAACCGCCGCCGGCTGCTCCGCCCTTGATGCCAAAGACAGGTCCCAGTGACGGTTCCCTTAAAGCTACTACAGACTTCTTTCCGATCTTTCTCAAGGCATCTGACAGGCCTACGGTAGTAGTCGTCTTTCCCTCACCGGCCGGGGTAGGGTTGATGGCGGTTACCAGGATCAGCTTTCCATCCTTCTTATCCGCGTTTTCCTTGAGATATCTGTAGTCGATCTTGGCCTTGTATCTGCCGTACATCTCCACATACTCTTCCGGTATGCCAAGTTCCTCAGCTATCTCGGCAATGTTCTTCTTTTCACAGCTCTGAGCGATTTCAATGTCAGTTAACATGAAAGGCACCTCCTAATTATCTGATTCATCTTAAACGATGTTGTTTCCAATACATATAGTATAGCAGATTAAGACTGCTGATGAGAGTGTGCTTTTCATACTTCTTGCCATATTGTCGCTGCGGTTTCCTTTATGTGAAAAATAATTATGTTTTGATTATGAAAATATAGTACAATACTATTGCTGAAGGATTGGCCGAGCGGATTAAGGCACCATCTTGGAAAGGTGGCGTAGTGAAAGCTACCATGAGTTCGAATCTCATATCCTTCGCCATTTTTGTGGAATACTGAAGAAGGGCATGTAAAATGAGCGAAAAGAAAACTAAGAAAAAAGGCGGATTACCAATTTTTCCAGTCATACTGCTGGTTGTCTTTCTTGGCGTTGCCGTCTTCAGTCTGATAAAAATCATAAGCATAAACAGCGAGTATAAGAAGAGTGAAAAGGAATACAATGACATAGCCAAAGAAGCAGTTATCTTCATTGATGATTCCGAAACCGGTGATTCCGGGGATGTAATTCCGTATCCGCTTTTTAACCATAAGTATCTGAAGGAAAGAAACAGCGACTACGTCGGCTGGATTCAGATCGATGATACCGAGGTCAATTACCCGGTTACATTTGGAGTTGACAATGAATACTACGTCAAGCATTCATTTGACGGCAGATGGACATCATCAGGATGCATCTTCACAGACTGCCGCAACGCTGCTGACTTCTCGTCATTCCAGACGATCCTGTATGGCCACTCAATGCTGGACCACTCAATGTTCTTCACCCTGCAGAGATATCCGAGATCAGATTTCTTCTACAGTCATCAGAACGTTGAGATATACAGGGACAACAAGCTGTACATCTATACTGCATTCTCGTTCTTCAAGACGGAATCAGACAGCTACGTATACTTTACTGACCTGAACAGCGAAAGCGACAATCAGGCATTTGCCAACAGACTGATCAGAGATTCATACTTCAATACCGGCATCAGTGTTTCAGGCAGCGACAAGATCATAACCCTGTCAACATGCGTCAACCCAACCGGACCTGAAAGGTGGGTACTCCACTGCAAGCTGACAGATGTGATCGATCTGAGCGAATATTATCACTAAGACATCCCACGCATGTGGGATTCTGTTTTTCAAGGAGAAACAATTATGAAGATCATGCGCGACTATCCGCAGGTAACAGTATCAAAAAAAGGCGAGAGATGGCTGGATAACGGTCATCCCTGGGTCTATGAGAGCGACGTTACCGGCATAACGGGCAATCATGAAAACGGCGATATCGTCGATGTAATAGGGCCAAAGGGCAAGTACCTTGGCTCAGGTTTCCTGTCTCTTGCCAGCAAGATCAGAGTCAGGATCTTCAGCAGGGACTCCTCCAGCAGTTATGATGAGGATTTCTGGTACAGAAGGATCAGATACGCCTGGCAGTACCGTAAGACCGTCATGGACAGCCTGCAGTCCTGCCGCATGATATTCGGTGAATCCGACCAGCTGCCGGGACTTACCGTGGACAAGTTTGATAAAATCCTGGTGACCCAGATCGTCACCTATGGAATGGAGAAGATAAGGGATACCGTTTATCCATTGCTGGTAAGGGTGCTGGAAGAAGACGGGTTTGAAATCGACGGTATCTATCAGCGTAACGACGTCAATAACCGCCAGCTGGAAGGCCTGGAACTCTACAAGGGCTGGTATCAGCTGAAAGACAGAGAAATACCAGACTATGAGGAAACGGTAATTGAGGAAAACGGCATCAGGTATTACGTGGACTTCGTCAATGGTCAGAAGACCGGTTACTTCCTTGATCAGAAGCGTAACCGCCGGCTTGTCGGCGAGATCGCAGGTGGAAAGAAAGTACTTGACTGCTTTACCCATACAGGATCGTTTGCCCTTAACTGTGCCTATGGCGGTGCTGCTTCGGTTACTGCCGTGGACATCTCCCAGACGGCACTGGATCAGGCAAAAAGAAATGCCGAGCTGAATGGTCTGAAGGTAAATTTCGTTCAGGCTGATGTCTTTGAATACCTTGAGAAGGTCAGAAAGAAGGAATTTGATCTGATCATTCTGGATCCCCCGGCCTTTACCAAGAGCCGTAAGACGGTCGATCATGCCTATAACGGCTATCTGGAAATCAACATGAAGGCCATGAGCCTGTTATCAAGAGGAGGATATCTGGCAACCTGTTCATGTTCGCACTTCATGCCTCACGAACTGTTTGAGAAGATGCTGAAGGAAGCGTCATACAGGACGGGATATCAGCTGAAGCTCATCTCCGTAACTCAACAGAACCGTGATCATCCGATCATGCTGAACGTTCCGGAGACTGATTATCTGAAGTTCTACATCATTCAGATAGTTTAGAGAAACTCTTAAGAACATAAGAAAACGAAGGCTTCATGCCTTCGTTTTTCATTAGAACTTATCGGTGCTGTCCTCGTCGTAGGCTCTGAGCTTAAGTGATCTCAGGGTTACGCTGTCCGACTTGCTGTAAACGAATACCCGTGGAACACTGTGGACGGCCCTTGCACATAAGCCGGCATATACGGCGGTCGGGAAGTCATCGATTGCCATTATTACCCTTGCCTTATTCTCAAAGCGGGCCAGGGCTTCCGGATCTCTGATGTCACGGTTTACAAGAATGTGCCTGTCAGGGTTTTTAAGCCTGTTGAAGGCTTCTTTATCCTTGTCGATTATTATCATGGGCTTCCTGGCTTTGTTTGCCAGAACGCTTCCAAGCCTGCCACAGCCAACCAGAACGGTGCTTATGCCGGGTTCAATGAATTCTTCCTTGTCAAAATACCTCTTTTTCGGTGCTACCTTTACTGCCACTGCCAACACCTCCTTGTCAATTAGATTATACAATGTTAACAATGTCTCTACAAATGAAAAGAATACGCAGGCAAATGTGATGAACATGCATGATAATTTATCAATGTGAAGTTTTTGTTATGCTATAATACAGATATCTAGGAAAGGAATAATACATAATGGTCGATAAAACTACTTTCACTGTGAACGCAGCGAATCTCACCATGCGCATTCAGCAGGCTGAGATGTATCTGAAGGAATTTGAAAATGAAGTTAAGAGAGCCAACGGTGCATCAGGAATCTTCCGTTCCAAGGAAGACGCTCTGTCACGCATCATGATCCTCAATGAATTTGCGCCGGATGATCCGAGGGTCAAGGAACTGTTTGACAGGGCCAGAGCCTGCATCATGGGTTCAACAGGTAATTTTACTACCATTACCCATGACATGATCGTCTATCTGGAAAATGAAGAGAACCTGAGACAGATGTATGCCAAGAAGAGTGAAGATGGCTGGAATGCTCTCATTGCCCAGTATAAGGACAAGATGCTGGATAAGGTCTTCCCGGCACCAGAAGTCAGGAAGGAACCGCTGGAACAGTATCAGGGCAAGTATGTAATTCTTGACGAGATCAGATATCCGGCCAACCAGTTCATGGGTGTTACCGGTGAATACATATGGGTAGGCAAGCGTTCAACCGGCATGTATTTCGTAGAGATAGATACCAGAAGATGGCTTGGTCCGTATGAGGCCGTAAAGCGTTACAGAAGACTGGTTGACACCACCATGATGGAAGTTGACAAGTGGACGATATTAGGCGAGATCACCGACATTACCATGGAGATTCCGGAAGCCGGCGAAAAGAAGGTTGGCGGTCCAGTTTACGCGCCAATCGTTGAGCCCGTTGCACTGTATGTTCCGGGACATGTCCTGGGCATTTACGACAGGGAAAGTGAGAAGAGCGGATACTTCGTAGGCGAAGATGAAGTAGCAGCCATTAAGGAAGGCTGGTATACCGAAAAGAGCATACCGGAAGACGTCAGTCCGGAAAGACTCGTTGAGATATTCCGTCAGGCAATCAAGGAAAAGAACTATGATCTGTACGCAGAGTGCATACAGGAGGAAAGAAGACAGAATCCGACTCAGGAATCACTCTTGCTGTATCACTGGGATCTGCATCAGGAAAGATTCCATGGCGAGTATGTTCATGCCGAGGTAGTTCCTGAAGCTACCAAGATCACGGTAGTCAAGGGCTATGATGACAATAACGGCCTGGATTCCTACTTCCTGTCAGCGGAAGATCAGAAGAGCATCGCTGCCAGATACGGTGACAAGGTCGAATACGCTTCCGTACAGACGGTATCGTTTGACAAGAACGGCAAGCAGCTGGGTTCACCGGTGAGAAGAAACCTCATCAGAACCAACGGCGGCAGATGGTACGTAAGAGATTATGAGATCAGATTCTAAGGGAATCGGGATGGAGATTGAACTATGTCAGAATTGGATTTAAGCAATGAAGTATTTGATCCCAGTTCATGGGAAAACCTTGATGAAGGTCAGATAAAGGACGAGCTGTCCGGACTCATCAAGCGCGTTAACAACGTTTCAGCTCTTCTGGAAAAGATGGTAGCTGACAGTGACTACGACAATACGGAGAAGTACTTCACGCGTCTGATTACCGAAGATCTGTCCATGAGCGGATTCGTCAGACTGTTTTATACCAACAACAAGACAATATTCGGCGATTACAAGGATGAGAATTCAGCCCCGCCATGGTATGGCAATCTGCCTGCTCAGCAGAAGAAGTACTTTGACGAATGTCACCGCTACTTCCTGGATGCCGTTCACCTGGTAGAACCGATAGAATTACTGGGCAGGGCCATGAGCCTGATTCCTCTTGAGGCATCATTCAAGTATCAGGAATCAGTTCTGAACTTCGGCGGGGCAGGATTTACGGAAGATCTTTATCAGAAGATCAACGATGACATGACGAAGATAAACGAACTCTTCAAACTGACATGGAGCGGGCTAAACAGAAACGCCGTCAGATCGGCCAGGTATTACCGGGAAAACGTGCAGAAGCTTTCTTCAAGCGCCATGGAACAGGGTTACCGTGAAGCCAGAAAGGAAGACTACAAGTTTGAAATTGAGGTAAGAAAGCTCAACCAGAGGTTCTTTGTAAATAACAACGGTACAGTCAGTGTGGAGCCTGGTTTCCATGCCGATATGAAGATCATTGACAAGTATCTCTCAGAGATAATTGCCCTTGGCAACATTGAAGACAGTCTTAACAAGAGTATTACTGATTTCCCGAAGATCAGCGAACAGCTGAACGCAGCCTATAACAACGTAAAGCAGCCGGCATTCAGACAGCTTGTTGACGCACTGTTCAAGCTCAAGGATACGCTGTATGACTATGCCGAGGCCGGCATTCATGTATTCCAGAGCTATAAGAACCGCGATACGGATTCACCATACTGCTTCGTCAGAAAGCTGCCGGCTTTCTCTTCAATGACCGGTCAGTACGGTCTGTATGCCAGAAGTTCCGACCCGTGGCATGACGGTACGGATTTCTACAATCTGTACAAGGACGCCGCAATGGCCCTGGAAGAGCAGTATCAGCAGTACGTTTATCAGCATGGCCTGCTGAATGGTGAGAGTTGATTTAATGGCAGATAATGACGGGGAGAAACATCTCCCCGTTATTTTTTACTATTTGCAGGAAAATGTTTGAAATCTCAGAACATTGTGCTAAAATAATTACACGGCCTGTTGGTGAAGCGGTTCAACACATCGCCCTCTCAAGGCGACATTCACGGGTTCGATTCCCGTACAGGCTACCATTGACAATGAACTCCCGCAGGGGAGTTTTTGTTTTGAAAATGAAAGTCGGAATATATTATAATTATGTCAAAGAGGAAAGGAACATAATGATGGAAAGATACTTTGGAGAAAAGACACCGAAGCTTGGTTTCGGTCTGATGAGACTGCCCAAGCTTGAAGACGGATCAATTGACGTTGAACAGACAAAGACCATGGTCGACATGTTTCTTAAAGCCGGCCTGACATATTTTGATACGGCATACGTATATGATAATGGTGAATCTGAAAAGACTGCTAAGGTCGCTCTGGTGGACCGCTACCCGCGTGACAGCTTTACCCTGGCTACCAAGCTTAACGGTGCCATGGGCAAGCCTACCGTTGAACAGGCAAAGGCTCAGCTGTACACCTCACTTGAAAGAACAGGAGCAGGCTACTTTGACTACTATCTGCTTCATGCCGTTCAGGAAAACAACTACAAGACCTATGAGGAATACGGCTTATGGGACTATGTGAGAGAGGCCAAGGAAAAAGGTCTGATAAAGCACTGGGGCTTCTCATTCCACGCCACTCCTGAACTGCTGGATCAGCTGCTGACTGAGCATCCTGATGCTGAATTCGTTCAGCTGCAGATCAACTACGCAGACTGGGACAATCCAGATGTTCAGTCCAGAAGATGTCTGGAAGTTGCCAGAAAGCACGGCAAGAGCGTTGTCGTCATGGAACCTGTCAAGGGCGGCATGCTTGCAAATCCGGTAAAGGAGATCCAGGATGTCTTCCTAAAAGCCGATCCTGAAGCATCATTTGCTTCATGGGCAATCAGATTCGTTGCTTCACAGGATGGCATACTGACTGTTCTGTCAGGCATGAGCAACACTGAACAGATGGCCGACAACACATCATACATGGCAGACTTCAAGCCTCTTAGTGAAGAAGAAATGAAAGTGATTGAGAAGGTACAGGAGATCTACAAGAACATCAATACGATACCTTGTACAGCATGTCATTACTGTACCGAAGGCTGTCCGATGGGCATTCCGATTCCTGACATCTTCAGAGTCAGAAACAATCAGATGCTGCAGTCAGATGACCCGAAAGCCAGAGAAAGATATGAGAGAGTTACCATGGATAAGGGTAAGGCCAGTGACTGCATCCAGTGCGGTCAGTGTGAATCCGTATGTCCTCAGCACATCAACATCATTGAAAGACTGATCGACTGCGCAGAAAACCTCGAATAGCATAACAAGAGCATCCCAAGGATGCTTTTTTTTTGTTACAATAGAAATTGATGAACAGGGGAGATTAACATGAGCGAAAGATCAACCGTCCTTGGCGAATACGCGGCCATAAAGAGAGACAGGGAAAGAAGAGAAAAAGGCAGAAAGATAGCCATCATTGGTGCTGTCGTTGCGGTAATAGCTGCCATCGCCATTGCCGGACTGGTGTTCTACAAAAACAGCACAATGTCATGGACCGATGAGATGTGGTATCAGCATGCCCAGGAACTCTGGCCCGGCCAGAAGGACAGTGTTTCCTACTGGTCTCTAAGCAGCAGCGTATTCATCGAGGACAATGACTCTGATTATGACAATAACTGCGTTGAATCCTTCCACCTGTACTATACATGTTCACCAGTAAGCTATCAACTGGAGATGAACAGTGACAGGCTGCATGACCGCAGAGTTGAGTATGAGCTTGCTCAGAACATCGAGATAATCAGTGAAAACAACTATTTCAGCCTGGTAGTGAACGGAAATGATCCAGGTTATCTCTGCAGACAGAAACCGCCGCTAGCTGATGAGTGGCTGAATAACTATTCACTGAACAACATCTTCCTGCCTGAACTGGAAAGTGCTGATGACATAGCCTTTTCCTACAGGGAAAGCAACAGTAATGAGCTGTTCATTACATTAGATGAAAACAGGATCCCGGCGAATATCCGCAAGGCGATCATAAAAGACATGTTTGGATCGAACTCTGATGCTGATGAGATCATCATTGCCAGCTGTGAACTGTCTGTCAGAATAACGGAAAATGAGATCAAGGGCTGGAGCATCAGCGTTGAGGCGGTTGACCAGAATGTTGGCTGGGTGAATTACTCCCGCTCATATTACATGGCAAAGGATGACGGATTCTACTACAGAGTACAGGATGGCACACCGGTATCCTCATGGGACGAAGTGGAAGAATACAGAAACATCACACCGGTAAATTACTGGCAGGAGATCGAAAATGGCAATTAGCATATACAGAGGAAACATCATTTCCAGCAGAAGCTGGGATGAACTGGATGTACACGAAAGAGGATACGTTGTCGTTGAGGATGGCATCATATCAGGCGTTCATGATGAACTGCCGGAAGAGTACGAAAAATACGATATCTGTGATTATGGTGACAGGCTCATCATACCGGCATTCTCCGATCTGCACATGCATGCCCCGCAGTATGTCGAACGGGGAGTTGGCATGGACTGTCTGCTGTTTGAATGGCTGAATACCTATACATTCCCGCAGGAAAGCAGGTTTGCCGACAGAAACTATGCAGGAGTGATATATCCGCAGGTGATCAGGGATTTCATCAGACACGGCAGTCTGCAGGTGAATCTGTTTTCAACAATTCACTATGAGGCATGTGACCTGCTGTTCAGGATGCTCATTGACAGCGGCCTGTACGCCTATGCCGGAAAGATCAACATGGACATGAATTCTCCAGAATACTATGTTGAAGATACTGAGGAATCAATAAGAGAAACTGAAAGATTCATTAAGGAACACATTGATCTGTGCAACAGAGTTAAACCGATCATCATACCGAGATTTGCTCCGACATGTTCAAAGAAACTTTTGAAGGGTCTTGGTGAACTGTGCCGGAAATATGACGTTGGAATTCATACTCATCTTGTTGAGTCGAAGGCTGAAGCAGCCTGGGCCAGGGAACTTTTCCCAATGTGTACGTCAGATGGTGAAATATATGAAATGACAGGTCTGTTACAGGGCAGCGGTCCTAAGATCTTCGCCCATGTCATATTCCCGACGGAAACTGAAGACAGGATCTTCAGACAGTACAGTGCGGTTTCAGTACACTGTCCGGACGCTACGACTAACATAACGGCAGGAATCATGCCGGTAACTTCGCTGCATGAAAAGGGTTATGACATCGCCATAGGTTCGGATGTCGGCGGCGGTCATTTCTTTGGAATCTACCGTCAGATAAGCAGGGCACTGCAGCTTTCCAAGATGAAGGAATTCTACGAGGAAGACTATAAGAGAGCAGTGTTTGCCAATGCCTTCTACATGGCTACCGCAGCCGGCGGCAGGGTATTCGGCAACATTGGAAAGATAGAAAAGGGCTATAAGTTCAATGCCCTGGTCATTGACAACATGCAGGATGAGGGATTCAGGATCCCGGTTCTGGAAGCGCTCGAACGCTTCTGCTACATCGGCGATGACCGTAATATAAGGGAGAGATTCATAGACGGTGTCAGGATCGATCCGGATGAAGTATACAGGAAGTTAATTGAGAAGTAATAAAATGAAGAAGTATCGCATTTTTGTCATAAATCCGGGATCAACTTCTACGAAGCTGTCCCTTCATGAAAATGAGAAATGTCTGTTTTCAACAGATGTTTTTCATGATTCTTCAGTGCTGAAGACGTTTCCGACCATCAACGACCAGCTTGACTACCGCATGAAGGTGGTCAGTGAATTCCTTAAGGAAAACGAAATCGATCTGAAGGGAATCGATGCCATAGTCGGCAGAGGCGGCGGATGTTATTCCGTTGTTTCAGGCATCTACGAAGTGAATGAAAAACTGCTGGAAGACACCAGAAACTGCGCCGGCGGACTTTATCATTCCTCAAATCTGGGTGTTCAGATGGCAGAAAGACTGCACAGGGAATATGGCGGCATCTGTCTGATGATGGATCCCCCGGTCGTGGATGAACTGCAGGATCTGGCCAGAATAACAGGCGTGAAGGGCATTTACAGAAGAGCGATCTGCCATGCTCTGAATCTTAAGGCAGCAGCCCGTAAGCATGCACAGAATATGGGAAGAAGGTACGATGATCTGAATCTGATCGTCTGTCACATTGACGGCGGCATATCCATAACGGCACATGAAAAGGGCAGAATGATCGACGGTAACGATGCCGGCGGCGGCGAAGGACCGTTTACACCTACCAGAATGGGAACGATGGCCGTTACCGACATTAACCGCTACCTGTGGGAGAAAAGCAGTGAGGAGATCAGATCGATGTGTTCGCAGACAGGCGGTCTTTCCAGCCATTTCGGTACTTCAAATTCCGATACGATCCATAAGCTCATGGAAGACGGCAACAGGGAAGCCGAAAGGGTATGGAAAGCCATGATCTATCAGACTGCCAGATACATCGGAGCCATGGCGGCAGTGCTTAAGGGAAAGGTCGACGGCATAGTTCTTACCGGAGGTCTCTGCCGGTTTGATGATGTCATTGACATGATCAGGGAACATTGCGAATGGATCGCGCCGGTAAGTGTTTATCCAGGCGAATTTGAGCATGAAACGATGGCTTTGGGAGCTCTCCGGGTACTAAGAGGCGAAGAAGAAATGAAACAGTATCCGGGCAAACCGGCATGGGAGGGTTTCGATGGTAGATCTGAGTGACAAGGAATTCTGGTTTACAAAGGGAACTGCCAAGTCAGCCGCCTACGAGTACATAAAGGATTATGAACTGACCGATGAAGAGACGGACTTTCTCTATTTCTGCATCTGCTCGATAATCATTGAATGTCTGTTTGAAAGTTTCAACATAAAGGAAGATCCCGAACAGTATGCCAGAATGCTGTACCATGGAGAAACGGCCATGGTCGGCTACATAGCCAGTGAAGATCCCGAACTCTTTGACAGCAAGATCTTCAAACTGAGTCTTCTGATGAAGGACAGGTCAAGAGTAGTGGAGGATTACTTCTACGAGACCCTGTTAAGCAGAAAGGCTGAGAAATACAGCTATGAACTTTACAAGGATTTCCTGAGGGACATCTACGTTGATCTGGTCACCAACAGGGAAGACCTGGTGAAGGCCGTACATAAGAAGTTCGTGAAATAAGTGAAATGAATCACAAGCCTGGGCAACACGGGCTTTTTTCGTGCATTGATAAAGTATAATTTATGTAGAAAAAGGAGAATGAAATAATATGAGCTATCCTAAACTGTTTGAGCCGGGGAAGATAGGCAATCTGGAAATCAGAAACCGTATCGTCATGCCGGCCATGGGCTGTTCTCTGGCTGAAGTAACCGGCGAACCTGGCCCGAGAATGATCAGATATTACACCGACAGAGCAAAGGGCGGTGCCGGTCTGATCATTACCGAGATCACCCGTATTGACGATGAGACTGGTGTAGGTACACCTAACCAGTTAAGCGTAACCAATACCCATGTCATTGGTCAGCTGTCAAGACTGGTTGAATCAGTTCACACCTACGGTACAAAGCTGTTTGTTCAGCTGCATCATCCGGGCAACCAGACACCAAGCCGTCTGATTGGCGGCAAGCAGCCGGTATCTGCATCAGATGTCACCTGTAAGGTAATCGGCGAACAGCCAAGAGCCCTGACAACTGAAGAAGTAGAGGCAATGGTCAGAAAATTCGTTACCGGTGCGGTAATTGCCCAGAAGGCTGGTGTTGACGGTGTTGAGATTCACGCTGCTCACGGCTATCTGGTAAGCCAGTTCCTCTCACCTTATACTAACAAGAGAACTGACAAGTACGGCGGAAGCTTTGAAGCCAGACTGCGTTTCATTACGGAAATCATCATGGGCATCAAGGCATACTGCGGTCCTAAGTTCCCGATTTCCGTCAGAATGAATGGCGATGACTTCCTGCCTGGCGGCATTACACTGGAGGACAGTGTAAAGATCGCCGTATATCTGGAGAAACTCGGCGTAGCCTGCATCAATGTCAGCTGCGGCATGTACGATTCAGGTTCAACCATCATTGAACCGTCATACTTCGCTGAAGGCTGGAAGAAGCACTTAAGCACGGCCATCAAGAAAGCCGTAAGCATTCCTGTTATCGCCGTTGACAACATCAAGCATCCATCAGTTGCAGAAGCACTGCTGGAAGAAGGCGCAAGCGACTTCGTCGGTATTGCCAGAGGTTTCCTGGCAGATGCCAACTGGGGCGTAAAGGCCAAGAAGGGCGAAGATCTCTACATCAGAAAGTGCCTTGGCTGCATGGAATGCTTCAGGATCCTTAATGACGGTTTGCCATTAGGCTGTACGCTGAACCCGATCCTTGGCAGAGAATTCGAATATGGTGAAGACAAGCTGGTCAGAAACGGCAACGGTACTCCTGTAGCCGTAATCGGCGGCGGTCCTGCCGGCATGCAGGCTGCTCTGGTACTGGCAAAGCGCGGATTCAAGACAACTCTGTTTGAAGCAGGTGACAAGTTAGGCGGAACGGTAAATCTGGCTGCCATGCCTCCAAACAAGGGAATGCTGACTGAATTCGTTGAGACTCAGAAGGCTGAAATTGAAAAGGCCGGCGTAGAAGTAAGACTGAACGCAAAGGCTGACCTGGAAACACTGAAGGCCTGCGGCGTAAAGGCCGTATTCCTGGCAACCGGCGGCAAGGCTGTAAGACCGAATCTGCCTGGCATTGAAAAGGCCGTAACTGCTGAAGATGTACTGGCAGGCAAGGCTGAAGCCAAGGGTGACCTGGTCATCGTCGGCGGCGGTGTAACCGGACTGGAGACTGCAGAGCTATTGGGCAAGGATCACAAGGTAACAGTAGTTGAAATGCTCGACAAGGTCGGCGGCAATCTGTATCCAAGTGTCGTAATGCATCTGGCTCAGGAGATCATGAAGCAGGGCGGTGCCATTGCCAAGTCAACGGCTCTGGTAAGCGTTGAAGATAACGGCGTCAAGGTTAAGGATACCAAGACAGAGGAAGAAAAGTTCATTCCTGCTGATACCGTCATCCTGGCCATGGGTGTCAGAAGTGAAAGACCGCTCATCAGTGAACTGTGCGAAGAGTTCGGCGATAACGTCGTTCTGGTCGGTGACGCTGACAGACCTGGTCAGATCTATGACGCACTGCATTCTGCCTACAACAGAGCATTTGTATTTGAAGCATAGAGACATTTAGAAGGGGCCTTCGGGCCCCTTTGTCATACCTGTGTTTATTTTTCATCTTTTAGTGTTAAAAATCATTTTTTGTGATAGAATATATAGCGGACACGGGGTGTAGCACAGCTTGGTAGTGCACTTGGTTCGGGACCAAGGGGTCGCAAGTTCAAATCTTGTCACTCCGACCATTGCAAACAAATCTTTCTGCAGGCAGAAAGATTTTTTTATTTTTGATATAATGATAGCAGTACGAAGGAAGCGATAATATGAACATAAGATGTCCAAAATGCGGAGAGGTATTCAAGGTAGATGACACCGGGTACGCTCAGATACTTAAACAGGTCAGAGATGATGAATTTGCCAGGGAACTGCATGAACGGGAACACCAGCTGCTCAAGGAGAGAGAAAGCGCCGTTACCATTGCCAGAAATGAGGTTGAAAAGCAGTACCGTGAGGATCTGGCCAGAAAGGATATTGAGCTGACGCAGCTGAAGGCTGAAATCAGCAACTTTGATAATGAAAAGTCCGTGGCCGTAACTACCGCCTTAAGTGAAAGGGACAGAAGGATCGCTGAACTTGAGGAAAAGATCAGACAGGCAAATGAGAACATGAATACCGTCATCCAGGGCAAACTCGCCGAGAAGGATAGACAGTTGGTCGATCTGCAGGGCAGACTTGCCAGCTCAGATCTGCAGAAGGAACTGGCAGTAAATAAGGCCAGAGCCGAAATGCAGGAAGAGATCAATAAGAAACAGCAGGATATCACTGAACTTAACAGTCAGCTGACAAACAAGGAAAACGAATATCTGCTGAAGCAGAAATCCCTGGTCAGCGAATACGAGGAAAAGATAAAGTTCAAGGATGAGGAGATTGAAAGATACAAGGACTTCAAGAGCAGACTGTCTACCAAGATGGTAGGTGAATCACTGGAAAGACACTGTGAAAATGAATTCAACAAACTGCGTTCTACCGGCTTCCAGAACGCCTACTTTGAGAAGGACAATGACGCCAGGACCGGCAGCAAGGGAGACTACATCTACCGTGATTACGAGGATGGCGTTGAGTTCATATCCATCATGTTTGAGATGAAGAATGAGATGGACACCACGGCTACCAAGCACAGAAATGAAGATTTCCTGAAGGAACTGGACAAGGACCGCAGGGAGAAGAACTGTGAGTATGCCGTACTTGTTTCCATGCTTGAGGAAGACAGTGACTACTACAATACCGGCATCGTGGACATGAGTCATCGCTATGAAAAGATGTACGTCATCAGACCTCAGTTCTTCATTCCGATCATCACGATGTTAAGAAATGCGGCCAGAAACAACGTGGCGACAAAGAAGGCTCTGATCGAAACACAGATGCAGAACATCGACATCACCAACTTTGAAAATGAAATGAATGACTTCAAGGACCGCTTTGGCAAGAACGTGGAGTCAGCACATAAGGCCTATGAGAGGGCAATTGAAGAGATAGACAAGTCAATTACCCATCTTCAGAAGATCAAGGAAGCCTTGCAGACATCAGGCAATCAGCTGAGACTGGCCAATAACAAGGCTCAGGAACTGACAGTCAGAAAACTGACCAGAAATAATCCGACTATGGCTGCCAAGTTCGAGGAACTTAAAAATAAGGAATGATCTGAATGAGCAAGCTGTTCTTCGGCAGGGACGGGAAAAAGATATACAGCCGCAAGAGTTATCTTTATGATGATGTAAACGTCTATCATGACCGAAAGAACAGCTATAAGGGCTTTGACGTAAAGCCGATCATTGATCCTTATCCTGACAAAGAGAGTAATCCATCAAGGCCAAAGATGAAAAATGAAACGCCGGGCAGAAGGACCGCTGACGTTCATCGCAGCAACGTCAGTAATCACGGGACTGAAGATTCGGGAAAAGGTAATGAAGGATTCAGCCCTCTTTCCGTTCTTGGCATGATTATTCTGTTGATGATAATCATTGGTGCAATATTGGGATAATACCTGAATTATGAGAGTTTTATGGATATTGAAGAATTAAGACAGAGACTGCTGGATTACTACGGTACGGCAGTTAACAGCGGCATTGAGAATGCCATGAGCGAACTGAATGAAATTGAAGACATGAGCGATGAGGAGATCATTGCCCTTGCTGAAGAAAACGGATTAGTTTAACTGGGGGGAATAAACATGAATTTCTATGACTATCTTACCTGGAGAGGGGATCTTACTTTTGACAGAGATCAGTTCAACATCGTTGACAATCTTCTGTTTGCCTATTCCGCCTATACCGATCTCAGGGAAGTAATAACGACAGATGAACCGATAACGGTACACGAGGCAGCTGAGAGGTTCTTCAAGCTTCATACTGAAGAGGAATGCCTGAAGTCAGGGAGCCTTATTGCCCACGCCCCAGTCGTCTTAAGAAGAATGGGTGAGAGCAGGCGTTTCGGTGATCTGCTGATAACGGATTACGTCAGGGAAATCGATGAAGAGACCAGCACACAGTTCAGTGCCATGCATTTCGTCATTAACAATAGAATTTCATATGTGGCCTTCTGCGGAACAGACGATACGATCATCGGCTGGAAGGAGGATTTCCAGCTGTCATACCGCAAGGTAAATGCTCAGCTGAAGGCAGCCGAGTATCTGAACAGGACAGCAGACAAGTCATTCCATAAGTATTTCATTGGCGGTCACTCCAAGGGCGGTAATCTGGCCGTATACGGGGCAATGGAGGCCAGGGACAGTGTAAAGAAGAAGATCATCCGCATCTACAGCAATGACGGTCCCGGCATTTCCAGCATTGCCATGAACGAGAAGGAATTTAAGAAAATCGGTAACAGGATGATCAAGGTATTGCCTGAATTGAGCGTATTCGGCATGCTGTTTGACAACCACGAACCGAAAATCGTCGTAAAGAGCGATAAGAGCTTTCTTTATGAGCATGATGCCGTAGGTTGGATGGTCAGCGGTACAGACTTTGTAAGAGGTACGCTGTCGCCTGACTGTCTGGTAATTCAGGATGTTCTGAATGAATTCCTGGAGGCGATGAGTATTGAGGAGAGAGCAGAGCTTGTTGATCAGATGTACAGTGCCTTTGTAAATGCCGGAATTGAAAACACTACAGACTTCAATCAGAAGGGACTGTCAGCCGTAATCAAGTTCCTTAAGGAAGTAACGCATCTGAACGAGAATGCCGGAAAGTCTATGGAAAAGCTTTTGCAGATACTGGGCAAGATGCTGACGGAAAGGGCTGAGGGAGCCGTGAAGTCAACAGTAAAGAACGTTACTGATGCCTTGCCGGATTTTTTGAAACAGCCTCTGAACAGAAGCAGTAAAACTGAAGAAGAAAAAGTTGAAAAGGAATAAAAAAGCATCCGTGAAGATGCTTTCATTGTTTTAGCTTAACTGCATCAGGCAGGAGTCAAAGAAAGTAATGATTCCTTCTTCAACGTCTTCCTTTATATCGGCATAGTTATGGATCTCATGTCTGTAGCCTGGATACAGTACCGTAGTAACCATATGACCGGTATCGATCAGCCAGTTAGCTGTCTGATAAACGCCTGTGCCGTACTGGCCAACGGGGTCCTGGTCGCCGGCTATGTTGTATATCTGCAAATCGACAGGTACTTTCCTTGCCCAATCTTCTCCTGTGATGTCCTTCATCATCTGCAGGAAATACAGCCATGCACGGTTGCTGGTTGGTTTGGTAAAGGCATCAAACGGGTCTTCGGCATGGTCCTTCTGAACGTATTCAGAATCACAGATCCATTCGTTGCCGAGCTTTACTCCTTCAGTGCATCTTGCGAACATCCATCCCATGAACGTTGCACCAAGAGTCGGATCAGCCTCTTCGCCATGACCTTCGTCTACCAGTTTCTGAACGATGGCGATGTTGTTATCCAGATTTGGCCAGACGCCGGTGGTGCCGCAGATGGTAGCGGCGCATAAGTCCGTACCGTACTTGGCAACGTACTGTCTGGTAATGAATGAGCCCATGCTGTGACCGAACATGAAATACGGCAGGTCAGGATACTTTTCAACTACAAGATCATGCAGTTTCTTTTCATCTTCCATCATTGTCGTAAAGCCCTTTGTTCCCCAGTCACCCCAGGTATTGTTCTCTACGGCCGTCTTGCCGTGACCGACATGGTCATCTGCGGCAACGATGTAGCCGGCTTCCATGAAACTTGTGATCATGTGCAGGTAGCGCCTTGAGTGTTCGCCAAAGCCGTGTATCAGCTGAATGATACCCAGAGGCTTGCAGGCAGGTACGTAGATCCAGCCGTAAACCTGATCGCGCTCGTTAAAAGACGTGAATTTTACTTCATGCAGCATATTATTATTGTCTTCCTTTCCGGCAGCGTTTTCGCTGTCTTATCTTTGATTTAATTCTATCATATTTTGACTTAGTCAGTTATTGTCGTTGACCAAACCGTTCATGAAGTTATAATTTAAAGTAATAGTTTTCAAAGGTAAGGAGGGATTTTATGCCTTGTACAACAGTATTAGTAGGAAAGAAAGCCAGCTATGACGGCTCAACGATGATTGCCAGAAACGATGACGGATTCTTTGACGTCAAGAAACTGATCGTTGTTGATCCAAAGAAACAGCCGAGGAAATATAGAAGTGTCATCGGACAGCTGGAAATTGAGCTTCCTGATAATCCGTTAAGATACACTTCAACACCGTCTGTCTCAACAAAGAGAGGCATCTGGGCTGCCAATGGCATCAATGAAGCCAACGTTGGCATGACCGCTACGGAAACAATCACATCCAATCCATTGGTACTGGGTGCTGATCCTTATGTAAGATTCAGAAAGGCTGAATCAAAGAAGGAAAAGGATGTTCCCGGTGGAATCGGTGAGGAAGACCTGGTAGTTCTGGTGCTTCCTTATATTCGCAGCGCCAGGGAAGGTGTTCTGCGCTTAGGCGAATTACTGGAAAAGTATGGAACATATGAAGCAAACGGCATTGCCTTTAATGACAAGGACGAATGCTGGTGGCTTGAAACAATTGGCGGACATCACTGGATGGCCAGAAGAGTAAAGGATGATGAAGTCGTCATCATGCCTAATCAGCTTGGAATCGATCACTTTGATTTCGATGATGCCTATGGCAAGAAGAAGAACTATCTCTGCTCAGCAGATCTGAAGCAGTTCGTTGAGGATAACCATCTTGATCTCAACACAGACGGCAATTTCAATCCGCGTTACGTGTTCGGTTCACATTCCGATTCAGACCATGTATACAATACACCGAGAGGCTGGTTCATGGGCCGCTACTTCTGCCCGACAAAGTTTAAGTGGGATGGCGAGAACGCTGATTTCAATCCGGAGAGCGACAACATTCCATGGTCACTGGTACCGGAGAAGAAGGTTACCGTAGAAGACGTAAAGTACGTTCTCTCATCATATTACCAGGGAACCCCATACAATCCTTACAGCAATGTCGCTGAACCGAAGAAGGGCATGTACCGTTCAATCGGCATCGGCCGTACTGGTGTCATGGCCGTATTGCAGATCAGGGGCTATGTACCTGAGGCAATCAGAGGCGTTGAATGGATCTGCTTCGGCTCAAATGCCTTCAATACGGTAGTTCCTGTTTACACCAACACGGACAGAATGCCGAAGTACCTTTCAGAAGTAGCTCTGGATGTTTCAACGGAGAACTTCTACTGGGGCAGCAGGCTGATTGGGGCATTGGCTGATCATAATTACGGTACATCAATTCAGTTCATCGAACGTTACCAGATGGCTGTAGCCAGCCAGGGTCATCAGATCATCAATGAATACGATAAGAAGATGATCGAAGCAGGCAGGTTTGATCTCATGAATGAGGCAAATGAAAAGCTCGCTGCCATGGCCAGAAAGGAAACGACAAATACGCTTAACAATGTTGTCTTCGATGCCAGCAAGAACATGAAGAACAACTACAACCGTTCAGACAATTAATCAAATGAAAAGGACCTGAGGCAATGCTTCAGGTCCTATATTCTTTCTTCGTCTTCGTTGAATACGTGGAAGTAATCCTGGTCCAGCTTGATATGTATTTCCTGATCACGGAAGTATCTGATCTGATCGGGATTGCTGATCTTTTCAACGGCTGTCAGAGGTGTATCTCCGACCTTCAGGTGAATGATCAGATCCGATTCGATCATTTCCGGATATTCAACGACTGCCGGTATTCCTTCATTAGCGATTTCAATGTTCGTTCCGCGGATGCCGACGGTAATCTTCTCATTCTTTTTTAACGCCTTTGACTGCTGACGGGTCAGCTTGAATCTCTCTCCAAGTATGGTGAAGTAACCCTCGGGACTTACCGGTATTTCTTCCAGGAAGTTCATAACCGGTGAGCCGATGAATTCCGCACAGAATCTGTTGACCGGATAATTGTAGACATCGGCTGTCGGGGCATCCATCTGCTTGATGCCGTCTTTCAGAATGATGATCCTGTCAGCCAGTGACAGGGCATCATACTGGTCATGAGTCACATAGACAAAGGTCGTCTTATAAACTGAATGGATCTTCTTGAGCTGAGCTCTGAGCTTGTGACGCATGATGACGTCAAGATTGGAGAAAGGTTCATCCAGAAGCAGTACGCCAGGCTTCTTTACCAGTGATCTGGCGATGGCAACGCGCTGCTTTTCACCACCGGAAAGATCCTGCGGCAGTCTGTCCAGTTTTTCATCCAGGCCTAACAGTTCGGCAATTCTGTTTACTTCCGGTTCGATCTCTTCTCTTGGTATGTGCTTTACTTCCAGGGGGAAGGCGATGTTCTTGTATACGGTCTGGTTCGGGTAGAGTGAATAGTTCTGGAAGACCATGGCTACGTCTCTGTCTTCAGGTCTTACACCGTTATAGTCTCTGTCGTCAAAATAGACCGTTCCCACAGAAGGTTTCTCCAGTCCGGATATCAGTCTCAGCAATGTGCTTTTTCCTGATCCAGAGGGCCCTAAAACGGCCACAAACTCGCCGTCCTTTATGTGCAGGTCCAGGTGCTGAAGAGCAATGACTCCTTCGTTGGAAGTATAGGGCATGGCCTTCTGCTGCTCAAGGATAAGCTTCTGCTGTTTGCGGTTGAATAATCCGGTCACTTCCTGGAAAGGGAAGATCTTGGTAACGTCTTCAAATCTGATGTCTGCCATTATTTCTTACCGCTCTTTCTCTTCTCGGACAGCTTTCTGTCCAGGTCAAAGGCTGAATCCTCTTCGGCAGTTTCCTCAGGTTCTTCCTGTGTTTCCTGCTGGACCATTTCCTGCAGATCGTTTTCTTCGATTATCTGCTTGAGGTCAGACTCAAGCGGTCCTCTGATGATGTCGGCATACAGTGCCGGTACTATCAGCAAGGCCAGCGGGAAGGTGGATACCATGAATCCCATGGCCGCCAGTAAGAAGACATACAGCAGGGCTCTGAGAGGCTTCTTCATCGTGATGAAAGCCGAAATTCTGAATATTGAAGACATCGGTGCATCGAATCTTGACAGCACCGGAGGTATATAAATCAGCATTGGAGTTACTACCAGGGTAATGATTATGCCCAGCATCATGTAAAGCATGCCGAGAATGCTGACCTTGTAGAACTGGTAACCGGTCCATAAGCCTTCAAGAATGAAGAGTACGATGACAATGCACAGAGCTGACAGCTTCATGCCGCTTATCAGATTGGTCTTGTAGCTTTCAAAGAAGTCTTTGAAGACACCGTTTCCCCGGCCAGGTCCGAATATGATCTTGTTTACAGTGTGGTATAAAGCACTGCAGGCTGGCACTATGGTTATTATCGGCAATGAAAACATCAGCCACAGAAAGCTGACTATCAGCATGTTTGCGATCGTCTCCAGTATCTTTATGAATCCGTTATTGTATTCCATTTCTAAAGAGGTGTATCTCCTATTCTCGTCGTGGTTCCCGCCTTAAGAGTTTCACGCCTTCCAAAGGCAGTCATGATCTCAATGTCCGTAGCCGAAGGGTTATGGATCATTGTCCCATCTACACTATATTGTAACAAATGTGCCGCGGAAATATAATCCAGTATTTCTCCGTTTGTGGCAAACCAGATGTCCTGGCCGTTCTCACTGATGTATCTTACCAGCTTTTCGATCCTGTCCCAGTTATCGTTTCTGTCGAATTCATAGGCGTGTCCCCAGACATAGAAAAGGGAAGGTCTCAGTGTCTTTTCCGTAACGAATTTCTCAGCCAGTTCAAACAGCTTTTCATCATTGTGATGGCAGGTAGGATCAAGTTCATAAGGATCTTTCGGCAGTTCAAAGCTGTGTGTTGACCTGACGGTTCTGGCTCCCAGATATCCCGCTGTCTTCAGCATTTCCTTTACTTCGGAATTGAACAGGCCAAAGGGGTAGGCAAACATCTTAAGTATGCCTCCGGTAAGTCCTTCAAGTATTCTTTTGTCCTCAAGGATTTCATGCATTGCGTAAGGACTGCCCAGTGAGCTGATGTCGGAATGATACAGTGCGTGGCCTCCGACTTCGTGATTTCTGTACTGTTCTCTTATCTCTTCAGCAGGTATCTTGGAGACGTCAACCGGAGCTTCAGCCGGGCTCTTGTAACCAAGTGCTCCGCCATTAAGATTGAACGTACACTTGACATGGTATCTGTCAAACAGTTCAACAAGTCTGCGGTCCTGATAGACGCCATCGTCATAACTGAGCGTGAATGCCTTGTTCTTACCCTGTGGAAATAACAGGATGTCAAATCTCTTTCCCATAAATACTCCTTTAAAGAAAAGGTCCACTTTTCAGCGGACCCTGTTTTACTAAATCTTTTCTCCGAAAATCGGTTCCGGTTTGAAGAATCTGAATGCCGAGTTGTTATCAAAGTCAACGCGGAACTTGTCTCCCTCAAATACCAGATTGTAAGTGTCCTGAATGCAGGTTTCAACCCATCTGCCATGCATTACCAGAACGTTGTCTTCCTTCCAGTATGCATCACCGAGATACAGCTGCGTGAGGTCCTTTTCAGTTCCCAGCATGTTGGTGAATCTGGTGCCATTGGTTGAGAATCTGATCTTTTCCGTTCTGCCGCTTCTGGTCGTAAAGTTCCATACGAAGCCGTAATTATCGAAATCAAGTGAGAATGTATCGATTCCGTCCGGCTTTGTACCGATCATGAAGTTGCCGCCGAATGGAGTAAGATCACCATTCTGCACTTTGAACTTCTGTCCGCTGATCTTAGCGGTAAGCGGGCTGAATGGCTGGCATGCCGGATTACCGATGTTGAGTCTGGCAAGCTTGCGGGTCAGTCTGCCATAGGCTTCATCATCTTCAGCCAATGGGGCATCTCCCTTTATCTTCTCAATGAAGTCCCAGGTGATGTTCAAAGTGCTCTGAGCCCAGTGTGCACCGACTGCCGTCTCGGTAATGGCGATTTCCATGTCGAGATCCGGCAATACGATGGTGAACTGTCCCATGGCACCGTCTGCACGGTAGGCACGGTTTGGCTTGCACATCCAGATCTGGAAACCATATCCCAGGAAGTTGTCTGAAGCTTCCGGGTTATTGATTGATTCAGTTGCTGAATCATTCTGATTTGTCGTTGCCAGTCTGACGTAGTCTTCGGCAAGGATCCTTTCGCCTTCCCAGACACCGCCGTCAGCGTACAGCTTCATCAGACGGAAGTTGTCTTCGGTGGTTGCGTATAGACCGCCGCCGCCTACTTCCATGCCGTCTGCCATGCACATCCATCTCAGGTTGTCAGGATCAATGCCGATCTTATTGAAAAGTCTTGGAGTAAGGTAATCGTGCAGGCCTAATCCTGTCTTCTTACGGACGATTGCACCCAGAAGGGTAGAACCGGTTGAATTGTACATGTAGGTTGTTCCCGGCTTGTGATTTACCGGTGTGTGCATGAAGTCTCTGATCCAGTGTTCAGAGTTGAACGGCATCGTATCCATGCCGCAGCCCATGCATAATACGTCTCTTACTGTTAAGAGCTTGAGGTTTTCGCTTGGATCTTCCGGTGATTCATCAGGAAAGATGTCAATGAGTCTTTCATCAAGCTTCAGAATGCCCTCGGTATAGGCAATGCCTACGGCCGTGGCGGCGTATGTCTTGGTATGAGACTGTAAGCCGTGACGGATGTTGGGTCCGTAAGGTGTCCACCAGCCTTCGGTGATCATCTTGTTATGACGCATGATCATCAGACCGTGCATCTCTGTCTGGCTTCTTTCAAGGTTATCAATGTATTCAAGAATCAGGTCACTGCTGACACCGACTTCTTCAGGTCTTGCCTTGTCAAATGGTTTGCGATATTCCATGTGGTCCTCCTGTGGTTTAACCCTTTACACCGCCGATGACCATGCCCTTGATAAGTTCCTTCTGAACCATCGGGTAGACGATCAGAACAGGAATCAATGCGATGATGGCAACAGCCATACGGGCACTTTCGGTTGGTAATGAACGCTGGGCGAGCAGTACGGCTTCGTCCTGCAGGTCAGTTGTCTTTAAGAACTGGATGCTGTCCATCAGTTTCTTAAGGTATACCTGGATGGTGTACAGCTTCGGGTCACCAATGTAGTACAGACCGGCTGTCCAGTTGTTCCAGTAACCTAATGCTGAGAACAGACCGATGGTTGTCATGATAGGCTTTGACAGCGGTACCATGATCTTTGAGTAAATTGTCCAGTCATGAGCGCCGTCAAGACGGGCAGCCTCAATGATTGAATATGGAATGTTGGCGTTGAAGTAGTTTCTTACCAGCATTACGTTCATGCCGCCCATTAATGCGCCAGGCAGCAGGTAGGCGAACAGTGAGTTCTTGATGTGGAACAGTCTTGTCCAGACGATGTATGAAGCAGTCATGCCTCCGTTAAACAGCATCGTGAAGAACAGGATGAATGCGATGACATTTCTCGGCTTGAAATCCTTCCTTGACAGAGGATAGGCAAACAGGGAAGTGATGATCAGTGAGGCAATCGTACCGATGACCGTTACGACGATCGTAAGACCGTAGGCACGGGCAATGGTAGCTCTCTTTGCCCACATGAATGCATATGCATCCAGTGACCAGGCTTCAGGAATGAAGCGGTAGCCGTGTACCAGAGATGTTTCTGATGAGAATGATACAGTCATCATCAGTACTAACGGAACAATGCAGAACAGCATGAACAGGGTCATGATGACCAGGGCGATGTAATGGAATGTTGCTTCACCCTTCATTAAGACGATTTTATTCTTTTTCTTATCTGCCATAACTGCCTCCTAGAACAATGAGTTCTCCGGATTGATCTTTCTTACCAGCATGTTGGAGAACAGTACCAGGAAGAATCCGATAACAGCCTGGAATACGCTGGCTGCTGATGACTGACCGACGTTATTGGAGACCATCAGAGCTCTGTAAACGAAGGTATCGATTGTCTGTGTTGTTTCATAGAGCATGCCGTTTCCTAACGGTACCTGATAGAACAGACCGAAGTCTGAGTTGAAGATACGGCCAATTGACAGTAACAGCATCATGGTGATCATCGGTTTCAGTAACGGCAGGGTGATGTACCTGATCTGTTCGAGCTTGGTTGCACCGTCAATACGGGCTGACTCGTACAGGCTCTTGTCAATGCCGCCGATGGAAGCCATGTAGATTACTGAGCTCTGGCCGGCTGACTGCCATATGTGAACTATGGTCAGAATGAACGGCCAGTACTTGGCTGTGTTATACCAGGCAATTGGGTTGTCCTTGAAGAATACGGTATTCAGATAGCCATAGCTCTGGCTTAGGAATGCGTATACCAGGAATGACAGAATAACAGCTGAAACCATTGATGGGAAACAGATGATAGGCTGGATTACCTTGGCAATTCTTCTCTGGGCAATCTCGTTCATGCAAAGGGCGATGAATACGGCAAGACATAAGTCCATGATGATCCAAACGGCATTATAGGCCAGAGTATTACGGATCATGATGAAGGCGTCTTTTGTCTTGAACAGGTATTCAAAGTTGTCGAGACCTACCCACGGGCTCTTGAAGATACCGATCGAGTAGTTGACTCTTTTGAATGCCAGCAAGATACCAAACATCGGAAGGTAGTTGTTGGCAATCAGGTAGAGCATACCCGGCAGCATCATAAGATAAAGTGGGAAGTCGTTTTTGAATTTTTCTCTGCGCTGTTCTTTTTTCTGTTCTTTGAGAACATCATCGAATTCAGTGCTTCGAGTCTTTTTTTCAGACATAAACTTACTCCTTTACTTATTGTTATCCATATTCATATTACTGATAATGGGATTTGCAAACATTAAAAAAAGTACGATGCATTTGTCAATTTCTATCCCTTAGCAGCTGCTTCAGAAAAGTGATGGCTTCATCAAAGTGATAGGCATTGTTGACGACGCCGATCACGACGTCATCATGATAATATCCGGCCTTATGAAGAGGGGACCCCTTATGCAGAATAATGCCGTCAACGTACAGATTGCCATTGGCATCTGAGCGTCCGTACAGATCGTCAGGGTATCTGTCCAGAATGTCTCTGTCTATCAGCCGGTTAAGATCGGCAAAGCCGTTTTCCTGGACGAAATAGTCAAAGTACTGCTTCGGTGCGACATAGACGTCAAGGTCGCTGATGCTGAAAAGGGCAGTCAGGACCTGAAGAGTCTCCATGTCTGCCGCTTCATTGGTACCCATTCCCAGAGAAAGGTCCTTGTTTACGTCAACGCGCTTTCCCTTCATGTCAATGCCGGCTCTGCTCATGGTGTCGTTGAAGACGGATTCATCGCATTCAACGACCGGTGAATCATTATTCAGCAGAACGACATAAAGATTGATGTCCGCCTTGCCGAGATTGCTGATGAAACTGACAAGCAGTATCACTAATACCGTGGATACAAACAGCAGGGGATACTTGTAGTAGTCCCAGATGAAACGAAGCCTGCTGCTGCGGTCAGGGAGCTTTCTGAGTTTCTCCCTGTCAGCTCTTAACTGCTCACTTAGCTTCATTTTCACTTCCTCCTTCTGTTCTCCAGTCAAACGGACTCACGCCTACGATCTTATGGAAGACGGTAGAGAAGTAGGAAATGTTGAAGTAGCCCACGTAAGAAGCAATCTCACTGACTGACATGGATGTTGATAATAACAGTCTCTTGGCTTCTTCTATGCGCAGCTGGTTGATGTATTCCCTTAAGTTCATGTTCATGCTGCTCTTGAACAGTTTTGAAAGGTAGTTGGGAGTAACGAAAGCCACAGCCGCAACGTCATTGCGGTCTATGTTTTCATGATAGTTTTCATCTATGTAACGCTTTGCCCGGATGATGATGTCCTCAGAGTCGATCTGCTCCTGAAGCTTGATCTGCTGCAGGTTAAAGAGGCCCTCGGCATATTTCATGAATGCTTTTTTGCCGGTGTTGGACTTCTCATCCAGAGCGATGATGTCCGGGTCCATGAAGATGGTATTGGAACTCATTCCGTTGTCACGGAAATGATTGATGTAAATGTTTATCAGTTCCCGGCGCAGATGGTCAAGGGTCTGCTCACTGCCGTTGCAGTTTTCCAGTATGTTGGAAAGATATTCCCCATAACCGGCAGAGTCTCTTTTCTTGAAATACCAGAGGATCTGACTTTCGTTAAGGGCAGGGGAAGTCTCTATGGCTTCCTTGTTCAGCTGATCCTGATAGAAGATCTTTCCGGAATAGTAACGCAGCTTGCGCATTGAATCATAGAGTTCCGTTACCACATTGCTGGCCTGATAGAAACTGAATACATCCGAAATGATGACAACGGGATTCAATGACATGTAACGATTTCCGAAGCTGATCAGGGTTTCGCATCGTTCCTTAAGTGCATCTCTGTCTGTTTCTCCCTGCACGAAGCAGAAGCTCCAGATGAAGCGGTCATCGGAATTGACGACGGTATGAGCACTGCCAATGTAGTCAAGAATGACTTCGTCATGGATCTTGGAGGCTGTAAACAGCAGCAGTTCCTTGCTCCAGGTCTTCTTTATGGCATCAGTAATGTCAGCACAGCTGAAGACGACACGCCACTTGCTGTCAGCGTTGAAGTCTACACCGTTTATTCTTAATCCTGCATCAACCATCTCTCTGTCCGTGCCGAGTACCCCATCACAGGCCTGACGGAATACTGAGGACATGAGTGAGTCATATTGACTCTGTTCCCGTGTATCCTTTTCCTTTTTCTTTCTGACATTGGCAATCATCTTCTGTATGCATACCTTGACTTCTTCCAGGTCAAATGGCTTGGTAAGGTAGCTTGTGACGCCGTATCTGATGGCCTTCTGGGCATATTCAAAGCTTTCGTAACAGGTCAGAAATGAGAATTCAATGTCAGGGTTCTTGTTGTAGACATATTCGAGTACCTCTAACCCGTTGGAAAGAGGCATGCCAATATCACAGAGAATGAGATCCGGGTTCTCCGCATCTATTACTTCTCTGGCCATTACGCCGTTGTAGGCTCTTAAGATCTTTGATATGCCCAGCTCCTTGCAGTCGAGCTGACTCTGTATCACATCGATCGTGGAAATGTCATCGTCACATACCAGCAGTTTCATTTTCTACCTCCTGTTGGGGTATCAACAGTTCAATGATGGCTCCTCCTTCAGGCTTGTTGGAAAGCCTGAGAAGGTCATCACGCTTATATATCATGTTCAGACTGTACCTTACGTTGGTAAGTCCGAGGTGTTCCTTTGTATACAGATCGTCTGGATCGATCTTTTCCAGCTTGGCAAAGGCTTCTTCACTGAAGCCGGCACCGTTGTCTTCCTCAGTCAGCTTTATGCCCCTGAATCCTTCTTCCTCATACCAGCTGCCGCTTATCTTCAGTTCCATCGTACTGACGAGAGTCATGGCGTGCTTGAAGGAGTTTTCTACCAGGGAGAACAGAATTAAATAGGGGATCCTTGTTGCCTGAACGTCGGGATCACATTCCACGACCATGCTGATGCTGTTGGGGAACCTGATCTTCTGCATCGTCACGTAGTTTTCAATGTTGTTCAGTTCTTCACCGACAGTAGTCCAGTCATTGGACTTGTTTAGCATGTATCTGGTAAATTTGGCAAATGCCGCAATGTATTTTCTTATCTGCTCAGGCGTGCTTGTATAAGTCATGTTACTGACGGTTGAGATGCCGTTAAGGAAGGTGTGTGGTCTCATCTGGGCTCTTAACATCTTCAGACGGTTTTCCTCACGCTTCAGTTTCAGGTCATAAGCCTCAATGGTCAGGTTTTCAATCTTTGAGGACATGTCGTTGAAACTTGAATACAGTTCTTCAAATTCACTGCTGCCGGCGCTTTCAACATCAAGTTTGTATCCGAAATCACCCTTGGCAACTTCCTGGTTGGCCTTTACCAGTTCTCTGATAGGAATACGCAGCTTCTTGTCTATGTTCATTGACAGTATGGCAACCAGTATTACACACACGGCACTGTCAAGAATCAGGAAGAAGGCTGCCAGTTTCCACTGCGTTGAAAAACCGAGGGGTTTGGTAATGAAAATGCTGGTTGCGTTAGCTGAGTTCTGCTCAATGCGTGAAACGGCAAACCCGTTCTGGAAATAGTCGCTGTCATCTCTTGCGTCAATTATGCTGGCAAGTTCACTGCTGCCGCTGACACAGAAACTGGTATGGTCACCCTGAATGAAGAATGAACCGTCCTGAACGCCAAGATCATTTGAATTTTCAATCCTGTAAAGTGAACAGTCACTTAAGGCTCCGATTACATACTTGCCAAGCTGTATGGACTTGTAATAATAACCTTCTTCAAGGACATTAATGAGATCCCAGCGGCGGTTGTTAAGAGAGGAAATATGCTTGCGGCTGTATGACTGCAGGTATATTTTCAGATTATAGTTAACAGGCTGTGAAAGGGTACTCTTGCCGCTGTAGAAGTACAGATCGCTGTCATTGTCAATGATGTACATGCAAGTCAGATCATTTGAGGCCATCATCTTGGCATTGATCAGATCCTGCAGTTTTTTCCTGTCATCGTAATCCATGTCAGGAGAGCCGATACGGACATCGGTGTTGTTGTAGACATTTACCACCAGGTCATAGAGATGCTCATATACCGTATTCAGCCTGGTATCTATGGCACTTGACCAGCTAGAGGCAATGTGTTCATTATTGCTGAGAACGGTCCGCATGTAGACGTTATTATAGGAAATGGTCATGACCACAAAAAACAATGCTGATGTGATCAGTATGCAGGATAACAGTATGATTACAACTTTTCTCCATGAATTCTTCATTATGTGAACATCCCTTTATCTAATCTATTATACAATAAAAGGCAGGTACTTAACTACCTGCCTTTTTATGCTATTTATGAATGATCAGTAAATATTACTTATTTACCTTTACCCATTCATCAGCCTGAGCTTGGTAATCAGCAATCAGCTTGTCGATGCCGGCATCCTTTAATGCTGCGATGAACTTCGGATATTCAACAGCTGGGTCAACGTCACCGTATGACAATACGTTGTTGTACTGTTCTACGACGTTACCGATGGCTGTGATTTCATTCATTACGTTAGCTGTTGATGGGATGAAGCCATACAGTGGCGGGCACCATGCTTCGTCCATTAACTTCTTGCCATATTCACGGTCTGAACCGCTTTCGTCAGATGTTTCGTATTCGAGACCCTGGAAACCGTTACCGATCATGCCGCATGAGTAGATGCAGTTGTATGGTACAGAGTTGAAGTCTAATCCTTCTGGATAGTTAACCTTTGTGTGGTCAGCATTCCATACATAGTCCTGTCCCTCAACACCGTAGATCAATGTGATCCATACGAATTCATCTGTGTATAACAGGTTGATGAAACGTGCTGCAGCATCTGGATCCTTGCAGGAGTGAGAGATGCCGATACCTAATGTATCTGTTGACAGGTCATCGATACCGATTGTAACAGCACCGAATTCAGCACCGTATTCATTTGTTCTGGTGAACATCTTTGCGATGCCTTCAGCATCTGCAGAGTGTCCCATGATAACGCCCTTGCTTGAGCCGCTCATTACTACTGCGTCATGGCTTAATGTGTTGGCTGAGCCTTCTGGGTCAGCGTAGCCTTTCTGACGGAATTCATATGCCTTGTAAACAGCGTTCTTATAAGCTTCTGTTTCATAGTAGTCGTATAATGTTGTGCTCTCGCCAACTGTAGCTGCGTATGTGCCAACCTGTGATGTATGTGTCTTCAGGTTGTACAGTCTGTTGAACTGGTCGCAGTATACTAAGAAGTGCTCATCAGGATATGCCTGCTTTAATTCAGCTAATACGTCACCTAATGAATCGATGTCCTTTGCCTTTGTTACATCAACGCCTGCAGCATCAACTAATGCCTTGTTGTAGATGAACTTCCAGTCAAGAACTGTGCCGAAGTAACGTGGGATCATGTACATCTGGCCGTTTACCTTACCACTGCCGATGATGTTGCCGATCAGGTCAACTGTTGGCTTCAGTTCCTTGTCAAGATACTTGTCTAATGGAATGATGTAGCCGTTTTCAACCCAGCTTGCCAGAGCGAATACCTGGACGATGTCTGGTGTGTCCTCAGCGCCGCTTGCCAGTTCCATTGGGATCTTCTGCAGATAGTCACCGATTGAAGTGATCTTCAGGTGGATCTTGTATCCTTCTTCATGTAATGTGTTCTTCAGATAATCATTGATTGCGTCTTCAACCTTCTGTGTAGCGTCCAGGTTTGGAACGATAAACAGGGTAGACATGTCTAATGTGATAACTGAAGGTTCACTCTTGTCGCCCTCTGGCTTGTTTGAACAGCCTGATAAAGCTGTGACAACCAGGAGAACTGACAGTAAAAGAACAAATAGTTTCTTCATTATAAATTTCCTCCCTATATTGAGTTCTTTTCTCAATATCAATTTAATCATATGTCGGAATGCTTTACTTTAGAAAAAAACTCATTGAGTTTAAATTTAAATGCTTTTATGTAAGCGTTTTCCTTCAATAGTTGAAAGTCAAAAGTCCATGGCACTTTTTTAATATTCTTCTTGAAGAACGTCAAATATAATACAGTTAATGAAAAAAAGGAGAATTTTATAATGTCTACTCATTATGTGAGATTCCGTTCTGAAGCCTTAGCCCGTAATGGAGAATTCTACATTCATCTTCCGGTATCGGCTGATGAGCTACCGCCGTTTCTCAAGGGAAACCCATATTACACCCGCAAGCCGAAGACGCTGATCCTGCTTCACGGTTACAGCGGAGACTGTACTGACTGGCTGTACAATGCACCGGCTGCTGATTATGCCATGAAATACAACCTGGCCATCGTCATGCCAAGCGGGGGAATAAGTTTCTATCTGGACAAGAAGGCAACTGGTCACAGGTACTGTCAGTTCATAGGCAGGGATCTGGTTGAGTATCTTCAGAAGACCTTTGGTCTGGCTACTGACAGAGAAGACACCTTCATTGGTGGATTGTCAATGGGAGGATTCGGTGCACTGCACACGGGATTAATGTATCCAGAGATATTCGTCGGCATCATGGCACTGTCAAGTGCCCTGATCGTATATCATCTCAAGGACATGAAGCCTGACAGTCAGGATCCGGTCATGGCTAACTATGAGTACTATGTGGATACCTTCGGTGATCTGAGCAAGGCTCTGGATAGTGATCATAATCCTGAAGTGCTATTTAAGCGCAACGTCAGGGAAGGAAGAAAGAATCCAAGGATCTTCATGGCCTGCGGGTCTGAGGACTTCCTGTTGGTCCCAAATCACCTGATGAGAGATTTCCTTAAGGAACAGAAAGCTGACTTCACCTATGTTGAAGCACCGGGAGTTCATGACTGGAACTTCTGGGTACCTCACGCATACAAGGGGATTGAGTGGCTTTTAAACAATAAGTAAACAATTAATTATTGATATCAAAGGAAAGAAAGGAAAAGTTATGTCAAATTTTGAAAACGCAAAAGTATTGGTCAAGCAGGGATGGCTGCAGGGTTATGTTGACGGAAACGTCAAGGTATTCAAGGGCATTCCATATGCAGCACCTCCAATCGGTGACCGTCGTTTCAGACATCCGGAAGATCCTGGCAAATGGCGTGGCGTTCGTAAGGCAACACAGTACAGCGCAGCCGCTGTTCAGCATGTCATGGAAATGGAAGATATGCCGGCAAACGTACATGGCGTACCGCAGTTCATGGCACCGTCACAGTATGAGGAAGACTGTCTGTATCTGAACGTATGGACTCCTGCCAAGACTGAAGAAGACAAGCTTCCGGTATTCATCTGGATCCATGGCGGCGGAATGGTAGCAGGAAGCGGCTGTGAAGTTGTATGCGATGGCATCGGCTTTGCCAAGAGAAAGGATATCGTTGTAGTTACTATCAACTACCGTCTGGGTTTCTTCGGATTCTTTGCTCATCCTGAGCTGACAGCTGAAACTGGCGGAACAAGCGGAAACTACGCGCTGTATGACATGCGCAAGGCCTGTCAGTGGGTCAAGGAAAACATTGCCAAATTCGGTGGCGACCCTGACCGCATTACGGTAGCCGGACAGTCAGGCGGAGCAGCCGGAACTGGTGCTTTACATGCATCTCCGCTAATGAAGGGAATAATCAACCGTGTATCCATTGAAAGCGGTCCAATCTACTGGGGCTTCATGCAGCCAGGACCAAGAAAGGCAATGGAAGATCTCGGCGTTGAATACATGAACTACATTGGCTGCAAGTCAATTGAGGAATTAAGAAAGAGAGATGCCTGGGAATTATTCGATAAGTATGAAGAATGGGTAAGAAGCAGAGGATTGGGCCACTGGGGCTTCAGCTTCTGCGTTGACGGAGAATTCTTACCAAAGCCGTATTCAGAGATCATGGATAATGGTGAATTCAATGACTTTGACGTCATGATCGGTTCATGCGCTCAGGAATTCCCGGCTGTAAAGGCTTCTGAATACTCCGTAGAGAAGTTCCATGCATACTTGGAAGAAGCCTTCCCGGATAATGTAGAGAACATGAAGAAGTGGTATCCTGCAACAAACGGCATCGAAGCCGCAAAGCAGGTATCAACCATCGCTTCAGACATCATGCTGCTAGGCAGTGCCAAGCTTGCTGAATTATGCAACAAGTACGGACGCAATGCCTATGTATGGCTGATGAGCAAGGAAAACGAAACAGAGAGAGGTCACAATGACGGTTCACCGCACTGTGCTGAAATGCCATATGTATTCGGCCGTGTCGATCATGGTGAGAGAAATCCGTTCTTCCCATATCACTGGGTAGGCGCTGACTATGATTTCATGGAACTGATCCAGGGATACTGGCAGACATACGCAGCTACCGGTGATCCAAACGGTGAAGGCAGACCTGAATGGAAGAAGTATGCCGAGAGCTTTGACATCATCAACCTGAATAACAATACAGCCATGATGCCTAAGGAACAGCAGGACAAGTATCATTACTTCTACGAAAAGCTGCAGACAAACAACTTCGTAGTACAGCTGTTCGGACCAGCAAGATTCACACCAAAGGAAAACTAAATGAACAGAGAACCAGTAATTGAGGTCAAGGTTGAATTTGATCAGCCTGGGATGAAGTTTGAAACGGAGACTGGTGAAGTTTCCATGATTCCGTTCTACGGTACCGTAAAAGGTAAACTGTTTAGCGGCATCGTCGAACCATGGGGCGTTGATACTCAGGTCAAGAATCAGATAGGCATCAGACACATGTCAGCCAGGTACATGCTGACGGGAATTGACAGTGCCGGTGAAAAATGCCATATTTATGTAGAAAACAACGGCTGGATGACTGATGACAGACCTTCAAGGACATTCCGCACCGTTCCTACCTTCATAACCGACAGCAAGACACTGGCACCGTATCTGCACAGAAATCAGTTTGAAGGGCAGGGATCAGTAGAGGAAGACGGTCTGTGGATCAGGTTCTACGAAATAGAGCACTGAAAGGAGACCTATGAACTACTTTACCATCTGCCTCATTATCGGAGTTATCTTGTTCATATTCGTTCGGTTAATACTGCTGACCGGAGGAACCGCTGGTTCTCAGTACTTCAGAGACAGGATGACTTCAGCAGGATCAGACCTGCAGAATAAGAGGCTCAGAGATCTGGGACTGGAACCGGAAAAGAATAACGAATAAGAGAAAAGGACAGGCAACTGTCCTTTTTTGGTGTTCCGTTGAGTCTTTTTTTATAGTAAAAATAGACATAAAATTTCTAACTGTCACTTTCTTTGAGAAAAAAGGGAAGTGATAGTGTATAATGACTATGGCTTTAGGGGGAACAATAATGATGTCACTTAATGAAAAAGAAGCTAAGGAAATTGAAAAGCTGGAGAAACACAGCCAATTTCATGCACACAAGAACTACTTCGCGATTCTGATAGTCGTACTTACGATCGTCTACATTGTTGACGAACTCGCCAGCAATGTCAGGGGAGCCGTTGACTCCTTCACCATCTGCGACCTGTTCAATACTACTTTCGGTACACCGGAATATGACAAGGCTTCAGGAACTCTGGGTCTGGTCACAACCGGTTGTTATCTGATCTATCTGCTGTCACCGTTCTACAAGTCACTGGCTGACAAGTACGGCCGCCGTCTGTTTCTGATCATCAATACTCTCGGCATGGGCGTGGGCATGCTGGTTGCCATCATTTCCCGCTCAATTCCGCTGTATCTGTTAGGCGTTGTCATCATGACGTTCTTCACGCCTAATGATGTTCAGGTCATCTATCTTATGGAATGTGCACCAAAACAGCACAGGGCAAAACTGTGCTCAATTACCAAGGGCATTGCGCTGATTTCCGTATCGCTGCTGGGACTGTTCGTAAAGATGTTCGTCAACCGTGACAATCCGGCAAGCTGGCGTTACGTATTTGTCATTCCAATCATTCTTGCCTTTGTGATTGGCATCGCTGCCATCTATCTGGTCAAGGAAACTCCGGTCTTCACCCAGAAGAGATTAGGCTATCTCAAGGCTTCCGAAGAGGAAAGAAAGGCAATGGAAGATGCTGAAAAGGCTGAAGCTGCCAAGGATACCGGCGTAAAGGGTGCCTTCAAGTTCATATTCCATAACAAGCAGACCAGGTACATCGCCATCGTAGCGCTGCTGATGGCCATCTCTACAGGATACACAGGCAAGTATCAGAACATGATCGAAGCCGGTGTTGCCAAAGGTGCCTTAACCTCTGACGGTGCGGACATCATCCTGATGTTCTATCCGTTGATCAACGGCATCTTCACCCTGATTGGCGGCTTCCTGACAGACTATCTGGGAAGAAAGAAATCAGCTCTCATTCTCGGTGTATGGGCAGCAGTTGGCCTGGCATTATTTGCATTTGGCTGCAGCATGAAGATGAGCCCGTATGTTACCGGCTTTGCCTACGGTCTGTCAATTGCCGGACTGTGGTCAATATCAGACATGATCTACTTCGTTATCACTTCTGAAAGCACACCTACTCAGATCCGTGCTTCTGTTGTCGGCAGCATGCAGCTGGTCGGCATGGTCGGTACCGGTCTGAACATGGTATTCAATAATGTCGTAACAATGATTGCCGGCAGTATGAACCTGCCTCTGGTACTTACCGTATCATATCTGCCGTTAATGGCAATTTCTCTGGCTATCATGATGCTGAAGGTCAGAGAGACCAAGGATGTTGATCTTGATAACGTCCAGGTTGATTAATCATCATATAAATCAAGGGATAACAAAAACTGCATTCACTTATCTGAATGCAGTTTTTTTGTTATATGGATCTTACATCTTTGTCTCTATCTGATAGCAGTCCTTATCGAAGTCGACCGTCAGCGTTGCGCTTCCGCGGGCATTTGTCCAGGTGATCGTCATGATGGTTTCATTGCAGTCAACGGTGATCTCGGCATCTTCTGTGAATACCGGACAGGTATTTCTGAAACGCAGCAGTTCAAGCTGCTTTCTGACAACGTCCTTTTCCAGCAGTACGTTAACGTCTTCAAGAGACAGGTTGGTACGGTTGATCTCCTTATGTCCGCCGGCACCGGCCTTTCTCATGGCTTCATAGTCGTTCTTGCCGGCAAACAGGTCCAGATACCAGATCTGCGGCTTGCCCGGCATGAACAGCTGGATGGCTCTGGCTGTTAGCATGCGTCTGTCATCCTCACCAAGTGCGCTGTAATACGTAGCGTTAACCTGATAGTATACGTTCTTGGCACCGTGCAGATCCTTGACGTAACCGCCTCTGGCTACAACAACATCGATGAGCTTCTGGATGTCTTCTTCCGGTAAAAGACCTTTCAGGTCAAGCAGTGGGATGCCGTCATGACAGCCCAGCATGTTTACCGTTCTGATGTTCTTTTCGATTACTTCATCTGCCCATTTCTTCAGGTAGATGCCGTTCTTTCTTACAAAGGCATCGATGAGCAGGCCTGGCAGGAAGAAGTCGTATACCATGTAGCCTTTCTCAGCCAGAATGCTGTAGATCTTCTCGGAATAGCTGGCATGGATCTCCGGCAGAAGGGTAAGACCGTATTCAGAAGCAATGTCATCGATCTTCTGCAGCAGATCCCATGTTCCAGGATCATTGAGGAAGTTCTTTTCACCCGGTTCCTTAGGTGCGTAGGCGAATGCATCAAGTCTTACGATGGCAACGCCATAGCTTGATAGTTTCTCTAATGTATCGTGATAATAGTCCCAGACAAGCGGTGATTTGATGTTCAGGTCCATCTGGCCAAGATAACCGCGATGGGCATTCAGATATTCGATGGTTTCATTTCTGTAACAGTTCCATCTGCCCAGATCGATTTCGTCAGGCTGCTTTCCGGCCATTAATCCGGCATTTACTGCCGTGGATATTTCCGCTGCAGTCTGATACTGCAGACCAAGTGACCTTACAAGTTCAAGCGGAGTAACGGTATTGAATATTACCTCCTGATAGAAAGTATTCCAGTATGGAACGTCACGGCCATCCGGGAAGCGTACCATCAGTATCGGCAGTCCGGCCTTGCGGAAGAACATGTTCTTGATGTACTTCTCATCAGGCTGAATGTAGCCGCCATCAGTCATCTGACCGCAGCCGTCCCAGAACTTGTTCCAGTCAATGAAAAAGTCACGGTATTCTGAGTCATCACCGTACCTGATGATGTCCTGGAACTGATGGGAGAGGACGGAAATGTGATTGAGGATGAAATCCATCATCAGGTCTATGTTCAGATCATGCAGATCGGCAATGTCCTGTTTATCCGCCAGTGATTCGCTGATCTCATAGTCGATCAGAGAAAATCCTCTGTCCAGATCAGTATTGAACACGCTTGGCAGAATGTAGAATGACTGGAACGTGTCCTTGAATTCAGGTTTCTTCAAAAGAGAAACAATGTCACTTAATCTGCCGCCAACGCTGTCCGGGTAGGCATTCAGCAGTGTTCCGATTCCCATTTTCTTATTTATCATGGTCTCCTCCTTAAAAATCAGCAGGATCTAATAATTCTCCCTGTTTTGAAATGATGATTCTGGCATGTCTGGCGCGGGCATCAAGTTCCATCTGTTCGATTTCCAGAACCATGGTGGTGAAGGCGCTGTCAGTCTTGCCGTCACGGGCTCTTAATCTGCGGTGTTCCCTGGTTTCCTCAGGTGTTGAGTTCAGCAGGATCGGAACGTCTATTCCATTAATGTTCTGATTGCCGCCATGAGTCCATTCAATGATCAGTACATGTGTATCGCTGAAATCTACTTCATCGTACCAGCGGGCTTCCTCGCTTCTGCCCATGCGTTTCATGAATATCTTTTCATTGCCGTTTCTGAACTGGGCAATGATCTCATTAACCTGATTGTAGTCCTGTTCCTTAGCAGTGCCAAGGTATTCGCCAAGTGCCTTGCGGCCGCTCTTCTGATATTCGGCCAGCCATGGATATTCGCTGACCTTCTTGGGATCAGCATCGGTTTCCTGAGCCCATAAGTCGTCAAGCACTTCCTGAGCAGCCTTGCTGTATATTCCAGAAGCTACCAGACCCTTAAGGCCTTCGGAACGGAATACTGCCAGTCTTTCGGCATCGTTATACATCGGGATGCGGAAAGGGTAGTTGTCTCCGCTCATTACATATGCCTTGATTCCGCTTTCCGTCAGGTAGTAGGCCAGCAGGGAGGCAATCTCACTTTTGCCGACACCTGAACCGCCGAATACTGATACTACCAGTTTTTCTCTGCCTTCAGAATCCTTAAGCAGATTTCTGATCAGCTCCGGGAATATGACGGAAGCCTTGGCTTCATGACTTTCTTCAATTCTGATCTTGTCACCGGGCATGTCTCCATGAGGCATGTCTTCACACAGTGCAGGTGCCTTCCATTCGGCCAGGCCATTACATATCTTGATTAGTTTTTCCTTCAACATGATCTATTCTCCTGTGAACTTGCGAATGTAGTTAGCCAGTTCCTTACCCATTCTTGCATGTGTCTTGGCGGATGGATGACCCATGGCGCCATAGCCTTCAAACATGATGTTGATCGGGATGAATTCAAAGCAGCAGATGTTCTTATCTCCGGTTTCCTGCTTAAGTTCATTTACTACTTCCTTGATGTGATGATACAGATAATAATCCATTGAACCCAGTCCGCACATGATGTATGTGTCCGGACCGTTCAGGCTTCTGACCTGTTTTACGAATTCCTTGTATCTGACGTGGAACCACTTTTCCATGGTTTCGATCTCATTAAAATCACGGTAGAAGCGGATCGGGTTTGAATCGTTTGTGCCCAGATTGATCACAACGATGTCGTTATGGTTCTTTTCAAAATCCCATCTGGCAGGTTCTCTGCCGTATTTTCGGTCATATAGCTCATCAGTGAAGGCATAGATGTCTTCCATGGCGTGCATCGGGAACATCGGATGCTCAGGTCTGGCACTGCTAATGCCTGATTCGCAGATCATTGAGAATTCATAGTCGAGTTCTCTGGCGCCTAAGGCAGCGTATGATGTCCAGCCGTTTTCTTCGCTTGTTCTGAAGATCATGCCGTTATTTTCAGCTTCATTGCCGAAGCCGCAGGTGATTGAGTCACCGATGATCTCAATGGTCTTCTTATGACTTTCGTACTTATGGAATTCACCGTCTGTCTCAACTTCAATGATGCCGAGTTTTCCCCTGGCGTTTTCAGACAGTTTAATTACTCTTATATCCTTGGTTTCAGGGGTATCAGCCTGCCATAATGTCAGCCATTCATCTTCGCTGTGGCACTCGTGTCTGTTGATCAGCTCGTCATCAACAACTGCGCCGATGCATGGCCAGTCTGCCGGAGGCTGAGGCATGCCTGGCATGCCCTGAAGCTGATCGCTGAAAGCCATTACTCTTACCTTAAGGTAAGTGCCGGTCAGTCTTACGGTAAAGCCTGAACAGCTCCAGTTACAGAACAGAGCTTCTCTGTTTTCATCGTATACGGTTCTGCCGTGAACCTTTACATTCGGTAATAATTCTCTAATCTTCATGATCAGTCCTCCTTAACAACAAATCTGTACATGTCTCCGCTTGGTACATAGGTAACGGCTACCTTGTTTTCAACGAGTTCGCTCAGCCAGTCCTTCATGTATTTCATTCCCAGTTCTTCCCAGTTGAAGTGCCCGAGATTGATCATGGCCTTTACCTTGCCAAGATCAACGGCATCTCTGATGTAGGAAAGAACGGTCCAGTCAATGACTTCACCCGGTATTATGACATCTGCCTTCTTTTCCAGGGTTTCAATGACTTTTACTGAATACTCGCCAGTCCTTCCGTCTCTTGTATGATAATCCATCGGATAGAGATGTCCTACCAGGGCAATCCTGGAAACAACGGCATCCGGATCACCGATGATCCTGGCACCGTTAAGCCCGATGGTATTTATGATGTGATCGCATAACTGCTTCAGAGTCTGCGGTTCTAGGGTGACAAGGAAGTGAGCAAACAGTCCGGTATCAGCGTCAACGACTGCCTTGTCTTCCCATCCAAGGTATTTCAGGACACCCGTGAATATGCTGTCGGGGCGGTGAGCATGCATGTGGTCATGGTCTCTCCAGACAACGATGTGATGCTCATCAAGAAGCTTTCTCTTTTCCTCATAGACTTCATTGCCGAAATCTTCAAACCAGCCGTTCTGGTCTGCTGAAGTATAGAAGGTTGGTTCATGGACGACGATCAGATTGGCGCCTAGTTCAATGGCTTTTCTGATTACGGATACGTTTGGGGTGAGGGCAGTTACGACACACGTGCATTCTTCATCCGGGTCACCGCACTTATAGTCGTCACAGCCGTTGTAATCAGCCGGAAACTGTGGGTGGTAAGCCAGGATCCTATCAACAACTTCTCTGATTTTCATTATCATACCTCCAATGTGAAACCGAAGGCCGGATTGCCTTCTGAATTGTACAGAACGGCTTCGCAGTAATTGGTTTCACAGTATTCTATTCTAATACTCTTATCTCTGAAATCGCCGCGCAGCAGGAGTCTGTCGCCTTCAGCAGATGCTTCATAGGGGATGTCTCTGCCTTCGTTTCTGACGGTCATCCAAAGGTGTATGTTACCGTTAATGACCATGCCTCCAGCAGCGTTTTCAAAGCTGATCGCTATTTCGTCGTTGTTTCTGACTGCTTCCCTGATGATGGGGCAGTCGGCTGTCAGGGAATCATCTCCATATGTATGCTTCATGACGATGCGTCCCAGTCTTTCACCGACCATCTTCTTACGACGGGGATGGATGTTCATCCTGTCGCCGGCATCAAGTATGCAGATGTCGGTAACATCCTGTAATCTTTCCGAAGCAGCGTGCTGCAGATGGCGCATCAGGGCGAATTTTTTGGCACCGGTGAAGCTGATTCCCTGGAATGGTGCCAGTTCGATCTGGTAGAAGGGGAAGTCCCAGCCCCAGAGCTTACGCCAGCTGTTGATCATCGTCACCATGCTTTCATCGTAGAAGTCAGCCCAGTTTCTGGCATCATCGTCTTCACCCTGATACCAGATGACTCCTCTGATGGAGTAGGGGGCGACCTTCTTAAGCATATTCTCATAAAGTCCACCAGGTCTGACAATTGATCTTGGACCGGGGTTATATGGAGCAAAGTCAACGGGAGGAAGCTTTGATGGATCAAAGTTTTTGAAGAACTCACTCATGTCTTCTCCCATCATGAACCGGTCATTGAAGTCCTTCTGCTCAGGTGTCTGTTCAGCAGGCCTGATGTCACTGGCTGCGATGTATTTCGCCCAGTTGGTATTGTTGCAGGCATCTTCATGCCACTTAATTATCTCTGCCATGGCAGGATTGTTTCTGACGTCTTCAATATCCGTCCAGGCCGCAGCCGGGGACCCACCCCAGTTACAGCCGATGATTCCAACAGGTACGTTCAGCTTTTTTCTGAGAATGAGAGCCATGTAGGCACCGATGGCAGAAAACTGCTTTCTGTTCTCTGAAGTTGTCCATTTTCTCCAGAAACCTTCGGCAGGCATTGATTCAAACTCGAGGAAACCGTTGAAGGCAACATGCGGATAACAGAAGTATCTGAGACTTTCATCATTCTCAAGCTGCATCGTTTCCTCGCAATTGACATCGTATTTCATGATGAACTCCATGTTTGACTGACCGCCAGCCAGCCATACTTCACCGATGGCTACATCATTGAATGTTATGGTTTCTCCCGTTATGCTGGAAGATATGGTCATGGATGTTCTTTCACAGGCTTTTTCTTCATTAAGCACGACCTTCCAGCTTCCTCTGACCGTTTCTGCGGAAGCACACTGATCATTGAGTCTGACGGTTACGGTATCGTTTTCAGCCGAAGTACCCCAGACCATGATCTTCTGATCGCGCTGCAATATCATGTGTTCGCCAAAAATAAGCGCAGGCTGCAGTTTCATGGAGAACCTCCTACAGGATCCTTCCTTCTACGTCCTTGAAGAATCTGTCGCAGTCTCTGGCTGCCAGTTCAGGCATTTCATCGGCACCGCCATGACCCAGATGCTGATACATAAGGTATACGGCGCCAGGAATGGCCTTTGCACATTCCAGAGCAGCTTCAGGAGTTGCCAGAGGATCAAGTCCGCCTTCCCAAATCATGACAGGGAAGTTGATCTCATGCAGTCTTTCCAGCAGTTCTTCCTGACTTCTGGCATTGCAGCCGGTCATGTCGCCTAGCATCGGCAGGGCAAATTCTTCCGCCTTGCGGTGCATCAGGATGTCGAGATGTTCTTCAAAGTTAGCCTGACGTCTTGCCAGTCTTTCCGGATTCTCTGTTGGCCAGGTTTCGATCCAGGCGGTCTTTCTGAGCTGTTCAACATTGCCGACGAATTCATCGGCATGGTCTCTCATCTTTGCCAGAGGAGCAGGCAGATCACGTCTTTCGTGATACTGGGTAATACCGTCGCAGCAGACATAGGCTCTGATTAGTTCAGGTCTGTGGAAGGCAATGTACCAGCTGGCCCAGTTACCGTGAGAAATGCCCGTATAGTAGAATGACGGGATGTTCATCGTTTTGGCGAAGGCAATGAGGTCTTCACCCCAGATGGTTGCGTAGTCTCTGAGAGTCTGATCAAAGATGTGTTCTGATTCGCCGTATCCTCGCATGTAAACCAGGAAACAATGGTAGTCATAAGGTGGCTGTCCTAATAAGGCCATGTGAGAATCCTTGAAGAAGAAATTCTGAGTAGATAACAGATATTTGTCACCGCTGCCGTATTCACGGTAGGCGAGGGTATGTCCATTGACGTTTACAGTCTTGATTTCATGCATGATAATGATCCTCCGTTCTGTACCGATTTTAGAATAGCAGATGATTGCAAAGCCAAGGAATCAAAAATGACGCATCAACTTACAATTTTCTATTCTGTCACCATTTTTGGAAACGGAGTTTACATATTTACAAGAATAAGTTAAGGGGCTTTTGGCATAATATAGATGGTAAATACTGCTCTCCACCAATAATGCGGTAGAAGAAAAGGAGGTATTCCGTGGCTCGCGGTTCAGCACAGTGGAGACATGCTGAAAGTGTTCTGAATCTTAATGGCGGTTCAGAATGAGACCAAGGGGCGGAGGCCCTGACGTCAGAGCAAAAACAAATGTCAAGTATTACACTTAAAAACATCAAGAAGATCTATCCAATCACAGCAGAGGAAATCAAGTCCAACAAGAAGAAGGCCAAGAAGAAGGCCCAGGAACAGGCACCAGAGGAAGGTTTTGTCCCGAATCTGCAGATCACCGATGAAGGTGTTGTAGCCGTTCAGTCATTCAACCTGTTCATCAAGGACAAGGAATTCGTCGTACTCGTCGGTCCTTCAGGATGCGGCAAGTCAACAACGCTGCGTATGATCGCCGGTCTGGAAGAGATCACTGAAGGTGAACTCTATATTGGAGATGTATATTCAAACAACATCGCTCCAAGAGACCGTAACATCGCAATGGTATTCCAGAACTATTCTCTGTATCCGCACATGACTGTTTATGACAACATGGCATTCTCACTGAAACTTGCCAAGGTTCCAAAGGATGAGATCGACCGCAAGGTTCGTGAAGCAGCCAAGACACTGGAGATCACCCAGATCCTTGACCGTCTGCCAAAGGCATTGTCAGGTGGCCAGAGACAGAGAGTTGCCATCGGCCGTGCCATCGTCAGACAGCCACAGGTCATTCTGATGGACGAACCTTTAAGTAACCTGGACGCCAAGCTGCGTGGCCAGATGCGTTCAGAAATCATCAGACTGCGTCAGAAGATCGATACGACATTCGTATACGTAACTCATGACCAGATTGAAGCCATGACCTTAGGTGACAGAATCGTCGTCATGAAGGATGGCTTCATCCAGCAGGTAGGTACACCTCAGGAAGTATTCAATCATCCTGTTAACGAATTCGTTGCCGGCTTCATCGGCACACCTCAGATCAACTTCTTCCACAACGTACCGCTGAAGAAGGTTGACGGTGAGTACTATGTAACGATCCAGAACCGTGACATCAAGCTTGATGAAAAGCATCAGAAGACTCTCAAGGAAAAGAACCAGCCTGAGATCGAAACAGTAGTCGGCGTAAGACCTGTTCACATTGAACTGGCTGATGATGGATTCACAGGTGTCATTGAAGTATCAGAAATGATGGGCAGTGAAGTACATCTGCACATCAACCTCAATGGTGATGACATCGTAGCCGTCATTCCTACGGCTAACCTTGATCTTGACAGAGTATCACTGGGCAAGAAGATCTCATTCAACTTCTCTCCGACATTGATCCATGTATTCGATGCCAAGACAGAAGAGAATCTGATTTAATTAAGAACAATATCTAGTCCATGCCCGGATATGGGCATGGACTTTTTTAAGATAAGGAGAAATATCATGTATCAGAATAACTATGAAGAACTGAAGAAAGTCGTTGCGGAAGACGCAGTCATAATCAATGTTTCAAAGCACCGCAATCCGGACGGTTCATTTAATCTGGAACAGAACCTCAAGACCTGGAACGAAGCTGTTAAGAGATTTGAAGCAATTCCATTGTGGCCTGAAGGACAGACTCCGGGCTGGGATGACAGAGCGCCACTGCAGATCGAACCGTCGATCATATTCGTTCCCGGTCAGAACTGCAAAGAGAAAAGGGGAACGGTAATCGTTGCCTGCGGCGGCGGCTTCCAGTCCAGAACAGGCTGTGAAGGCTTCAACGTAGCCAAGTACTTCGCCGACAGGGGCTTCAATACCGCCATTCTGACCTACAGATTACAGCCGTACGGCAGAATGGATGCCTTGCATGACATCCAGAGAGCCATCAGACTGATCAGAAACCGTAAGGATGAACTGAATGTTACCGAAAAGGTCGTATGCATGGGCTTCTCTGCCGGAGGCATGCTCTCGGGCAATGTCGCAACTCACTTTGACTATGGCAACAAGGATGCGGAAGATCCCGTTGAAAGAGAATCCTGCCGTCCTGACGGTGCCGTATTAGGTTATGGAGCCTTTGCGTTTGCCGGATTACCGGGTGGATTCTTCGCTGATCCGTTCGCAGACTTTACCAGAAATCCGTTCGTCGGAAATAAGGAAGAACTGATTTACTTTGCTCCGGAAGTTAACATAACAAGAGAAACACCGCCGTTCTTCATCTGGCAGACCAACAGTGATGACCCGCGTCATTCCTTTACGCTTGGACAGGCTCTGACGGCTGTAGGCATTCCATTTGAAATGCATCTGTTCCCGGAAGGCGTACATGGTCTGGCTCTGGCTGACGGGCACAATGATCTGGCCATGGATATCCCGCATGTTACCAAGTGGGCTGACATGTGCTGTGACTGGCTTGAAAAGTTAGTATGATCGAACTTGTTAATACCAGATATGGAATTCTCAAAGCTGTCAGGTCCAACGCCGGATACTCGCTGTTCAGAGGAGTTCCTTACGCAAAGCCTCCGGTAGGTGACCTGCGCTGGAAGGCTCCTGAAGAACCGGAAAAGTGGGAAGGCGTCAGACTGTGTGACAGATATGGCGATGCCTGTGCCCAGTTTGACAGGTGGAGCAGCGCCACTGATGATGTGACTGATGACAGTGAGCATCCATACATAAAAATCAAAAACTATCCATATCCTCCAAATATGAGTGAGGACTGCCTTTATCTGAATATATATACACCTGCAGAAAGCAAAGAAGACAGGCTGCCGGTAATGATCTACATTCATGGCGGCGGTCTGCAGCAGTGGTATGGATCGGATTACGAATACTGCGGGGATAACTTCTGTAAGAATGGCTGTATTCTCATATCAGTTACCTACAGACTTAACATATTCGGCTTCTTCGTACATCCTGAACTGGCCAGGGAAAGCGGATATGACACTTCAGGAAACTATGGAATCATGGACCAGATCCAGGCTTTGAAATGGGTATATGAAAACATAGAAGGTTTCGGCGGTGATCCGGATAACATTACGGTATTCGGCCAGTCTGCCGGCGGACGCTGTTCACTGGCACTTGCCTGTTCACCGCTGTCCAGAGACATGGTAAGAAGGATTTCCGTACAGTCAGCCGGGGGAATAGGCTCGATAATGGCTGATTTCTCCAGAGAAAAGCAGGAAAAAATGGGGTTAGAGCTGATGCAATCCCTTAACTGTTCCAGCATTGCTGAGATGAGAAAGCTGAAATGGGAAGTTCTGAGAGACGCAAATGACAAGTTAGGTTTCTTTGACGGTTTCAATCTTTATACGGATGGGTATGTAATACCTGAAGATATCGACAGAACACTGTATAACGGCAGTTTCAATGACATTGACATTATCATTGGCTGCACGGTTGATGAGGGGGCTAATGAAAAGAAACCGATGTTCGGATCAAATCTGGTATCTCAGGCCATGGCACTTGGAATCAGACAGTATGAAAATGGCAGAAAGCCAGTATTCATGTATGTCTTTGCCAGACAGCAGCCGGGTGATAATGCCGGTGTACCGCACTCATGCGATAACCGCTATCAGTTCGGTACGCTTGACGGCAGCTGGAGACCGTATGATCTTAATGACTGGAAACTGTCAGAAACCATGCAGAAATACTGGGCTCAGTTTGCCAGGACCGGTGATCCAAATCAGCCTGGACTTCCTGAGTGGAAGCCGTTTAAAGCTGGTGAGAGGCTTGCCATGAAGCTTGATGCTGATGAATGTGCAATGCATGACTTTAACGCGGATCTTTGTGGTAAACTGGAGTTGCTAACTGAAGAAATTCTGAAAGAATACTGAAATGAACAAGAAAGAACTGAGAAAGCTTATCAAGGAAAGAAAACTCCCTGATGATTACGTGATGAGGGCAGGGAGTATCATTGCGCGGAAGGTAATTGATTCCAGACAATACAGAGAAGCTGACTCAGTTTTCTGTTACCTGTCAACTGCCGGTGAACCTTCAACGGATATAATTATCAGCGAAGCTCTAAAGTCCAAGAAGGTCTATGTTCCTAAGTGCATCAATAAAAGTGAAATGCTGGCAGTGAGAATACATTCCACAGATGAACTTGAAATCAGTCGTTTTGGAATCAGGGAGCCTGTAAATGTGGGAGAAACTTCATTGTCCTTTGATCTCATGATCATTCCCTGCGTGGCTGCAGGCAAAAGAGGTGAGAGGCTGGGACATGGCAGAGGGTACTATGACCGCTTTCTGAAAAGAGCCGAAGGAAAGGTCTTCTGTCTCTGCTTTGAGGAAAACATCCTGAATGACATTGAAATGGACGATAATGACCTCTTCATGCCGGCAGTAATCACTGAGAAAAATGATTATTTATTGTAGTAAAATGATATTGTGAGGTGGAAACAATGAAACCTGAAACATATTATGCCTACTATGACGGGTATGCCCGCGGTCTGATAGAGTATGCATGCAGACAGTCAAAGACAATCAGTTACAGCAATGCGACTGTCAATCTTTTCAGAACGCTCAAGGAAATCGAAGAACACACAAAGCAGAAACTGCCCAGGAAGGCTCTTGTTCCCAGTGGAATGTCACTGACGGAGAAACTTGAAGCCTGGATGGGAAAGAGCGATGTAGTTGAAATGATGGAACGGCATTTCGGCAAGTGTGAGAAGGTGCTGGAAATTGAAGATGATGAATTCTTTGATTCCGCTGACAACTGGGCCATATTCTACATTACTGAGGACATGTTTTTGGCAAAGTTCAGGGAATTCTATCTGCTGTTTACCCTGGGAAACTGGGAATGAAAAAATGAAAATAGGGCTGGATGACCAGCCCTTTAAAATGCTTATATTATCTGTTTCTTGCCGGCTGCTTGTCTGCCAGTTTCAGGAAGACGAAGCCTAAGGCGAAGAATACGGAGATTGAAGCAACAGCGATGTTGATCGTTCCGCCAGCCAGCTTGACAGCAGCGATGACTGCTGAACCGAGGAATGAGGCACCCTTTGAGAAGATGTCATAGATGCCGAAGTATTCACCTGAGTTCTCAGCAGGAATGATCTTTGAGTAGTAGCTTCTTGATAATGACTGAATTGAACCCTGGAAACAGCCAACGCCAAAGGCCAGGATACCAAAGTCTAGCAGTGTCTTAAGGAACAGAGCGTAGATACATACGGCAAAATAGCCAACGATGCATACCAGAATCAGAGGTACCGTATCATACTTCTTTGACAGCTTGGCAAATACCAGTGAACCGCCGAAAGCAACGACCTGAGTTGCCAGCAGGAATACTACCTGACCAACTGTCGGTAAGCCTAAGTCTGTACCGATGTTGATGCAGTTATCAATGATCGTTCCGACACCGTCAATGTACAGGAAGAAGGCGATCAGGAACAGAAGGACTTTCTTGTCCGTTACGAATATCTTCTTGAATGTCTGCAGGATCTTACCGAAAACCTTACCGATTTCTCCGTGTTCAGCCTTTACGTAGTTAACCTGATTGTAGTTCTTGATCAGAGGCAGGGTAACAATGAGCCACCAGATGCCGGTGACACCGAAACCGATGATCTTTCCCACAAATGGTGAAAACAGCATCAGGCTTTCCTTGAGTCCGCCTGACAAGATGTAGGCTACCATGGCGATGATGAATGGCAGACATGAACCGATGTAACCCCAGGCATAGCCGTAGGATGACACTTCATCCATTCTGTCTTCGGTCGTAACGTCATTAAGCATGGAGTCATAGATCGTCAGAGACGTACTGTAAGCAATCTTAGTCAGAACGTAGATGACAATGAAGGCTACCCAGCTTGTGGCAAAGCCATTAATGATGCAGCCGATTACGCCTAAGGCAACGGTAGTCGTGAAGAAGATCTTCTTTCTGTCCTTGTGGTCAGCAAGGGCACCTGTAAGGGGTCCGATCAGGGCAACTACTACGGTTACGATGGAAATCGCAATTGAATAGTAGGCAGTTGCCTGGTCACCATTGATCTGACCGGGAGCCGTGCCAATGGCCAGGTCCTTGAACCAGATAGGGATCAGTGAGCAGGCCAGCATGGTAAATGCTGAGTTACCTACGTCATACAGTACCCAGGCCTTCTCGGTTTTCGTAAGATTCTTAAACATGTTTATAATCTCCTTTATTTATTTATCCAGGACTACACAATGTAGTCCTTTTCCTTGTTTGCATCGTAGAGAGGAATGCTCATGTAGTCATCCGTCTCTGCAAAATCGTTTTCAAAATATGGATCAAGCTCTGCACCGTTTTCCAGATAGTCAATGGCATTTTCAGCCAGGGCACGGTAGTGCAGGGCAGCTTTCTCAAACAGCTTGTCAAGACGCATGTTGGAGTTCTCACAGGATGGTTCATCAACCTTGGTCGTCAGAAGATCAAGGAAGTCATTCAGCTTCATGGCTTTCATTCCCGTTGTCAGAATAAAGCGCTTGACGTCATTGGTATCCTTCAGAAGGGTCAGATAGAAATGCTGGTCATGAATGATCTTGTACATCGTCTTCTGATCGAACTGGCTGAAGAACTGGCGAACGATCCGTGCATTGAATTCAGAGGCCTTTATCGTATCTGCGACTCTGGTTCGGTTAGGGTCCTTGCCGTCAATCAGCAGCAGATGGCGGTCATACTGAGATTCGATCTTGTTATGTGAAGGACCTTCCTTTTCCTTCTTCATCTCGATGTAGCTGTGACAGTATGAATCGAGAGTGAAATGGGAGACAAATCCCAGAATGTAGGCAAGCGAAGCCTGACGGTTATCGGACTTAAGATAAGGATCTCTGAACTGCTCCAGCAATGACCTCATTGAACAGTCATGGAGCTTTGATCCGAAGCTGAAGAGGTTTTCCTTCTTCAGACAGTCGTAGTAGAAAAAAAGGTCCGGCCCGTGAACGCCGATGTCATAAAGTTCACGATATTTATCTATTATCGCTTCTGTGTCCAATGACAGGGTTCTCTTTACTCTGTCACCAAATCTCCAGTGAGCATAGGTTGTAGGCATATGATTATTCTCCTGAATACAATTCCACTAATAATTTTATAATATTTTGACGCCATAATCAAAAGTATATTAAACATGTCGTTTTTTTTCAGTGTTTTTTGAAGGGTTATCGGCATACCAACATTTGACAACTGTGATAATATAAAAGAGGAATGTGGGAATATTCCGTTGAATGTATGTAGACAGGAGTGATTTATTATGATTAACGTATATATCGTTTCAGGATTCTTGGGAGCCGGAAAGACAACGTTCATTCAGAAACTGTTATCTGAAAAGAAGTTTGAGAAGGTAATGTTACTTGAGAATGAATTCGGTGAAGTTGGTGTCGACAGCGCCTTCTTCAGCAAGAATCTGGCCGTAAGAGAGATAAACAATGGCTGCATCTGCTGCAGCCTGCAGGGTGACTTTGAGGAAGCACTGGAAGAGATCGAGGACATGGAAGTAACTGACCTGATCATTGAACCGTCAGGCGTAGGCAAGCTTTCCGAGATCATCAACGTCATCAAAGCTGATGATGACTTCAGGATCGTATCACACATCTGCATTGTTGACGTCAAGACATGCCGCAAATATCATCAGAACTTCGGTGAATATTTCAATGACCAGGTGAAGGCAGCCAATGCCATCATTCTTTCTCATGTTGACGTCGCTGATGAAAAGAAGATAGAAGAGGCTAGGGAACTTGTCAGAGAACTCAATGAAGACGCTGAGATCCTTGACAGCCCGATTGCTGAATATCCGATCGAAGAACTGCTGGATGTTATCGTAAACGGCGGAGACATCCTGCCTGAGTTTGAGGAAGATGATGAAGACGAGGATGACCATGATCATGACCACGAAGACTTACATGAACATCATCACCATGATCACGATCATGAGCACCATCATCACCATCAC
>JAFWGU010000039.1 GCA_017512285.1 Erysipelotrichaceae bacterium | reverse complement strand
TCAAGGGACGCGAAGACGAATTTGAATACATCAACATTGGCGAAAACATCCGTAACATGAGTGCCTTTACAAGACTGCGTGACACTAATCCGGTCTTTGACCGCTGTAAGAAGATCGGTGATGTCGGTATCCCAGCCTTTGTACTTGAAGACGGCACCGTCACAATTGATCCGGCTGATGTTGGCTTAGTTGAATACGGCTCTGGAATTGCCTGTTCAATTGAAGACCATAAGAGCGGCAGAAAAGGTTGTTAATAAGACGAACATGACTGAAAAGGTCATGCTTTTTTTGTATGCAAAGTTTAAAAGAGTGTGTCAGTATCAAAAATATGTCTTAGCGTATTGTGAAATAGTAATTAAATAGAATAAAATATATACGATATGAATATGACTAATAATGAATAATGGAGATCATATGAAAAAATTTTTTACCATTTTATTGGCGCTCTTTCTTGTTCTGACATGCTTTGGCTGTGAAGGACAGAAGACACCTGATGAAAAACCGGCAGAACCTGATCAACCGGAAGTAGTTGATTCTGAAACAGCCATGGATAATTTCCTGGCTAAGCTGGATAAGTATAACTACGTTGTTGAATCCAGAGATTATGCAAAGCTGAATGTTTATTCTAAGGACCTGGTTTACTTCTCTCATTATCCTGGTTCACAGTTAAACATTGCCTTTGTTACATTAAAGGATGAAACCTTCCATGGATATCTTGATGAAGGTGAAATGAATGACATTGATTTCTACGCTCCTGGTAATGCCGCAGATTCAGTAATGAACATCCTGCCTAATAACTGGGTCAACATCGCTGAAGGCAATATCTGGAACATCTTCTATAACAATCCTAATGATCCATTGGAATTCACCACTAATGATGAACAGGTTAAAACAAACTTACTGACATTGTCAGGCACAACTACCAATGCCCTGGAAGTAATGGAAGAAGTACACATGAAATTAGACCAGGGCGATCCAAATACAGCTCACTTTACAGCTGCCATTGGTGACATGGGCATGTACCACTATGATGACCTTGACTTAACCATCAGCTTTGGCAAGGCTACATCAGATGAACGCATTGACAAGTGGTTGAAGAACCCGAAATATCCGGCAAAGAGAACCGGCTGGAATGTATATGACCTGTCTAACTTTGACGCCGTCTTCATGAGAGACTATGGCGAACTTGCCGTACCGTTCCCTGAATTTGCCAGCTATGCGCTGATCTTTGATAAGAACGCCTACATGGACCGTGGCGAATTTGAAGTTTATGATGCTCACGCAACAGAGAAGGATGTTGAGGATTACATTAACGTTCTGTTAAACAGAGGTTATGAAAAGGTAACACTGGACAATGGCAATACTGCTTACCGCTTATTGTTAAGAGAAGAAAAGAAAGCTTCTGCAGAACTGGAAGTCAACTATGACAATGGCTTCTTAATGGTAGGCAGAATGCATTATGAAATTCCTGTATATGAAGGCATACCTGCTCTGAATGAAGCATTGGTTGCCAACGGCTTTGTTGAATTAAAGGATACAGACATCTTTGAAGGCTGGACAGCCCGCGATACAGCCGTACCAAGAAGTGAAGGCTGGTTATACTATTTCAACTATGAAATGTACATTGCCGTACAGCTGACCTTTGAAGATCATGATGCTGCATTGGCATATTTAGAAGAATATGGCAGCCGCATGAAGGAAATTGGCTACAGGGAAAGCTATGCTCCAAACGGTGCTTCCTATGAAAACTCTAACAGCTTCAAGTCATACAATTACCTGTTTAATGAAGAGGAAGATGGCTTAGTACAGATCACCTTCAAGAATGAAAGATCATTAACTCCTGATGAAGTTAATAACATGCTTAAGGAACACGGCTTACCAGAAGCTAACGTTCATGGTGACATTGGAGCAAGAGATCAGACCACTTACACCCATAATCAGAGTGGCTTCATAGGACTGAAGATGTTGGTTTACCAGCCATTTGATACTCTGGATGAAGCATATGCATACCTTGATGAATATGTTGCCAGAATGGAAGAGCAGGGATATGATTACATCAATCCACAGACTGTAGGTTCATACAGAACATACGCATACCTGAATGAAGAACTGCATAAGTATGTTGGCTTCGACGTATTTGAACAGAGAGGTCATGCTACAGTCACATTGGAATTCTTCTCTGGTGAAAATGACAGTGATGCTCTTTTAAGCATAATAGGTAAATAACAAGTAAATCAAAGAATGTGAAAAAGGGAGAAACTTCAGGTTTCTCTTTTCTTTGCGCTTGATGATATATTTTTTCTGTGAAAAAATGAAAAATAATCCTGCGTAAGGTATTGCTTGTTACGTAACGTCATGAAGTAGAATTCGTGGTGTAAGGAGGTAATTTATAATTGCATTTTGTCATATAAAGAAATTGAGTCTGTAGTAGGTTATACTTTTATAGATCAAAATGGAATAATAGATATTTTTGATAACACTAATGGTATGAATATTCCTTTACTGGCAAAAAGATTTGAAGCATTTGCTGAGCAGAATGAAAGTCGTTTTAATAGTATTTTTGACAAGACATTAAACGAATTAAAAGAAAATAACATGGAAAAAACATATCAATTCATTTTCTATGATTATAAGAATGATCAATTCTATAATCCATTTAAGTATGTCGCCACTGATGCTTAAGGATATCATTATGCCGATTGCATATTTACTAGTTTTACCAATATTCTTACTCCTTGGGTAGAACCTTAACAGATAGTTTATAAAAATTTACTAGATGAACGTATAATAGAAAAACTATACGATATTGGATTTATTAATAAAGATCTATCAAATGAAGATTCGCTTGACTGTCGTCTTATAAACTTTCTATACTTAATCAGTATGTTATTATTTCCGACCAATTTGAACTAATAAAAAATATGGAAAATACCGATCAGTATAAGGAGTATGAACTACTGCAAGGTCAGTATGTAGATGAAATGATGAAGACGGTACCAATCAGCGTTGTATAAACATAATCTGCTGGTACAAAACAAATGCATAACAGTAACTAATAACATATGACACGGCTTTCATGAAGCCGTGTCTTTTGTGGGGATAAATTGTCAGAACCGGTTGATTGTATTACAATTTAAAGAAAAAGGAGTTACTTTTTATGCCAGATAATAAGAAAAAGAAGACGGTAGGGCTTTTGGAAAAGCTCGGCTTTATGAGTTTTTCTACTTCTACCAACATCGTATTTAACTTTAAGAGTACATACTATAAGTTTTTCCTGACTTCCATTCTGCTGATCGATCCGGTAGCCGCCAGTAACATGGCTCTGATCGGAACAGCCTGGGATATCATAAATGACCCGCTCATCGGTGTCTGGGCAAACAATGTCCGCTTCAAGTCAGGTGAAAGGGTAAGACCATGGTTATTATGGATCGCAGTGCCATATGCTGTGGGAATGGTGCTTCTGTTTACGGACTTTGGTGTCTCAGAGCGCTGGGACATCATCCTGGGACTGGTCGTATTCTTCTTCTATGAAATAGCCAATACCTTCAGAGGCATACCGTATAACGGCATGGGAGCTTTGGCATCTTCAGATGACTATGACCGTAAGTCGATCAATGCGTTCAGATCACTGGGTGGCTGTCTGGGTTCAGGCATCGGTGCAGTTGCCGTACCAATGATCGTCAAGATGTTCGGCGGACTTAAGGATCACAAGGTCATTAATTCTTCCGACTCCCCAGCCATTTTCAAGTCAGCTCTCTTCATGGGAGTACTGATCATCATCGGCTGTCTGGTTCATTATTTCACTACCAGGGAAAGAGTCAGACAGGTTGAGGAAAATGAAGAGAAAATCGGCATCGTTGATACCTATAAGATGCTGTTTAAGTGTAAATCCTGGGTCAGAAACATGTTCTATGTCATGTCATACGGCATTTCAACATGTCTATTGACTTCATCAATAACCTATTACTGTGCCTATGTGCTTAATGACAGCTCATTGGCCACACCGATAATGGCAGTATATCTGGTATTCTCTATTGTCTTCTCAATACTGGCACCGAAGATCGATACCCTGCTGGGCAGAAAGAAAACCATGATCGCGGCTGCCATCGTTCAGATCATCGGAAAGATTCCATTCGTTCTGAATCCATATAATGTGGTAAATGCCTTCATAAATGCGGCAGCTGCCGGAATCGGTTTGACTGTTACATTTGTCGAATTTAATACCAACCGTAACTCCATTTCCGATATTGTTGAAGTGCAGAACGGAAGGCGTCTGGATACGATGGTATCAACCGGTGATAACCTTGCCAGCAAGATTGCCGAAGCAGCTGTGGATAAGCTCTTCCTGATGGCTTTGGCCATTGCAGGATTCTCAGCTCAGCTGGCTGATCAGGGCGTAATGCAGAATATGGCAACCCAGAAAACCATAAATGCCTTATTAGGCTGGATACCGGCTATTGTAGCGGTGGTGATGATGCTGTTTGCCATGGGCATTGATACGGAAAAAGAATATAAGGAAGCCGTAGCGAAGAGAGACAGGGGGTAAGACAGATGAATCCTCATGCTTACCTGCAGAATGAAAAACAGATCGAAGCCATTGAATCAATTAAAAGAGTTGATGAAAAAGGCTATCTGTATCACATGGTCTGTAATTATGACTACTATGACCTGCCTGAGGCCTTTAAGGCGGTCATCAGCGCCGGATGTTCAACCTTTGTGGTTAAGACTCTGGAAGGCGAAGTATTGTTCTGCCGCAATTATGATTACTCTCATTTCCATAACAATGACCGTAAGAATCCCCGTACCGGGCTGAACATGATCATCGAAGGCAATAACCCCAAGGCCAGATACAGATCCTTAGGAGTAGCCGATACCTATTGGGCTGACTTTAAGAACGGTTCTGCCATTAATGGCATGCTCGATGACGGTAAGAGTGATCTTTCCGCCTTTGTACTGTCACCGTTTCTGACCATGGATGGCATGAATGAAAAGGGACTGGCTATCAGTATATTGGCTCTGAGTGTTAAAAGTGACTATAAGGAAATAGACTTTAATGAATATGAAAAGATCATGGATTCAAATAAGAGAAATATGTTCCTGGAAAAAAGCGGAGAACTGCCGGATCCTTACTGGATCTATGCTTCAAATGGATCCGTGGTTGTAAATAAAGTGGACCGTAAGGCCTGGGTAGCTTCCCAGCCGCTTATCAAGACAGAGGATCCTTCAAAGCCGACTCTTCTGCATCCTGTTCTCATGAGAATGATGCTGGATAACTGTGGCAGTGTCGAAGAAGCCCTGGCCATGGCTTCTGGCTTTAACGTCATAGGAGCGATGCCGGGAGCTGACTATCATGTCATGGTAGCTGATTCCAGCGGAAAGAGCAGATTAATCGAATGGATCGATAATAAGATGGTGACTACCGACATCAATCATGCCACCAATCACTATGTCGCGAAGGAAGACCCGTTTTATAAGGTCGCCTGCGGCAGGGATGAATGTCTGAAAGCCGGAGTTTACCGGGGCAGAAAGGGAATGAGAGAAGACTATGCTGAAAGGCTGTTAGGTCTGGTCGTTCAGGATCCTGAAAACGGCATGGATCAGGGTAAGACCCAGTACAGCTGCATTTATAACCTTAACAAAAAGACCCTGAAGATCTTCTCCTTTGGTGACATGAGCAAATCATGGGAATATGAACTTAAGTGATCAGGGGGTAGCTTATGATATATGTGATTATTGCACTGATAATTCTTCTGGCTTTCATGGTATTCAATGCTTTGAAAATGAAACCGGAAGACACAGGCAGATATGAAAAGAAAACTGAATATGATTTTGATAAGGAACTTGCCCTGAAGAGATTTCAGGACATGTTGAGGAAGAAGACCATATGGCCGAGAGATACTGAACCGGATTATGAAGAATTCCGCTCTTTCCTGCCAATGCTTAAGAAGGACTATCCGGAAGTCTTCAAGGCTATGGAAGTCAACATCATAAATGACTATGGCATCCTGTTAAAGTGGAAGGGCAGTTCAGATAAGAAACCGGTAGTATTGATGGCTCACTATGATGTCGTTGCGGTTGATGAAGCTCTCTGGGATCATGAACCGTTTGGAGCTGAAGTAGTTGATGGTTCCATCTATGCCCGCGGTACTTCTGATACCAAGTGCATCATTGCCGGCTTACTGGAAGCCGTTGACTACCAGCTGGCTCACGGTTATGTACCGGAAAGAGACATCTATTTCTCCTTTACCAATAATGAGGAAACCGGGGGTCCGACGACCCCGGCAATCGTCAGATGGTTTGAAGAGAATAAGATCGAACCATGGTTTGTCCTTGATGAAGGCGGAGCCATCATCAATGATGCACCACTGGGAGTCAAGGATGAATTTGCGATGATCGGTGTTTCGGAAAAGGGTGTCGTCAACATTACCCTTAAGGCAAAGGGAATCGGCGGACATTCCTCAACTCCTTCAACAAAGACCGATTCAACCTATAAGCTTGTCAGAGCGATTAATAAATTGAATGCTGATCCATTCCGGAAGCATCTGCATCCGGTAACTGAAAAGCTTCTGGGGATCTATGGCTCGCATTCCAGTTTCCTTTACCGTTTCATCTTCGGTAACATGTGGTTGTTCAGACCGATAGTAATGAAGGTACTTGAAAGCAATAAGGAAACCGCAGCCATGATTTCCACGACTGCTGCTTTGACTCAACTGAAGGGAGCACCGGCTGTAAATATCATTCCTCCGGTTGCTGAAGCAGGTTACAGTGTCAGAATAGCTCCGGGCGATACGATAGACAGCTGTCTTGAACACTTCCGGAAGGTGATCAATGATCCTGATGTGGAATTAAGCCATGAGGGAGGTGTTGAAGCATCCCCGGTTTCACCAATTGATAACAGCGCATATCAGCTTATTCAGAAGGTTGTCTATGAGAGCTATTCGGAAGTATACTGCTGCCCATACATTCAGAATGGGGCAACTGATTCGCGCAATTTCCATAGAATATATCCGAATGTCTACCGCTTTGCCATGTTCAGAATGAGCGGTGCGGAAAGACAGGCCATTCATGGAAATAATGAAAGCATCAGAGTATCTTCCTACTATGAAGGCATAGTAGCTTATATTAATCTCTTAACTGAACTCAATAACGCAGAGGAATAGAAAGGACACAACTATGATAGATTACAAGGAATATGTCGTATTGAATGGACTTAAGCAGAGAATACATGTCAGGGGAACATCCGAAGATAATCCGATCCTGCTGTTTCTGCATGGCGGTCCTGGTGTAACCAACCGTCACTTTGTCATCGGCAGTAATTCTGATCTGTGCGATGCCTTTACCATCGTTGCCTGGGATCAAAGGGGAACCTGCGGCAGTTATGAAGGCTGTAAGAAAGAGACTCTTACCGTTTCCAACATGGTTGAGGATGCCAGTGAACTGGTCAATTATCTCTGCAGGAAATACAACAAGGATAAGCTGTTCATCATCGGCGGCAGCTGGGGCAGCTGTTTGGGCACCCTGCTGGCGAAAAGACATCCTGAACACATTGCCGGATACATTGGCTTTGGTCAGATGGTTGACGGACCTTTAAATGAGGAACTGTCCTACAAGTTTGCCCGTGAGGAAGCTCTGAAACATGATGATAAGAAGGCAGTCAGTATCCTTGATGAACTCGGCATGCCGGTCAATGGCGTTTATAAGACCGGATATGACGGCATGATGGCTCAGAGAAGAATAATGATGAAATATGGCGGCTATTCTCAGGACAAAGCCAAGAGGTCATATTTCAGTTCAATGGTAGTACCTGTACTGAAGAGCGGTGAATATACCTTCAAGGAAATAATCGGCTTTGTGAAAGGCTATCAGTTCGTTTTAAGAGCGATGTGGGATGAAGTAGCCGGTATTAACCTCCTGAAGGAAACAGAGGGGAAGATCGACGTTCCTTACTTCATCCTGGATGGTCGACTGGATAATAATACACCGGCTTCACTGGTGCAGGATTATTATGAAAAGCTGGAAGCCCCGCAGAAGTACCTGATCTGGTTTGAAACAGCCGGTCATAATCCTCTGGGAGACTGTCCTGAGGAGTTCAAGAAAACTATCAGAGAAAAACTGCTTCCGATTGCTGAGAAAACAGAGAACTGCAGGATATAATATCTTTACTGACAAATAGTAATTATCAATGAAGTGCACCTCGTTTAGTTGATCCAACTATAGGGGTCACTTTTTTTGTCGAACAGTTTTATTTGATTTTGGATGTATGATAAAGCTTATTGATAAACAATTTATACTGTTTTACGGTTTGAAGATAGAAATGAGATGATGATACAATAACTATATCGTTGATGAATATCAGGATATAAGTCGTCAGAGATTTGATTTGGTGACAGCCCTAAAAGAAGTCAGCGATGCTAAATTCATTGCGGTTGGAGATGACTGGCAGTCTATTTATGCTTTCAGCGGCTCTGATATAACACTCTTTACCGATTTTGAAAATAAAGTCGGGTATGCTGAGAAAATGATAATACGTAAGACATATCGTAATTCACAGGAAATAATTGATATAGCAGGCAATTTTATCCAAAAGAATACATCACAGATAAAAAAGAGTTTGATATCTCCTAAACATATAGACAACCCAATAGTCGTTTATACATATGATACAGAAAAGAAAAAGAAAGATAACAGGGGAGTTAACTATCAAAAATCACTAACAGTTGAAAAAGTAATAGGCCATATTCTTGAGAAGAATAAACAGGAAGGAAAGAAAGCTGACTCTTCAATTCTGATTTTGGGAAGATTCAATTTTGATGGTTACATGCTTGGTGCTACAGAATTATTTGAATATCACAATAATACAGGGAAAGTTATATCTAAAAAGTATCCTGAAGCAAACTTAACATTTATGACAGCCCATTCATCAAAAGGTTTGAGTTTTTTAATGTCACCATGTTCCAATCACCTCCCTTAGAAGGCTATTAATGATTGATTTAGACTGAAATGGGAGGCATAATTATGAAACTTTTTAAATTCGCATTATTATCAGTTGCGGTTGCCATCACAGTAGCTGTTGTCTGTTATACCCGTTTTATTCAGATAGAAAGAAGAAAAGAAGATATGGAAAGATCATTAGAAGAATCAGATAACATAACTGAAACTGATGAAAACAGCCTGGTGACTCTGAAAGACAGTGAAGGCAATGATGTCTCATTTGAATTCCTGGACATGATTGAATATGAAGGAGATAACTATGTTGTATTACGGCCATGTTCACCTGAAGGTGAGTCAGTGGTCATTCTTAAGGAAGTTACCATGTCATACGCAGATACTGATTATGCAGAATATGAAAGTATAGATGATCAGAATGTTATGGACGCCGTATTTGATATATTCAAATACAAATTCAGGGATGAGTTCATTTTTCCTGTTTAATGCTTATCAGTCTGAAAATGATACAATGTTAGTGTACAGCTTAATGCAGTGAATACTTATGGAAAGGTGCAGTTCATGAGTTCTTATGTAATATCAGATATCCATGGTAATGCTAGTTTCTTCAGCCTTCTTAAAAAGGCTGGGGTTTCCTTTCCAAAGGACACGCTATATGTCAATGGGGATACGGTAGACAGAGGGGAAGATCCTCTGGGAGTATTTACTGAATTGCTTAGGATGCAGAATGATTATCCAGGTAACATAGTTGTCTTACTTGGCAATCATGAACTGTTTCTTAAGATGTATCTGGAAGGGAATCTGTCAGAAAGAACATACTCTGTCTTTGGAGGCAGAAGTACGCTTGCCCAGCTTGATCAGTATTATCCTGATGAGAATTCCAGAAAGGCTCTTATAGATTACGTAAGCAGAATGCCGGTGTATGCCTTGGCATATTCACCTCTGCATGGCGATACGGTCATAACGCATACGGGAATTGATGCTGATCATGTCATATACCGTGATGATAAGGTTGATGTAATTGCCAGCATCCAGGACGCGTTTGAATGCGATGCCTATCACTACATGATTGGCTGTGACATTCAGATGGGCTATCTTCCGACTTCAGTTGTAAGCAATCTGGATAAGTTCATGATCGTAGGGCATGTTCCCACCATCCATCTTGAAAGAACCAAGACAATAATCATTAAGGAGCATTACATCGACATAGATTCCGGTTCATCATATCCGGGAGGAATGCTTAGTTTATATAGAATTGATGACGGTAAGGTCTTTCAGGTAAAAGGGTAATAGGATCTATAAGCCGCGTGTGTGAGCATACGGCTTTTGTAATATAATGGTAGTAGCAATAAAAAGTCTTGTGTCTGGGAGATCATAATGCCGTATTTTTCTGAAATGCAGAATGCACGTATTACAGATAAGAATAACTCTTTTGATGAGAAAAAGAGTCTTTTGAAATATGATGACAATAACATGCTCTATCAGCTCCTCAAGTATCTTTACAATAATCACAGAGATACTACGGAAGATAAGGATTCAGCAAACTGTTTTCATGTCACAACAAAGGTAAGGAAAAGCGGCAGGAGGAAAAATGATGAAACATCTGACACCAGAAGATATGTTTTCCCGTCACCTGAATATAGTGAAGGCAGAGGAAAGAAAGAGGTATACAGGGATCTGGCGTACTTTCTGGATAGCGAATTAAGGGAAATCCCAGAATATAACAGGGGCATGCAGGACCTTAATGAAGCAGATAAAACGAAAAAAAGAATAGAGAAACTGAGAGACGATCTTGAAAACGCATTAAGAGAGATTGCTGAATATAACATTAACATGCAGGTTGTCTCTGATATGGTTGATTTTGAAAAGCTTGAATCCATAAAACAGAAAACCGGACCTAAGGGAAATAGCAGGGAAAAACGCAAATCAAGGACAGCAAGATTCAATAAAAGCATCATCAGCCCGGGCATAAAGATAAAACTGGACAAAAACGACAAGGGGCCTTCCAGAATGAAAGCTCTGCTTTATGCCTATGCACTCAAGATGAGTGCAGAGGAAGCACAGGCACTGCTGAAGGCTGTTGACAATAATTCTTCCATAAATATCTGGAATGGGTATGAACTCATTGTTTTCTATGCTATTGGCCGCAGGGAAAAGGACATTACGCTGAATGATCTGAATGCTCTTGGCCAGATAATGACAGAAGAAAAAAACATAATTAAGATAGATTCCCGGAATGTCGTAACTGATACATCCAGGGTATGGAACAGTTTAGACGATCTTCTGGAAATGGATAAGGAAGAGTCGTTATTCAGAATGAGAAAACTGCTCCGGAATATCAGAAAGGTCAACAAGAACGACTCAATCAGAAGAAAAGAAGATCTGGATTCAATGTTTGAATTTGTCGCAAGGGAATCCAGAAGGATCTTTAAGGGTGACTATGCGGAAAAATGTCATCCTGGTAAAGCTACAGACAGAAATACGCTCATAAAGTGCCGTAATGCCATAACTGATCAGTTTTTCCCTTATTATGAAAACCAGATCCAGTTCTACAGCAGAGAAGATGATGAACTGTACATAAGTCTTCAGCAGATGAGATCTCTGCCAACCAAGAAGCACCTTAATGCGGTTGACAGTGAAAAACAGCAGGTAACCATGGCAGATCTTGAATTTGCCTTTTTCCTGAAATTTGTTCTGGAAAAGTCTCTGACTGATTACGGCAACTCAGATGTTCCACCCAGCCTTGAAGATCTGATCGACATGCGTTTCAGAGATTACAGACTGAAAGTAGATGCGTACATGAACGAGCTTCATTTCCTGAAGACTGATGCCATGGATCCATTTGAAAGGATGCTCATGCTCTGCATGCAGAAAGAATATCCAATCAAGGAGCTTCATTCAATCTGCAGTTACTACTTTGTCATGAAAGATGAAACAGAGGTTCATGACATATAGAAGTTAAGGTTCCAATCGTATCCCTCCCATGCTTAAAAACCATGTCTTATGATATGTATGTAAGGTGACATATATGCGAAACAAACTGGAAGCCAATACCGTAATATGGTTTGACCCCGCTGAAAACGGGGCTTTTAAGCATGGCATAAGAATCATTGACTGTATTGGCGAAGGGGGAACGGGACTGATTTATATCGGCGAGGATGATGGCGGCATAAAGTGGGTAGTAAAGGAAAGCTTTCCAAATACGGAAAACAGTATTTTCAATACCGTTCAAGTCTATCGAAAAGATGATGGAAATATGGCAGTTCATGCAGATAAGGGAGAGTATGATCTGAAAACTGAAATCAACAGGATCCTGGAAAATGAAAACGAAGTGGCTTTAAGCCTGCAGAATGATCTGACCAACGAAATCATGAACATGCCGTTTTATAACGGAATGCTTAAAGGTGCAGCCATTCAGTGTCCGCAAGAAAGCACTCCTGTAGTTTGTAATCAGGTGTTTACACGCATGCAGTACGTCAAGGGTGTTACCGCTGATAAGGCAGTGTTTACTGATGTTCTGGAAAGATTAAGGGCAGTTGAAGACATACTGCATGCCGTTGCTAAAATACATAATGCTGGTTTCATACTCGGTGATATAAAGCCTCAGAACATCATGCTTGCTGACAGGGGAAATGGACGCTGCTTCATCCTTGATTATGGCAGTGCTGTCAGAACAGATGACAGGGGCAGGGCAGAAATAAATCCACTGAACTATCCGCACTCTTCAGGATATGCCGGTCCTGAACTCTTTGAACTTAATGATGATGCATATCTTACAAAAGCCTATGACGTATATTCCTTAGGTGCCTTGATAATGGATCTCTTGATGCCGGAGAGAACAAGGATGATCAGGGAGATTCAGTACCATAGAAAAATGTCATACCCTTACCGTTTCCTTTCGGAAGATCTGCAAAACTACGGTGCTTTCAGCAAGCTGTCAATTCAGCAGGAATTGCCGCTTTCACCGGCTCTTGCTGATCGGTTGGCAAAGATACTTCAGAAGTGTCTGGCTGATGAAAGAGAAGAACGTTACCAGGATGCCAGGGAACTGTTGGAAGATTACAGACAGTTCATGAATAACTATCAGTACAGGACTGTAAAGCCAGATAAATATGATTATCATCTGTTATGGCAGGCAAGTTATGATTTCCTGGTAAAAAGGTTGAATAACACTCTTGAAGGAAGAACAAGAAACATTAATGATAACCTTTCAGTACGTGAAAAACCCGAATGGTGGGAACTGGAATCCGTAGCAGGGCAGGATCTGGATGGTAACATCTATCCTGATGCCTCAGACATTGTGGAAACGCTGAAACAAGAGCACGTGTACATGTACGCTTCCGGAGGCATGGGTAAGACCATGAAGGCCTGTCAGATAATGTTACGGTGTTTATGGGAAATGCCTGTACTGTATGTTGACTGTGGTCTCTGGAGCGACAGGATGGATTCTGATTATGATCCTTCGGCAGATGAAATCTTCAGTCACTGTTATCTTGATTATTCCTGTTTGCCGGATGGCTTTACTGAATACCTGAAAACCGAAAGGTTTCTGATCATCATGGATAACATCAATAACATAAGTCCTTTACTCAGAGATGATCTTTTCAAGGTAATTGGTTCTCTGCAGTCTGAATTCAGAGAGGCCGAGATCCTGCTTATAGGAAGAAATGAAAACTTAGACGATAATGGCCTGGATGCCTCTTTCAAAAAGATCAAACTTAGATCAATTGAAGGAGAGGAAAACAGACTGCTGAAAATACCGTTCTTCTACATGCTGTATCAGAAGATGAAACACGATGATCCTGAATTTGTTCTGGATACCGTAAGTGAAGTCAGATTCCTGGAATCATACATGGAATCTCTTGGAACCGACTATTACAAACATGAACGGGAAATCATGGATATTGCCCTGGCCATGGCAGAGGGACTGTTTTACAGGCGCTACATCTATAAAACGAAACTGGAAGCCATCCTGAGGAAATATGATTCTGAGGCTGAACTAAAGAAAGTCATGCAGATTTTCACCGATAAGCTCGGCTTGTTGGTTCCTTTATCAGGGCCTTATTCAAATATGCAGTATTCTCAACTGAGTCTGAATGATGAAGACACGATGGAATATGGATTGGGTTTGAATTCTGACAGAGGGGCATACGAATTTGCACATGACATCTATCAGGATTACTTTACCGCCAGGCGGATAGCAGAATTGATCAAGGTTATGGTTGCCCGGGGCACACTTGAACCGTTCCCTGTTTTCAGCGCTTACAGATGGAATCATGACGTGGTAAGTATGATGATGAATTTCCTCAGCGAGGAGGAACTTGATGAGCTTTACAACCTGTTAAGTAAGGCTGACAACAATGATTCAGATTATGACGGCATCATAAGATCCCTGGCCGGCTATTACTGGTATTACGAAAACCATACCGTAAACAGGTGGGCGGAACTGGGAGTAAAGCATGATGATGACTACAGCAGACGAATCACTGAAAAAGATCTGCCATTTATTGATTACAGACCTACAGTGAATGATATGATCAGCAGGCTGATGAAAAAGGAGGAGGCTCGCTTCAGGCGAATCAATGAAAAAGGTCTGCCATTAATTGATGTTCGATCTGTCGAGGAGAATGTGCGCAGCTGGCTGAAGAAAAAAGAGGAAGAAGATCACTCTAAATGTAAGAAATAGAAACAAACGATGTATTAATGAAAGAACAGTTCAGGGTTCTAATCACGGCCCTTAACTGTTCATTTATTTATGTTGGAGAATAGCTGTAGAAAGGTGAGGTACCAAATTATGGTTGATCTTATTGAAATACTGATTGGAGTGTTTGTAACTGCTTCAATCTGTTACGCCAGATACTTTTATGGAACCAGGGCGGTGGTTGAACTGATCGTAGTTCTCGCTGCAGCGTTTGCGCTGGCCGCTTTCCTTATTACTGAAATCATGAAATCAGTATGTCAGAAAGATATGGAAGACGAAAACGATGATGAAGAATTCACCCGCAGAAGGAGTTCTTCAGGAGGCATCAGAAAACTCATAGCCTATCATGTACTGGAAAAGTCTACAAACGCTTTTGACAAAATCGTGGGCTGGTGTTCAGAAACACTTGAAGTTGATGATGAAGGAGATAATCTGTATGAATAAAACGAGAAGAGAATTACTGCTGATTGACTGCAGTAAGGATAGTATCAATGAAGCACTTCACATAGCAGGCATGGACAGAACAGTTGATTATGATCTGCTGTATGTAAGCGGTGTGGACCGCTATGGCTTACGGGAATTCCCGCTGGACATTGTCTTTGACATCTATAGAAACGCGAAGAATATCGTAGGCTGTTACAACTGTGATGGAAAAGAACTGGGAAAATATATAAGGGAAAAGAGCAGAACTGCCGTATATGCGTTCGGATATCAGTATCGAAAAATGGGCTTAACTCTTCTGCAGGCTTACCATATCAGGAAAGGCAAATATGACAGGGTGATTCATTGCAGTCCGCACTTTGAACGCAGACTGTATGAGACTCCGGCTGATATGATCCTTAAGAAAGTTAAGTATATTGACTGGACGTATCCGATTACCGATTACGGTATCATACCTGGAGATATTGATCCAAGATATATCTACGATATCAATCCTGACATGAGCTGTTATCTGCCTATGGATGATAGCAGCATGAGAGATTTCTGCAGGGAAATCATTGATTCCGGTATTCTGGACAGAATGACCATGGAAGAGGCAGATATGTTGCCGTTTTAAGGAAAGGAAACAGAAAAATGAGTAAGGAAGATAAGAAAATAATTAAAATCATGCTGATATGTCTGTCTTTCGCAATTGCCTTTGCGTGCGGTGTAGTATATATGGAAATGTACCATCCGGAGATTATGAAGAAAATATCTGTTGTAGCAGTGATTGCCTATGCAATAATAACTGTTTTAATCGTAATCAGTAAGGATGGAATAACAGTAGTTTTAGGTTTGGCAGATCCTGTCACTCCCTCCAAATCCAACAGGTCCGTTAACAGAACTCCAATGGAGAAAAGCCATAAACGTCTGACTGCTGATTATGTTCCCGGTTATGACAGAGTCGATGATGCGGATGATGATGCCTCTGCAGACAATGACAGTAATTCCAATGAATTCCGTCGTCCTATCGGTGTTATGCCAACACCATGGGCAGGGAAAGGGTCATTCAGTGATTACTATGGACATGAATACACAAATATAGGCGGAACCATATATGACGATAACGGCAACTTCTGTCCTGATTACATGAGAAGCTATTATGGCATACCTGACGATGAGGACAGCCAGAACGATGGCTGGTAGTAGAAAGGAAAGATGTTAATGGATAAGAATAAAGTAACAACAGTATTGACCACGGTTATCATTGCTGCTGGAGTAATAGCTGTTGCAGTCGGTGCAGATGTCATATACAGGAAATACCAGTTTTCAATGGATGGTCTTACTTATGCAGCTGTAGTCGTTGTTGTATTGTACTTTTTCGCTAGAGCTGTTATAGGAGGGCTTGAGAGCATTATGGATGTACTGGAAGGGTCCACAGCTTCGGAAGTTGCCGGCAGTAACATCATTAATGACAGCCCGCAGCCTGGCAAAGATGAGGATGATCCTCTGACATTCCGTCGTCCTGATGGCATTATTCCGGATATCTACGATCCTGAAAATGTGTTTACAGACATTCATGGTCATGAATATCGCAAACTATGTGGCCTCTGGTGGGATGATAACGGTAACTATTGTCCTGACTATATGAAGGGGTTTTATGGAATATCCAGCTATGAGGAAAGGCATAAAGATGATTGCTAGTAACAATGAGAAGATATTGCTGTTGGAATCCAATTTATCCCATATAACTCAGATTGTTAATTTTAATAAGGGAAAAAGAGTTGATCTGCTCCATATCAGGGGAGTTGATTCTGAAGGAAAGGAGCACTTCCTGTTGGAAGAGGCATGTGAGCTTACTAAAGAAATGCCTGAGATCAACAAAGTATACATCTGTGATGCCAGAGGCCTGGTAGAAAAATTCAAAAACAGCGTTGATCCGGAGCAACTGCTTGGTGGATTTCAGCTCAGATACATTATTCAGATACTGATCTGGGCTTACTTTACAAAGGCAGGAAGCTATGTTGAACGTATCTACTACAGACAGTATATTGATCACCGGCTCAATGAAATTCCAGCCAAAACGATTCTTGATGATCCTGATTGCATCTGCCTGATGAATGAGGAGAGAAACAGTTCACCTGCTGATTTGCTTGCAATACGATTCTTTGTTTCACAGGCTTTGAAAATCAGTGATGACTTGCCTGAATATGGCTACACAATGAATGAGAAGGATATCGGAATACTTTGCCGGGAGATCAGGCAAAGTCATGTCCTTGAGACACTTAGGCTTGAGGAAATTGAATATTAGAACAATGATAACTGCTATCTGACCATGGTTCATAATAGATAAAACCAGAAAATGTGCGCACCTCCTTTCAATGTCTAAAATAGTTTGGGTAAAAGGGCTTATCAAAAATGTTATGAACCGGTCAGTTCGCATACGACAGCTGAGTGAAGATGCGGGGCTTCCTCAGCTGTTTTTGTGGGCAGATATTCCAATCAGAGCCCTTATCATCTTAGAGAAACAATGCTTGAATAAATGTATAAAGGAGAAAAATATGAAAAAAATATTATTAGATCTGGAAATAGATGAAGAAACAATCAGGGACATGATAGAGCAGTGTCCTGAAATTGAAGAAATGAGCGAGAGTGAAATAATGGAGAAGATAAACATGTTAAGAGAATTTGAATGTAACGATTCTCAGATAGCAGACATTATCAGCAGTAATCCATATTATCTGGACAGTATCGACACTGATATCAAAAAGACAATAAACAAACTGAAGGAATATGGATTTGAGGATATAGACTCTTTGCTGGAGGGGAATCCATACATATTAAATTTAGATGACTTTGAAATAGAAAACTACATACAGAAAAGAGAGAAGGCAGGGGAAAAACTTGAAGACATAGTTGATGATATGAGCTCAAAACCGTATTTATTTTATGATATATGAGATTTGAAAAGAGTTCTCAGTAAATTGAGAACTCTTTGTTTGTTATAACCATTTCTTATGCTTAAAGAACAACAGGCTCAGTATCGCTATTAACAGACTGACAATGAAGACAATAGGGTAGGCATACACTGAATTGAGTTCAGGCATGTACTTGAAGTTCATGCCGTACCAGCCGGTTATCAGGGTCAGTGGACTGAATATCGTTGTGACTACCGTAAGGATGGTCATGATGTGATTCTGCTTGTCAGTAAGGTTGGCATCAAAGTCGGCGCGTATCTGAGAGGTGTAATCAACAAGAGCGTTAGACAGGTCATACAGACGTCCGGCTCTCTTGCTGAAGAGACTGAAGTAACGGAGGTTTTCTTCGGCAAAGAAGTCGTTCTCGTTTTCTTCCAGTTCCTGAGTCAGATCGATCAGACGGTCATAGTGTGTTCTTAGTACTCTGAGGTGATCACGGATGATATTAATGCCTTCAAGGTCTGCTTCTTCTTTATTGTTGATTTTCCTGTCCACGTCAGCCAGCTGCCTCTCATATCTCTCCAGAACGGTAAGGTCACCGGAGATGATCTCCTCAAGAAAGTCGTAAATGAATCTTTCCAGAGATGGCATGCGCCACTTTCTGGTAAGGGAGATTCTGTTTATGATGTCTGATACTACATTATCCTTATCGATGAAGATGATGCCATTTTCATCTATTACAAAGGCAAACTTCTTATAGTCAATGGTTCTGTTATTATCATAAGGTATGGCAAATGAACCGGTAATGGAATTGTAATTGACTTCAGCCATGGTGGTGTGAATGTCCAGAGTTTCAAAGTCCATGTCAATGCCCAGATCAAGATCGTTACTCTCTTTCTGCCACTGTTCCGGGCTGAGAATGGCAACGTAAGGCCTGTTGCTATCTTTTGCTGGGATATCGGTATGTTCCCTTAAGGTGTTTTCTATCAGGTAATACATGATGAGTCCTCCCTAACTGACAGTTATATGTCTGTTTAAATTGTACCATTTCCGATTTCACTTACAATTATCTAATTATGCAAAAGGCCTGATACCCTGAGATATTGGAATCAGGCCTTTGTTATTCATTTGATTCTGTTTTCTAAAACAGTGAAACAAATATGTCTGCCAGTATGACGGTCAGTATGCCTGAAACGACAATTGACAGTGAGCTCATTGCTCCCTCGACCTCACCTATTTCCATCGCCCTGGTAGTGCCGATGGCGTGAGATGAGGTTCCGATCGCTATGCCCTTGGCGATCCTGTTGCGGATGCCGAACAGCTTAAGAATAGCTTCACAGATGATGTTGCCGAACACCCCGGTCACGATGATTGAGGTTACCGTTATTGCCACATAACCGCCGAGTTCTTCGGAAACGCTCATGCCGATGGCTGTGGTAATGGATTTTGGCAGGAATGTTATGTACTCCTGTTGGGAGAAGCCGAAGATCTTTGCCATTAACAGTACAGTGCCAAGAGAAGTAAGCACTCCTGACAGTATGCCTATCAGTATTGCCGGGAAGTTCTTCTTGAGTTTTTCTATCTGGGTATATAACGGTACCGCCAGACAGACGGTTGCCGGTGTCAGAAGTACGTTGATGTGTCTGGCACCCTGGTTGTATGTTTCATAATCGATGTCCAGCAATACCAGCACGGCAATGCAGATAATTATTGCCACCAACAGCTGATTGAACAGCCCGAAGCGTAATTTCTTTCTTATCTCAATGGCCAGCACATAGGCTGCCAGAGTAAGAAACGGGCCAATGAAGACGGAAGCACTCAGAATCTCATTCATTTTCACTTCCTCCTTTTCCTATCACAGCCTGGGTAACAAGTCCGCTGACGGCCATGACCAGTATGGTGGATACCAAGGTAACAGCCAGATAGCTTAGCCAGTGTGTTTTCAATACGTCCCATGACTTTATCAGACCGACTGCCGGAGGTATGAACATGACAGGCATGATCTCAAAAAGAAAATTAGCTGTTTCCCTGATCTGCCCGACCTTAAGAAGTCCGGAATATAAAAGAATGAACATTCCGGCTATGCCATAGATGCTGGCAGGTATCGGTAAGGGCACCATTTCATGTAAAAGCTCTCCCATTAGAGAAACAGTGATTATTATCAGCAGCTGTTTCAGGTATTTCATACTGGATCCTCCGTTGATAATAACAGTATACCCGTAAGTGATACCAGATTTCCATCAGTAACTGTAATGACAATGTTGGTTTCACTTATCACTTCATATGAATGTTATAGTAAAATATTACTGATAGAACAAATAAATCATAATACATGAAGGAGCAAGGTCTTATGGAAAAATATGATCTCATAGTGATCGGTGCCGGTAATGGAGGACTCATGACTGCCTGCCGGGCAGCTCAGATGGGCCTTAAGACACTGGTAGTAGAAAGGCACAACATGCCTGGCGGTGCGGCAACGAGCTTTGTCAGGGGAAGATTTGAGTTTGACGCTTCTCTGCATGAGATCCCTGACTTCGGCCAGGGAGAGCACAGGGGAGAACTTGGCAGGATCTTTGATGAACTAGGCATCAAAGTGGAAATGTTACCGATAAAGGATGCCTTCCGCTATGTTGTTGAAAAGGATGGCGTACGTTCACTTGACGTTACCTTCCCGCATGGCAAGGATGCGGTAATGAAACTGATATCAGAGATATGCCCAGATGACGTGGGTGCCATGGAAAGGTTCTTTGACGCCTATGAAGACATGCACAGGGGACTTGACTATTTTGGTTCCGTCAGAGGACAGATCGATCCGGAAGTGTTAAGGAAAGAACATCCTAACTTCATGAGGATAATGTCCATTTCAGCAGGTGAACTGTTCAGGGCTTTGGGCATGAGTGAAAAGTGTCAGAAGATCATGGCAGCCTACTGGCCATACCAGGGCACTGACATTGATACCGTAGATGCCAGCCGTTATCTGATGATGGTATACGGTTACTTTGTTAACGGCGCCTATGTACCGAGAATGAGGTCTCATTCTCTTTCGACAGCTATTGTAGACAGAGCCAGACAGTTTGGCTGTCAGTTTCTGTTCAATACCGAAGTAACAAAGGTACTTACCGCTAATGGCAGGGTATGTGGTGTTGAACTTGAAGACGGCAGACAGTTTGAGGCAACGGCGATCGCTTCCAATGCCTTCCCGGAAATAGTTTATTCAAAACTGCTTGATGACAAGTCACTGGTACCGGTATTTGAAAGAAAGAAAGCCAATGCCCGTAAGTATGGGTTCCGTGCTTTCAGCGTATATCTGGGACTTGATGCACCTCCTGAAGAGATAGGAGTAGAAGACTATACCGTATTCTTAAGTTCGAGTGATGACTCCAGAGTATTATGTGAGGAATCAAAGACAAGATTCGGTAAGGAATATGCCCTGGATGTCTGCTGCCTGAACATGGCAATACCGGACTGCACGCCGGAAGGAACAACAGAAATGGTACTGACCATTTCCTATACCGGTGACGCCTGGGCAGACGTAAGTGAAGAAGATTACGTAAAGGTTAAGAGAGAAGTGGCTGATGAGCTGATCACTAAAGTGGAAAAGGTAATGGGCTATAAGATCAGAGAGCACATCGAGGAGATCGAGATCGCCAGCCCGGTAACCTTTGCCAGGTACATGTTCTCACCTCAGGGTTCGATATATGGATACAGTTCTGAGAAGTGGGACGGCATGTCTTCAAGACTGATAACCAGCGGCATGGAACAGACCATACCGGGACTGTTCTTCGTCGGCGGACATGGGTCTTCACTGTCAGGCTATTATCCAACATATTCCGGCGGTAACAAGACCGCCATGCAGATAATGGGCTATGTCAGAGGAGGTGGCAGAAGATGAGTAAGGATTACCTGAACAGCGTACCGGCTGAAAGATTCGCAACGATCATTCCCAGAAGAAGGGCAATAATTGAAAGCGCATCTGCTGAAATGCCAAGATATGAATACAATGTCAACGTTCTTGCCAGAGACCTGCATCCGAAGGTACAGCATGTCGTAGTTTCGGATGTTAAGGAATTATTCAATGCCAGACTATATACTCTGGTTCCAGATAAGGAATTGGGAACTGACAAGCTGGCATATTTCCAGGCCGGCCAGTACATCAGTCTTGATCTTTCAATTGACGGTTCCAGACTGACCAGACCTTATTCACTGTGTTCGGCACCTTCAACCGGTGAATACCAGATAATGGTAAAGAACATGAAAAACGGTTTTGCGTCTGAATACATAAACAGTAACTTCAGGGTTGGTACCAAAATAGATGTTTCTGAACCGTCAGGTTTCTTCTATCATGAACCTCTGAGAGATTCCGGTAAGGTAGTCGGCATTGCCGGAGGAAGCGGCATTGCACCATTCATTTCAATGGCCAGGGCAATAGTTAGCGGCATTGAAGACTTTGAGTTAATACTTCTTTACGGTTCCAGAACTGAAGAAGAGATTCTCTTCAGGGAAGAACTGGATGAACTGGAAAAGAAGTGCAGTAAGATAAAGGTAATTCATGTACTTTCCGATGAGGAAAGAGAAGGATACCGCCATGGCTTCATCAGTGCTGACCTGATCGGTGAATTCTGTGAAGACGGTTCCGTATTTGTCTGCGGTTCTCAGGGCATGTATGATTACATAAGAAAGGAAACAGACAAGCTGGGCTTACCGATCAAACGGGTAAGATTCGATGCCTATGGCGAATACAGACTCGGTAAGAGAGATGAAGGCAAGGTTGAAACCGGCAAGGTATATGAACTGACTGTTAAGACCAATGACGGCCTGACTCATGTCATACCGGCCAGAAGCGATGAATCAATTCTGGTTGCCGTTGAGCGTGCCGGCATCAAGGCACCGTCAAAGTGCAGAAGCGGTGAGTGCGGCTGGTGCAGAGCGAGACTTGTATCAGGTGAAGTATACATACCGGAAATGACGGAAAGAAGACGTCAGTATGATAAGGTTGCAGGGTACATTCATGCCTGCTGCAGCTTCCCGTTGTCTGACTGCGTAATTACCATAAACTGCGAGTAAGTTAATAAAGGGGTACGATATGAAACATGCAATGATCGTTAAGGAAAAGGAAAACAGTGTAGAGGCATCACTGACCGCGGATAAGACGGTTTATCTGGCTGAGGTTGAATATACTGAAGAAGAAATGGAACAGTTCAATGCGGAAAAGGATAAGTGGATAGTAAGGTGTTCGGGAAGTCACCAGTTTCTGGCTGATTCCGACAGCGGGGAAGATGCCGTAGGTCACTACCGCAACTTCTTTGATCTGGTTCCTGAAAAAGCCGTGTTTGAAAACGGCAAACTGGTTGGTATTTATCTCTGTACTGATGGCATTGACTATTCAGGAAGAGGCAGATACAACTACTACATTGATGACTGGGGCTATCCGGGAAGTGATCCTTTCAGATTCATTCCCCGTGGAGCTTACGTGCATGTATTCCTCTTTGAAAATGCTGAATCAGGAAGATGGAAGGACTGGAGTCTGCTGGTAAGAGATCCGGAAAAGGAATACAAATCATATCTGGATTTCTAGAACGGAAAACAGAATAAATAAATAGATATCCCTGTGGATATCTATTTTGTTTATACATAATTACAGTCATTGAAACGGGCGAATGATTTCATTCTTTTTTCAATGGCATTATTAATACTCTTTGTCCTCTTAATGTCCGGCTCGAGCCAGAGGTTTTCAATTATCATGTCATTACCGTTCTTCCTTGGCTCAATTCTTCCCACCAGTCTGTCGCCATATACCACCGGCAGTACATAGTAACCGTACTTTCTCTTTTCCTTAGGTACGTATATCTCCCAGGTATAGGTGAAGTTGAAGATCTTCTTTATTAATTCCCTGTCCCATAACATCGGGTCAAGAGGTGCCAGGAATTCACAACGGTTACTCGCGAAGGAAGGATCTTCAGCCTTGTTCAGGTATTCCATGTCTTCACTGAGAATGTAGAACGGTTCCTTTATTCCTTCAACAATAAGTTTCTGAATCTCTCCTGAACTTAACATATCTGAGAAGGCTTTGTTTCTTATCTCATTGTTCAGACCTCTTATGCCCAGAAAGGCTGTTGAGTTCTTATTCCATAACATGCCTATGGCACCTATTCTTCTTCTGACTCTCCATCTGATGTGATCGTATTCATCAGGCAGGGGATCCGGACTGTTCAGAAGTTCCTTTGGTACGTGGCGTTCACTTAAGTCATAGTACTTACGGGAGCCTTCCTTATGGTGAATGATCAGATCACCGGTCGTATAGAGCTGTTCCAGTACACTTCTGGCGGCCTTGGTGTCCTTGCCGTCCCAGCTGCCACTCCAGTGAATGGAGGAGTACCATTTTATGTTTCCTTTAAGAGGCAATGATGATGAGGATACCGGTCCATGTTTTCTGATGTAGCTTAAGGCCTGCTGTTCAAGTTCCTCAAGGTTTTCAAATCTTTGTTTGTTATGTCTGCTGAGGTCCCGGAATCTCTGGAAATATGGCCAGTCCTCCATCGGTATTATTGAGATTTCCTTGTCGGGATAGTCAAATAACTTTCTGTCCTTATACAGAAGGTCATTCAGATATTTCTTTCTGAAGCCCCTGACTCTTGACTGGAGCGTTAACTCGGCATTTCTGCCGATGACATCTACAGGGTCAAACTGCAGGCAGTTTGCCTGTCTTACATATTCGTAAGCACCCTGTTTGCCCCTGAACCTGCAGTCACCAAAAAGACCCTGTTTGATCAACAGGTATCTTCTGGCTGTCTGTATCGTGATGTGTTTTCCGTTTATGCTCATGTTTATCTCTTATGCATATATGGTAATACCAAAGACAGGCTCATATCAAGGCAACAGCCATTAAGTGTCTTTCTGTACTCATACGTGGTAAAATATGAGGGTAATTGAAATGAGGAAATCATGAAAAAAACGGCAATTGTTACCGGAGGAACGTCCGGAATAGGATTGGCTACAGCCTTATCTCTGCATAATGACCACGGCTATGACGTCTGGGTTCTTTCCCGCCGGGATTTTCAGATGGATGGGCTGAGACATGTAAGATGCGACGTATCCAACGAAGATGAAGTCATCAAGGCCGTTGAGCAGACAGTAAAAGAAGCCGGCAGACTTGATCTGGTCGTTAACTGCGCCGGCATGGGCATTTCAGGCGCTTTGGAATTTACCAATGAGAAAGAGGCCAAGGATCTGTTTGATGTCAATTTCTTCGGCACGGTAAATGTCAACAAGGCATGCATTAAGTATCTGCGCGAGACTAAGGGAAGAATAATAAACATATCCTCAGTTGCGGGTGTCGTAGCGATCCCGTTTCAGGCTTTCTACAGCGCCTCCAAGGCTGCCATCAATTCCTACAGCCTGGCACTGGCCAATGAGTTAAAGCCGTTTGGCATATCGGTATGTGCCGTAATGCCGGGAGATACCGCTACAGGATTCACCGCTGCGCGTAAGAAGAGTGAAGAGGGTGATGACCTGTATTCAGGACGCATTTCCCGCTCCGTATCAAGAATGGAAAAGGATGAACAGCAGGGAACTGACAGCGCGGTTTCCGGAAGGACGATCGCATCACTGGCAACTGGCAGTAAGGTTCCGCCGCTTTATACGATCGGTTTCAGCTACAAGCTGGTAAATATTCTGATCAAGATATTACCTGTCAGTCTGAGCCAGAAGCTCATATACATGTTATACGCAAAGTAAAAGGCAGTTTGATGAAAACTGCCTTTAATGATCTTACTTAAGCAGGAACTGAATTCCCTTTTCAGCGGCCGGAATCCAGAATGACCAGTTGTGGATGCCAGGAGCTTCGTAGTATTCAATGACTGCACCTTGTTCCTTGAAGAACTGAGCCAGGTTACGGTTGTTTTCAATGCCGAAGTCCTCAGTGCCGCAGGCCATGAAGATCCTTGGATTCTGAATTCCTTTTTCAACGTTTTGCCTGTACTGCCATTCAGCATTGATGTCGCTTTCCGGTGCCTTGTCCAGATCACCGAACTGCTCAATGTAGTATTCCAGGTTTGCCATTCTGTTAGGCTGCAGATTCTTCTTCATTTCCGGCAGCTGCTTGGCAATGGCGGCTGATGACAGTCCCATGGCTGCGCCGAAGGTTTCCGGGAACATGAGTGCGGCATGCATGGCGCCGAAGCCGCCCATGGAGTTACCGCCGATGAAGGTATCTTCCTTATTCATGGCCAGACCGTAGGTCTCACGCAGATAGTTGACCAGGTCTACGCCGATGAAAGTAGCATACTTGTGTCCTGTTGCCTCTCTGTCCAAAAAGAAGCTTACGCCGCCTGTCGGCATGACGATGGCCAGGTTGTACTGCATTGACCATTCGGCGACAGGGGTATGCTGCTGCCAGTCATCGCAGTCACCGTTGAATCCGTGTAGTAAGATGAGTGTCTTGGCAGGACGCTGATAGTTAGGGTTGTCCTTCATGAAGAAGCCGGCCTTCTTAGGCGGCAGGTACATGTGGAATTCGCCGTTACGGACCAGTCCCATTGAGAAGAACTTTACGTATTGATATGACATGATTAATCCTCCTGATGTTATTTACGTCTTAATTATATGAGTAAGATTACAGGCGGGAAAATCAAAAAAGTCTACTGGTCTTTCAAGTTTCACATTTGAGCTTATCTGAATAACAGGAATGTGAAGATAAGACCGACGACATTTATAAGGAAATGGCTGATGCTGCTGACCAGACAGTTCCGGGCATATCTGAAAGCCAGTGAATATATGATGGCATCGATGAAGATGCCAGCCATGTCATACATGACTATGACAGTACTGCCGGTCGCCAGATGGGCCAGGGCAAAGATGGCTGAGCTGAGAATGGCTGCCGGCCAAAATCCCATTATTGTGGCTCCCTTGCCGACAAAGAAGCCGCGGAAGGCAATTTCCTCGCCAAGGGCCCCAATGGCCAGACGCAGTATGAGCATGAGGGTGTCCTCAAAGTTAAGAAGGTTTTCGACCCTGCCCAATACGTGATCAACAAACTGACTACCAAACAGAACCTTTGATAACAGGATAGATCCGATTGATGAGACCATCGGCAGAATAAGCCAGAAGAGGGGACTGCACTTCTTAAGATCGCTGAAGACCGTTGAAAAGCGCAGACCTGATTTCCCGTCAGGTGTCTTGTCCAGTGCTTCCACGATGAAGAAACAGGCAATGCCAACCAGCAGGGAAAAATCCGCAAGTCTTGGTATTTTAAAAAGTTTTGTCAATACCAGCACGGTCATGGCTATGATGCCGGCAATGGTCAGGTTTTTTCCGTTCATGTTAATATCCTCCAGAAAATGGTTCATTCATGCTCTGTACGAGTGTAACTGCTGACAAGTCCTTCGGCGGCTGCCGTCAGATTTCTTCTTAACGCTTCCTCATCATATTCCAGAGCATTGTTGGCTATGAGGCTGCCGTAGCCATGAACCATGGAAAACAGTATCTCAAAGAAATCCCGGGCATCCTTTTCCGGCATCTCCAGATCTCTGGCAGCAGCGCTTATGACTTCATCATCTGCGCCTTCACGGGTGAGCTGACTGATGTTGAAACCATCGAATCTTCCGGACTGAAAGAGGAATCTGAAAAGGTTTCTTTCCTCGCTGGCAAATCTGATATAGCGTAAGCCTATCTCCAGGAAGTCCCCATCCTGCAGGATGTATTCCGTATGAAAGCGGTCAGCCTTCTTGTAGACCAGTTCTCTGAGATCATTGAGATTTGGAAACTGATACATTATGGGCTGAGTGGAACAGCTTAACTCTTCGGCAAGTCTTCTGGCCGTAAGGGCAGTCATTCCTTCCTTTCTGACCAACTGGAAGGCTCCTTCGATCATGTCTTCACGGGTGGTTGCAGGTTTTCTTGACATATGTCCTCCAATACTATAACAACTGTTATTATAATTTGCCGCATCTGCCATGTCAACCGGAAGCCCGTAAGATGTTATAATGAAGACAGATAAAAGGAGAATAATATGAAAAAGGAACTGGAGGGGAACCTGATATTTGCCCCGTTACCGGTTTTAATGATCGGCACATACGACGAAAACGGTGTTCCGAATCTGATGAACGCAGCCTGGGGTACCCAGAGTGATTACAATGAGATCTACATCTCAATGGGAACTCACAAGACGACTGACAACCTGGCAAAGAATCCCTGCTTTACCGTAGCCTTCGCTACGAAGGATACCGTAGTTGAGTCAGACTACTTCGGCATAGAAACAGGCAGAAAGGTCAACAAGATCGAAAAAGCCGGATTCCATGCCGTAAGAAGTGAAAAGATCAACGCTCCTATATTTGAGGAGTATCCCGTAACTCTTGAATGCAAGGTCTCAGCCTTTGATGATCATGGCTTATGGGGAGAAGTAGTAGGCATGGTCGTGGATGACAGAGTTCTCAACGAAGACGGCAAGATCGACTGGGACAAGGTTCGGCTGATATCATTCGATTCCAGTCTGAATAAGTACCGTCTGGTAAGCGAGATCGTCGGCGAAGCCTTTAAATCAGGATTTGAAATCAAGAATAAATAGAGGTGTAGTACATGAAGTTCAATGTCAGTGATCTGAAATGGACCAGAGAGCCTCTGGAATATTCCATTGAGGAATGCAGAATAGAGATCACCACCAGACCTCATACCGACTTATGGCAGAGGACCTACTATCATTTCCGGAATGACAATGCACCGGTACTGCAGATGGAGACTGATGAGAAGTTCTTTTCATTCACTGTCAGAACGGACTTTACGGAAAGCCATCACCGCTTTGATCAGTGCGGCATCGTGATGTACCTTGATTCAGAAAACTGGCTCAAGGGTTCGGTAGAATATGAAAATGAATCCTTCCAGCATCTGGGATCAGTAGTTACCAATCACGGCTATTCCGACTGGGCAACCACGGCCATACCGGCTGACGTAAAGACAATGTGGTACAGATTGAGCCGCAGAGAGGATGACTACTGCATCGAGTGTTCGGCTGATGGTAAGGAGTTTACGCAGATGAGAGTCTGCCACATGTGGGAAGGGGCACACGCGATAAGATTCGGCATCTATGCCTGCAGCCCGGAAGACTCAAGTTTCAGGGCTGTGTTCACGGACATGAAGATCACGGAATGCATGTGGAAAGCCCATGACGGTCAGCAGCCGGATGATGTATAATGTTACTGTAGTTAAGGAGAAGTTTATGAAGTACAGAAGATTTGAAGATACAATCGTTGTCAGGATCGACAGAGGAGAGGAGATCCTGGAAAAGATGAAGGAAGTAGCCCTTAAGGAAAACGTCAGACTGGCCAGTGTTGAGGCATTGGGCGCAGTTGATGATTTTACGGTAGGGGTATATAACGTTGATGAAAAGAAGTTCTATCCGAACACCTTCAAGGGAGCCTATGAGATCGTTTCTCTTACCGGATCGATCAACACGATGAACGGTGAGTATTATGCTCATCTGCACATGAGCGCAGCCGATGAAAAGGGTGTCGTCTATGGCGGCCATCTCAACAGGGCCATCATATCAGCCACCTGCGAGATGTTCATCAACGTCATCCATGGCGAAGTTGACCGCTTCAAGGATGATGTGACCGGACTGAATCTGTTTGAACTTTAGGATAAACAAAAGAAAATGCCGCTGAGCGGCATTTTTTCTTTGCCTATTCGTCCTTGACGATACGTACGGCCATTCTTTCTTCCGGGTCATCAATGCCGTTTTCATTGAGAGCCTTGCTGCAGTTCTCCAGGATGTCAAAATAGAGATCCCAGTACTTATCGGCATCTACCCAGACACGAACCGTGTAGATGTAGGTGTCATCGTCAACGGCTGATAATCTGGTAAACGGTTCAGGGTCATGCAGAATGCCTTCTGTTGAACTTGCGGCTTCCAGCAGTACCTGTCTGGCAAAGTCCCCGTCGCAGTCGTTGGTAACCTTGAAGTCCAGGTCGACTCTTCTGACCTTCTCACTGCTGTAGTTGGCAATGTGGGAATTCATCAGGTCGCCATTAGGTACGCTGATGCGGATGTTGTCCAGGGTGATGATCACCGTATAGAAGATGGTAATGTCCTTGACGACACCCTGAGCGCCTGAACATTCAATGTAGTCTCCAACCTTGAACGGCTTGAAGATCAGTATCATGATGCCACCGGCAAAGTTGGCCAATGCTCCCTGCAAGGACATGCCAATGGCTAAGCCGCAGGAGGCGATCAGAGCCATGACGCTGGTCATAGGGACACCGAGTATCTCAATGACGCTGATGATCAGGATGGCATACAGAACGATCATGACGACGTTCTTGATGACTACCTGCAATGTCTTGTCGATGCTGTCGCTGTCCAGGAACTTCTTTAACATGTTCCTTACGGAACGTATTACCAGTAAGCCGACTACCAGGGCAACAATGGCCAGTAACAGCTTGCCGCCATAGGAAACGCCAAGTTCCGTTATGTTCTTCAAAATGTCTTCCATGCTGAGACCTCCGATTATGTGTTTGTCTTAATGTAATCATTATAGCACGGGACCGGCATTCTGCTGAAGGCAATGTTTTGACCCTGGTATATACAAATATTGAATTTTTTTGAAAAATATCTATTGCGTTTTCTGAAATTATGTGCTTTAATTTTCACATAGCAATGAAAAGAAATAGTAATTTTCACGGTTCTCATAGAGAGTCATAGCTGGTGGAATGTGACAGAATACGGAAAATGAACGCGTCTTGGAGCTCATCCGGGGAACCTAAGTATCCGGATGCGGGTGATCCCGTTACAGATGATGAGAGTCTGAGACTGCGTGTTTCAGGAACCAAGGTGGTACCGCGGAATTATTCGTCCTTGCATGTTTATGCAGGGACGTTTTGTTTTATAGGAAAGGAGAGCACTCATGACAGAGAATAAAGTAAAGAATGTAATCATGCCTGAAGAATGGTTCAGTGTTCTGCCACGAAGACAGTACTCTTATTTCATACGAACTGAATCTGCTGATTCATGGTTTTCGGTGTACCGGATAAAACCAGACATTTACGCAATATACGAAGATGGGCACTTTCAGGAAGTAATATCATACCTTATTACCGGAACTGAAAGTGCCTTGCTTTTAGATACAGGCTTAGGCATCGGCAACATCAGAAAGGTCGTTGAAAGCCTGTACGATGGAAAGATCCAGGTAACGCATACTCACAGCCACTTCGATCACATCGGCGGTGACTGGCAGTTTGAAGAGGTGTTCGTACCGGATCACCCCGTGGCCATTAACAGGGCACGACGAGGATTGGATCATGAAGAAGTAAAGGACAACATGGAGGCAGGAAGTAACTGGAAGCCGTATCCTGTGGGATTCGACAGTAACAGTTACCTGATCAGACCGGCAAACAGCTTCAAGACCGTAAAGGAAGGAGACGTGTTTAACCTTGGTAACATCAGACTGGAAGTCCTTGAAACTCCGGGTCATTCCCCGGACAGCCTGATGTACGCCGACCATGAAAACAAGCTGTTATTCACGGGAGACACGTTCTATCCGGCAACCCTGTACGCTCACATCGAGCATTCTGACGGTTCCGATTCAAGCTTTGAAACCTACAGAAAGACCATGCACAGAATCGCTGAGCAGTACAGTGACTATACACTCATAACTTCTCATAACGAACCCTTCAGGCCGGGAATTGAATTAATAAAGGTGGCCGAAGCGTTCGATCAGATCTCTGAGGGAAGTCTTACATACATTACAGATGACAAAGGATTAAAGAAATACGAATTTGAAGATTTCGCCATAGTAACAAAATAAGAAAGGAAAACGAAAAATGAAAAAGATAATAATCATGTTAATTACATGCTTACTGATGCTTGCCGGCTGCGGCGGCAATGATAAAAAGGACGAACCTGCCGATTCCATCGACGATCAGGTACTGAAGGCAGGAACTCTGGTTGTCGGCATCTCAGCTGACTATCCGCCATTTGAATCACTTGACACCTCAAACAACCTGGTCGGCTATGACGTCGACATGGCAAATTCACTTGCCTCAAAGATCAAGACCGAAGATGGCAAGACATACGTCGTTGACTTCGTACAGATGGATTTCTCTACCATCATCTCAGCTTTGCAGACAGGACAGGTCGACATTGGCGTCGCTGCCTTCTCATATGATCCGCAAAGACAGTGTCTGTTTACCTCACCATACTATCTTTCAGCTCAGGTAATCGTCGTACTGAAGGATTCAGGCATCACCAGTCTGAACGATCTTAACGGCAAGACGGTTGCGGCCGGTGACGGTACCGTAGGCTATGAGGCAGCCAGCCAGATCCCCGGTGTAACAATGGTATCTCCTGGTGATTACCTGCAGCAGTTTGAAATGCTTAAGAATGACCAGATCGATGCCGTTGTCTGTGACGAGAAGGTCGCTGAAGGATTCGTTTCCACCAGCAGTAATCTGGTCATCCTGTCAGAAAAGCTGGCAGAAGACAATCTGTGCATTACCGTAAAGGAAGGAAATACTTTCATCTTAGAGGCTCTGAACAAGGCCGTTGAGGAATTCACCAGTTCAGGCGAATCAGACAAGCTGAAGGAGAAGTGGGGTCTGTAAGATGGATTTCTCGATAATTACCTGGGACATATTCCTCTATCTCTTAAGAGGAGCCGGTACTTCATTATTAATAGCGGTGATAGCCGTCATGGCCGGTACGGTCCTGGGTACCCTGGGAGCCATTGCCAGACTGTCACACAACAAGTTTGCCAACATCGTTGCGGCCATTTACGTTGAAGTATTGAGAGGCACGCCGATGCTCATGCAGATAACCTTTGCGTTTCTGGCCTTGCCGGCCATCATCAGGATGATCGTAGGTCACCCAATAAGGTTTGACCCGTTAGTCACCGGCATTGTGGCCATTGGCCTTAACAGCGGCGCCTATACGACGGAGCTGATCAGAAGCGGCATCAACGGTGTTGACCACGGCCAGTTTGAGGCAGCCGATACCTTAGGTCTGTCCTATAAGCAGAAGATGAAGATGGTCATATTGCCGCAGGCTTTCAAGAACATATTGCCGCCACTTGTAAGTGAGTTCATTACCCTGATAAAGGACTCATCACTGTTATCAACCATCGGTGTAGTTGAACTGATGAAGTCAGCTACGACTGTTGGCGCCAACTACTATGCCTACCTGCCGCCGTTAACGGTTGCCAGCTGCATATACCTGATCCTGAATCTGATCATATCCACGTGTTCCAGGGTCATAGAAAGGAGGCTGGCCGTAAGTGATTGACGTTAAGAATCTGTCCAAGACCTTTGATAAGAAGGTCCATGCCGTAAAAGATGTCTCCTTTCACGTAGACAAGGGAGAGGTAATATCTCTGATCGGTCCCAGCGGCAGCGGTAAGAGTACCGTCTTGCGCTGCATCAACGGTCTGGAGACTCCTGATGAGGGAACGGTACTGATCAACGGGAAGGCCCTTGACTTCAGTAACCCCAAACAGGCTCAGAAGGACAGAACGGTAATGGGATTTGTATTCCAGCATTTCAATCTGTTTGCCAATATGACCGTTCTGCAGAACCTGACCCTGGCTCCCATTAACGTACTGGGCAAGAGCCAGCAGGAGGCTGAAGCTACTGCTCTGAAGTATCTGGAAAGAGTTGGCTTGCTGGACAAGAAGGATTCCTATCCATCCAAGCTTTCCGGAGGTCAGCAGCAGCGTGTGGCCATAGCCAGAGCATTGTGCATGGAACCGCAGATAATGCTGTTTGACGAGCCGACCAGCGCCCTTGATCCGGAAATGATCAAGGAAGTGCTGAACGTCATCAGAGACCTGGTGAATGACGGCATGACCATGATCATCGTGACTCATGAAATGAACTTTGCCAGGGAAGTCAGCAACAGGATCGCCTTCCTGGAAGACGGAACCATCGTTGAGATGGGCACACCTGAATACATATTTACCCAGTCTCAGAACCAGAGAATTCAGGAATTCCTGGAAAAGGTTCTGTAAAAAATATACAGAGGACTCCCGAATGTGGAGCCCTTTCTTATGTAACAGAAAAAGTCTTTTTGTTATAATATTCTCAGTATATTCAACTGATAATGTTCAGAAAGGGCAAGATAATATGAAGCTGCTTAGAAAGATGATGATCAGCATTGTGGCGTCAGTACTGATGTTTACCGGCGTATGCAGTTCCGTTGAAGCCAAGGCGATCAACGGTCACGGCGGTTCTCCTGTTCGCTATGAAGGCGAAACTGATGGCCTGCCTGACTACACGGAAGGATATGAGATGCACGGTTTTTCCGATGAGGATGCCGAAGAAATTGATTCCATGTTCTCCGATGAGGTATGGGCCAAGTTCAATGAGGACATGGATGACCTTCTGGGCTTTGAACCGGTCAGCGACCACGAAGTAGCGGCCGTTTTCGGCAAGGTTGAAAAGTTCAGGGCCAGCGGCGGGGTAGGAGCCTACCTTGAAAACAACAATCTTCTGATGGGCGCTGAAATCGGCCTGACAGCCAACAGGCTTGATAAGGTAAAGGTTCTGGGCGTTGAAGAAAATGCGAGCAGCTGGATCTATGTCGTAGACAAGGACGCAACCTGCGTGGTCGTACAGGATGAAGATGGCATGGGCATTCCATATGCTCAGGTAACGATTTCCTATGTGAATGACAAGGATGAAAGAGTTACCCAGAGCATCATCACTTCCGACGGTCAGAGACCGGGCATTGCCACCTTTGCCGGTTTGCCTGATGAATTCAACTGCATTCTGGACATTCAGGCAGATGGCTATCATGCCTTTTCCGTACTGGATAAGTTCCTCACGGGAGGAGATACCTTCATCTTCTCACTTACTGAGGCAACGGATGATGAATTATACATAAGAGGCATTGATCTTGAAGGCAAGGACCTCTTAAGTGAAGAAACAGATCTTTCACTTGTAGACATGGATACCGAGGATCTTTCCCTGAAGGTGCTTGTTTCCAGAATCGGTGATGAAACCCTGCCGGATTCAATCGAATTATATTCTGATACCCGCGGCAAGACCATCCTGAAAGTTGACGGCTCTTCAGGTTATGAATATGACTCCCAGACGAGAGTCTATACAGCCGATAAGAGATGGGCTGAGCAGAATGCCGGGTTACTGGCAGACGGGGATGTCGTGTCCGTAAGGTTTGGTTCTGAGACGTTCAGGATCAGCCATCTTACCGTTAAGGATGCCCGTGAGACACCTCGGCTTGGTGAAACGACTTTACCGCTTACTGCTGAAAAGAATGATGCCAAGATCACTGACCGCATGGGCGGCGCCGGATGGCTGAACTTTACGGTACAGGCCTTCCAGGTTCCGGTAACCTTCGGCGTGTTCCCGGACGGCACCTTCATCTTCATGGCATCATATGACATTACCAACCTGGACAAGAACACGCAGTACAAGTATCAGTCACTGTTTGACAAGTCCTGGAAGCCAAAGGCCTTCTCCAATGCCAAGAACATTCTGGAAACGTTCCAGAAAAGTTTCTGGCAGAATGCTCAGAAGGTAAACTCCGGCAAGACAAAGCTTAATTCCAAGGATAAGGTCTGGGCTCTTACTAACAAGACCTATGACATCGGTATGAGTTTCTCCGTATATCTGGCTTTGCGTTACAGTGAAGAGACTGATGACTACTATGGCAATGGCGGTTTCGTATTCACCCTGAATTTCATGGGCGGGCTGACGGAATACTTCGTATTCTTTGCCGGGCCGGTTGCCATACCTCTTTACATTGGCTTTGAGCTTTCCGCAGGAATAAAGGTCGGAATTTCAGTAAATGCCTTTACGGATGAACCGCCTTACTCTGAAAGATATGATAAGAAGTGGAAATATACCAGTAACGGCGGCTGGGACCTGCAGTCCAGGATCGATGCCCTCGCCAATCTGGACATCTTCGTTGGTGTGGGCATCAAGGGTGTCCTGGGAGCCAACGCAACGGGCTACATAACCGGCGTAATGTCGGCGGTGCTGGGCAAGGGCCCGGCAAATATCTTCACGGCGGATCCGCATACGTTTGGGGATCTGTTCTGGGGCATGGTCATAAACTACTATCTGCTGTTCTTCAGCGGACAGATAAAGCTTGACTGTCTCAACTCGGCCAAGCGAATATACGACAACTGGGGTGAGGAAGACGAACTTACGGCAGAAGACTTCCAGATAGAATTCAAGGATCTGTCGCTTGAATCGTGTGCTGATGAACTGATACCTCTCAATAACGGCGGAGATACCGATGAGGTATTCACCATTGCCAATAATGACGTGCTGTTATCAGGAGGTAATCTCAAGAACGTTGATGCCTATACCTATCCGGATAACCAGGCTCAGTTCGTAGCTGCCAATAATTACACGGCACTGTTCCGTATTCTGGCGGATGGAGACAGGACTCATCTTGTCTACCAGTACCAGAATCCTGATACCGGCGAGATCCTGCCGGAAGTATACAAGGTCAGACTGCCTGAGGACATGTCCGTAACGGAATATGTCGCTGTTCCTAACAAGTATCAGGCTGTTGATCAGAACTTCAGCAACTATGTCTACATCGGCGCAGTTCTGGCAGATAACACGGAAAAGGACATGGCCAAGAGAGCCAAGACCAGTGAAGTTGCGGCTATCATCGTTGACCTCAGGCAGGCCAAAACCGTCAGCAGTGAAATAGCGAGCGATCCTGCCGACAGTGGAAAGTTCCTGTATTCTGCACCGAGACCATCCGGACTGTATCAGATCTGCGATGTCGGATATGCGGCAACCAGAATTGAGGAATGCGAGACAGCCGAACAGCTGCTTAAGACCATTGCCGACGGCTTAAGAGACATAGATCTGACATATACGAAAAATGTCATTTCATACCGTACGATCAATGGCGACGGCGAACGTCATTACAATACCATTGATTCCGGTTCATTATACTCTACCGGAGCAGCGATACCTCATGAACCGACCTACTGGGTAATCGACAAGATCAAGTCAACGGATAAGACGCTGGTCTTAAAGGGATATGAGGCTGATGCCACCTGTACGGAAGACCGGATGCACTATGCTCAGGTCGACATCACGGATGTTAAACTGGCGGACTTCAACTATGAAACGGTACTGACCAACTGGCAGTATGTCAATAACCGTAACTACTTCATAGCCGGAGATACCGTTTACTGGATGTATAAGGACAGTACTGATCCTACGAATTACTCATGGGTAGTTGAGCCGGTAAAGAACGGTGTTGGCATGATCAATACGGAAGGCCGCTATCTCATGATTACCAATAACAATCAGTCTGCCATCTACATCATCGGCGTAATCGACAGCTATGACATCGATGTTGAAGAATGGACGGAGACCAAGAGCTCCAACAAACTGATGCTGCATACGCTGATAACGGATAACTACAAGGAAGAGATAACATGTGAACTCCACGGTCCTATCGGCCTGACATTTGCCAAGGGCGACAAGCTGACCAACTTCACGGTTGCCTATAACCCTGACAGATGTGATTCAAAGGGTCTGTCGATCGTATACAGTTCGCCAATAGAAGCCGACAGAAAGGTCTACAGTCCGATATCCAAAACTGCCGCAGAAACTGAAGAAGTAAAGCCGGTTGAGGAAACTCAGGCAAATGAAGATGCCGTAACGGATATTCAGCCGGCTGTAAGTGAAACGGAAGAGGCAGCTCTGACCAGAGCATTACCAGTTGAGGCGGTAAGTGAAGAGACAGTTACCGATGCACCTGTAATGTTATTGGCAGCGGGTGAACCGGAAGAAGCTGTACTGGCTGAAGCCAATGACGATGACGATGATGACTACGCTCCTGAATACGGTGAGGCAGATGAAGCTGCGGCATTACGCTTATGGTCACAGGATGCTGAAAGAGGCATGCGCGTAACTGACGTTCAGATACCTGACTACATTTTCAGAAACAATGAACCATACGTCGTTACCAACGTGACCTACAGAAACTACGGCTATGCCATTGAAGGTCCGGTAATGTTCACTGCCCATGACGAACAGGGCAATAAGCTGACGCTTACCGACGGCTACCGTGACTACGCTGATGACGAATACATCTACGCTCAGAAACTGTACACGGGAGACACAGCCACGGCTCAGATACTTGTCAGACCGCACGCCAGCTGGAAGCCGAATACTGAACATGAAATAACCCTTGAGGTCGTACCGGAACTCTACTATAACGGGGACCTTGATGACATCGTCAATGTCGCAGCCATGAAGGCTGACAACATGACAATGACAGCCAACAACATTCTGATCGGCGATAAACACTATGTATCATTCAACATCACCAACAATACCTTTGTCGGTGAGAAGATCCCGAAGATCCACGCAATGTTCAACTATGCCGATCCTGAAAAGCAGCTTGAAAGAACCTACAGCATGCCGGGCAGCGAACTTCTGACGAAGTATGACGGCGAGGATGAGATCCCGGTTGATCAGATTTACAACTTTGAGCTCGACATGGATCAGGTATGGAAGGACGGTCTCAAGGAAGGACTGTTAGGCATTTACTTCATGCTCGTTGACGAAGACGGCGACCGCCAGTCCAACGAGGTAGTATATCTGGTCAATCCGGAAGAAGTCATGAAGGATCTGATCTCCGGCACCAAGCTTGATGAAAACGGTGAACCTCTGGAAGGCGCGACCATCGGTCTGTTTGGTGAAGACGGTGAAGAACCGTTACAGACAGCCGTAAGTGACGAAGAGGGCAGATTCATCTTCAGCAATCTGGATGAAGGCAGCTACATCGTCAGGGAGACTGAGGCTCCTGAGGGTTATGCCCTGAATGAGACTGAGTATCCGGTAACCTGTGAGGGAACCGGTGAAATCATTGAGATCGAGATAACCAATAAGCTCATCAGCGGCAACGTTCAGGTCAAGCTGACGGGGCCGGATGACAAGCCGCTGGCAAAGGCGGAATTTGAAATCTTCTCAGGTGACGAAAAGGTCGGCAGGCTTACGGAAAAGGCTGACGGCACCTATGAGTTCACCGGTCTGCCATATGGTGAATACACCATCAAGGCGAAAAAGATGCCTGACGGCTACAAGCTCACCGACACCTATACGGTGAAGATAACCGAGGACGGGGCAACGGTGGTCGTAAACATCAGGGCACTGAGATCAGATGCCGATTCACCTGAGACCGGTGACGGCAACGCTCTGATGTTCTACGCAGCCATGAACATGCTGAGTGTGATGGCGATCATCGAGATCATCAGAAGAAGAAAGGCCGTAAGAGCACATTAAAGAATCAAGTACCCTTAATCGGGTACTTTTTTCATGTTGTAATGCTGTTTCTGTTAGAATATCTGTGAGGTTAAGCTTATGAAATACGAAATCAGGACTGCTCAGTATGATGACCTTGAAGAGGTATCAGCCATAGAGAAGGCTACCATGGGCAACTATACCTATGTGGATACGGCCTGGAATTACTTCATGAACAGTGAAGGCGCCTTTCTGTGCGCCTATGATGAGGAAAAGATGGTGGGTATTGCCCATGTGGCCATATTGCCGGACGGCTACGGCTGGTTTGAGGCTCTGAGGGTCCATCCCGACCATCAGAATCAGGGAGTCGGCAAGGCTCTATATGAAAAGGCAATGGATCTGGTGGAAAACAGATATCACTGTCCTACCTTCTCCATGTATACCGGACCGAGAAACGTCAGAAGCGCATCCCTGGCTGAGAAATACGGACTGACGAATACTCACGAATTCAAGGAGTATTTCTATAACGTCACCGAAGGTAAAGAAAATCATGGCTTCAGGTATGCCGACTGGAGAGAGGCTGAAAAGCTGGTACTGCCTCTGAAGGAGGAGTATGCCGGATTTATGTCCGTAAACAGGACGATGTACCGGATCAATGAGGTGAACGTCAGGGCACTGGCTGACCAGGGGCACTTCTATGAATGTGACGGCACGGTAATAGGTGTGGGTTCACGCTTCCAGCACGGCAACAAGCTCTTCATCAGCGTGATAAAGGGCGATTATGAAAAGGCCATTGACTTTGCCATCAGTTTGGCTAAAGTCAGAAACATACCGCAGATAACCTGCACGTTCTCTTCGGTAAATGAGGAATTAAGGAAAGCCCTTGAAGATTACGGCTTTGAATTCCTGGCTGATCTGATAACCAAGGAAAGAACATATTAAAGATTCCCGAGGTGAACTAGTCAAGTAAAAGTAGACAGTTCATAAAAAGCACCTAGAACCCCATTTCAGATTTGAACTGAAGTGGGGTTTTATAGTTGAGCGAATATGCTGGTCTATGATTGTTAAAGTAATGTATGTACTTTTCAATATCT
>JAFWGU010000038.1 GCA_017512285.1 Erysipelotrichaceae bacterium | reverse complement strand
TTCCAGTTCGCCGTCATCAACCCTTTTCTTAAGCTGCTCATCCGGCGTTGCCGTAAGGTATACCGTAGAGCCATGGCAGGCGTGTCTGGCAATCCCCTTTAAGGTATCGTCTCCCTTGAAGGGAAAGGCGTCAGGTTCATCTATGATCAGCACGTCAAAATAGTCATTGTACCTGAAGAGCTGGTGAGTAGTGCACACCACCAGATCTGCCATGGTAACATCCGTATGTCCCTGACATACCGGTATGACGGAAAGATTGGTAAAAGCCCTGGACAGTCTTTCCGCTATCTCAAGTACGACCTGTCTTCTGGCAATGGTAAAGCCGACTTTTCTGCCTCTTTTCAGCTGATCGGACACCATCTCAAATATGATCTCAGTCTTCCCGGCTCCGCAGACTGCTTCCAGCAAAACACTTCTGCCCTGTCTGACCATTTCCGTTAATCCGGACGATACTTCCTTCTGCTTCTCCGTAAGTTCAAACTTCAGCTGATATTCACTGTCCACGATCCTGCTTGATATCTCCGGCAGCTTTACGTCTCCAAACTTTATACACCGGCGGCAGTACAGCCCTCTCATTCCTCTGTAAAAGTATCTTGGATCAGTGTTGTCACATCTACTGCACTGCACATCACCTCAGTAAACTATACTGTTAAAACTGGAATCAGCCTGAAAAAAAGAACGGCTAGCCGTTCTTCATTACGTAATCGTAAAATGCCGGAAGACTCTTCTTAAGATCCTGATATGTACTTTCAAAGTCCCGGGTATACCATGGATCGGATATTTCGTTATTTCCCCCTATGAAACTCTTCATCAGGAAGATCTTTCCCTCAGGATCGCCGCCGCATATCCTTGTCATGTTTCTGATGTTCCACTGGTCCATGCCAATGAGATAGTCAAACTTCTGATAGTCGTCTCTTCTCATGGCCCTGGCCCGGTGATTACCGCAGTCAATGCGGTTCTCCCTCAGTTTTTCCTTTGCAGCATAGTACATCGGGTTGTCGTATTCTTCAGAACTGGTTCCGGCAGAATCAATGAAGAATACTTCTTCCTTCCCCTTTTTTCTGACCAGATCCCTGAACATGGCTTCAGCCATCTGGCTGCGGCAGATGTTGCCGTGACATACAAACAGAACTCTGATCATTCCTGCCACGGTTTTCTGACCATCTTCACGCCAAGGTCATGAGCCTTTCTGCATTCATCAGGGAATATTTTTTCACGGCGCTCCTGCTTGACCCTGGGATCAAACATCGTCCAGTCGTATCTGTCGTAGTTACTGACCTGCAAGGTATTGCCGGCAATCATCAGTTTTGTCTTACCCACAAAGGTCTCCAGTGACTTCTTATAGCCGTTAAGCATCTTTCTGTATCCTATCGGTCCATAGTATTCAGCTGGGGCATTGCTGGTCATTATTAACAGCACGGGTATCTTATGCTCATTGTAGCTGCGGGGTTCCGTCTTATAGGTCAGAGACTGGAATACAAGTCTTTCATAAAGGGCTCTGAACCCTGCGGAAACGTTTCCCAGATAATTCGGAGTGCCCAATATCAGACCGTCAGCCTGTCTGATGGCTTCAAGTACCGGGGCCAGACCGTCTTTGTAAACGCACCTGCCCTTGTTGGGATCAAGCTTACAGCCGAAACAGGAAACGCAGCCGGTAAACTTCTCCAGTCTGTATAGATCAAAGATCTCTACCTCTGCTCCTTCTTCTTCAGCGCCCTTAGCGGCTTCTCTTACCAGTGTTCCCGTGTTCCAGTTGGGACGGGGACTTCCGTTAATGACAACGATCTTCTTCATGACGATACCTCTCTATCTCAATTCCAGATTAAGTTCGGATACGGCCACAAGTACAGCCTTACCGCTGATGCTGATCCTGCCGTTATCCTTCATTCTGCAGTACAAATGTCCGCCTCTTTTTGAGGCCTGATAGGCATGTATCTCCTTCTTGCCAAGTTCACCAGCCCAGTAATCAGCGATCTGGCAGTGGGCTGATCCGCATACCGGATCTTCCGGTACGCCGACCTTCGGACAGAAGCTTCGTGATACACAGTCCACTTCCTTACTCTGAGCAGTCGCGTTCTGCAGCCTGCCCTCAATTCCCATTAACAGATTCTGGTCAGGATTCATGTTAATGACCTGTTCCTCATTTTCAAATACACAGATCATATCCATGCCGAGAACTGCCTTAAGAGGTCTTATGCCAAAGGCCCTTTCCATGTCATCGGTTACCGGTATCTCCTTCAGCTCGTAAGTTGGGAAATCCATCTCATAGAGATCACCGTTTCTCTTGATGGTCAGTCTGCCGCTGACGGTATTGAAGACTACTTCGTTACTGTCCGGTTCATAGTAGTTCAGAATGACGAAAGATGAAGCCAGGGTGGCATGGCCGCACAGTTCAACTTCCGTTGCCGGAGTAAACCAGCGCAGATGATAGCCCTGCTCTTCTCTTACGATGAAGGCCGTTTCGGAAAGATTGTTTTCCATGGCCAGCTTCTTCATTGAATCTTCAGATGGCCAGCTGTCCATTACGCAGACAGCGGCCGGGTTGCCGGTAAATGGCTCACTGGCGAAAGCGTCGACGATGTATTGTTTCATGTTTTATTTCCTCAACTGATTCAGCTCTTCATTAAGATGATAGTGATTTACAACTGTTACTACGATTCTCCTTAACAGTCTGAGTTCTGCACTGTCCGTTTCCTCATATGTCATCTGACCGTCCCCATGCAGATAGTTTTCAAATGTCTCACTGAACGTCACGTAAGCCTCCCTGATCTCACAAGTTCCCTTCTGCATTTCAAATACGGCTGCCACCTCATCCAGAGACAGGGTATTCTTGGTAACCGCAATGAAGATCAGACAGGCGATCTGATCTCTTGAATACTGCTTCTTCACGGGATTGCTGATGAGATGATGCTTCACGTAGTTGGAGATCATGGAATTGGTGATGTTACAGTCAGGCAGGTCCTGCAAAACTTCATTGATGTACTTTGACGTCTGGTCAAGGTACAGTCCTACTGCCGGTATCTCCCTGTATGTTGGTAAACTGAAATCTCTTAACATATTTATCTCCTCATCGGTTTTTGAAAAACTCTTGACAGGTTTTTAGATATTTCTTAAAATCTGTTTAGAAGTTTTTAAAAACCCTTTGATGAGTTTATTATATCTGTTTATTAAAATACGGACAAGGAGGTCACATGAAGGAATTAACATTAAGAGAACTTAACAGACTCGAAGAAAAGCCGATGTTTTCCGTCAGAGATCCCATCAGTGCTCTGACTCACTTCATCGGTTTCATTGCGGCCATCGCCGTAACACCGCTGCTGATGAGCCGCGTGGCCGTTACAGACGGCAGTCCAGCTGATCTGGTTGGAGCAGCCATATACATGCTCAGCATGGTATTGCTTTATGGGGCATCAACGTCTCATCACAGCTTCGTACTGCCATCCAGACCTGACAGGATTCTTAAGAAGCTTGACCACATGAGCATCTTCCTATTGATTGCGGGAACCTACACCCCGATATGTCTGACTGCCCTGCCCAGGGAAACAGGCATTCCGCTGTTGATCATAATCTGGTCCGTCGCAGCTGCCGGGATCCTGCTCAAGGCTTTCTGGGTCTACTGCCCGAAGTACGTTTCATCGATAATCTACATAGCCATGGGCTGGCTGGCCATACTGAAGATCGGAACCATATATTCTTCCCTTGGTCAGACAGGTTTCTTCTGGCTTTTGCTGGGAGGAATCTCCTATACCATTGGAGGCGTACTCTATGCCCTTAAGATATCATTCAACAGGGACTGGGGCAGTCATGAAGTCTTCCACCTGTTTGTCCTGATGGGTTCACTGTGCCATTTCATCATGATATTCTTCTTCGTACTCTGACGGTTATGATATCATTACTGTATAGAGGACGATCATGAACAAAAACATTCTCATCATTTACGCAGTAATGAACATTCTGACATTCATAACCTATGGTGCCGATAAGTTCAAGGCTTTCAGAAACAGGTATCGCATTTCGGAAAAGACCCTGCTGATAATGTCAGCTTTCGGCATCTTCGGAGCCCTGGCCGGCATGTTCCTGTTCCGCCACAAAATAAGGAAGCCGCTTTTTCTTGGTGGCCTCCCGTTCATTCTTTTCATTGAACTTCTGGCATACTGGCTTGTGCAACAATATCTTCTATAGAAGAGACAATGTCGTCATTCCAGCCGAACAATCTGATGTAACCATGTAACGATTCAGCCTTATTCTTAAGGCTTTTTGAATGGCTGCTGGCAAAGATGTGAGCCCTGCCCTTGCCGTTTCTGGCTTCCTGGATCAGGTTAAGTACAGCCGAGTTGCCGTCAAAGGCAATTACCGTAGATTCCCTTCTCTCAAATATCTCATAATTGAAGGACTTGTATAATCCCATTCTGTTCATCTCGGTTGATATGACGGCCTTCAGCTTATTCTTATAGAAGTATTCCTTCTCATTGCGGTTAATGACGGCCGGTACAATGGCATAGATGTCAAAGCCTGCATTATTATCTACCAGGTATCTCTCATAGCCGCTTCTGCCGTCACCGATGACGAAGAATACCTTATTCTTATCAAGTCTGTTCAGCAGATCCCTGATGATCTTCTTTCCGCCATCAGTAATTCTGGTGACGTGGGTATCATTATTGAAGCTGCCTCCGGCAATGATCACCGGATACTTATCCCACGGCATCTCCTGAATGAAGTCGTTCAGTAACAGTCCTGATTCAACTCTGTTATCATTAACCTCTTCGGAAATGAATCCTTCCGTTTCATTTATTCTCTCACTGAGGTATTCCTCAATGTCCCTGCCCTTAAGCAGTTCAGCGAATCTCTTCTTCTTGTCAGCGAAGTTCTTAAGACTCTTTCTGACTATTTCCGTTTCAGCCTTCTTCATCCTGCCCATGTCATCAGTACTGAGATGCAGCAGCTTTTCCAGAGAAAGCTGTTCGTCAATCGGATTTGTGCCGTAGATGGCGGCTCCATCCGTTCCCTGAACGCACTTTATGCCTCCGGCCAGATACTTCTTCAATGGGTGATTGCTTATCTGATTCAAGTTATTCAGTCTCACGTTGGAGGTTATCTGGAACTCCAGAACGACGTCATTGTCCTTCATGTATTCCATTAGCCGTCTGCCCTTTTCACTGCGCAGATTGGCTGTAAACAGGCCGTGACCGATCCTGATCTGCGGCATCTTCTGGCCCGGCAGTAATGATTCCTCAACACAGCGGATGCTGTTTTCAACGTTATCCTTCAGGCCGTCATTCTCACCGGCATGGATCCTTATCGAGAATCCCGGATTATCATTGGCTATGTGCGTGAGTTCTCTTATGACAGGTTCAAGTTCCCTGATGTCGTTTATCTCCTCACCGACGATGTCGCTTCCGGCAATGTAGGGATCAATGGCAACTGCCCTTAATACCCTCAGATTTTCCTGCAGATAGTCAGAAGCAGTGATCTGATCTCTTACCAGCGTCAGAGGTATTCTTCTTAATGAAGCCAGGAATCTGATGGTAACTCCGGTTTCCTCGGTGATTCTGTCCATTACCTCATGGACTTCCTTAAGCATCTTAACTGCAGCGTCCTTCTTTACCAGAGTAGTATCGGAGATCTCTACATAGTCAATTCCCTGTTTCTGATAGGTCCTCGCTATCCATAACAGCTTATCCTGGAACAGGCTGTATGAGTGTTTCTTTTCATCTTCAAACATCTGGGTCAGATAGTTCCTGATGTCCTTATCCTCTATTGATCCATAGTTATCAGTACTTACCCTGTAGTCAGAAGGCTGACCCTTGGTAAAGACATAGCGGTACAGATAGACTTTTTCCAGATTGGTGAATACAGCCTGTCCGTCCTTTAATATGCTCAATGAAGCTCTTATCTTATTGATGTTATATGAGGAATTGCGGATGTTTCTCAGTATCAGGTCAGCAAAGTTGATGAAGGTGTTGTCATCGATCTTTCTGGTCAGATACTTGCCCTTAAGCCTGGAATCCCTGTATTTCTCAGCGACCTTTTCCCTCTGCGTTTTCAGCATGGCTTCCTGTCTCTCTGACAGTCTCAGTTCCAGCTTCTTTACGTAATACAGCGGATATCTGATCTGATGACTGATGGCCAGGGCTATTAGAATGTCACCTGACAGATTGGCATTCATGTGGGTATGCAGATCACTTCTGAACTTGCAATCATTCAGTATGTAGGTCTTGATGATGGTTCTGGCCTCATCCAGCTTATAGTCCTTGGTCTGACTCATCAGCGTTTTGGAAACGGCCGGAATCGTGGCCTTGAGTTCCACTCTGCCGTCCGGGAAGATGTTGGCTACCTTGGTATTGCCGAATCTCAGAATATACATCAGGCGATTATCCGCATCGATGTATGCCGGTATCTTTCCCCGCACTACCTTAAGACCGATATCATCATAAGAGATGTCAAGACTGCACAGCCGGGCAAAGTTGGTAATGAGATTTCCGGTATTGTGGTTAGGTGTTCTTAAGACATAGTAAAGTTCATCGTTTTCCCTGTACAGTTCAACGATGATGTCCTTTTCGTTATCCAGATAAAACCTGCCAAAATATTTCATATTTAATTCCTTTTCAGCATAATACACTATTTACAGCTTTTTAACAAGTTAACAAAAAGCAGGCGTTATCCACCCGCTTCACAATGTCTTATTCATGTATCTGCCGTAACCGTGTTCCCTCAGAACATGATAACCGCATTTTTCATACAGTTTCACAGCTTCCTGATTGTCGTTTCTGACAAACAGAACACACTCCCGTATGCCGTCTTCCCCGGCCTTCTCTTCCATGAACTGCAGGGCTGATTGCCCGTATCCCTTCCGACGGTACTTTTCCCAGATGGCCAACTCGCACAGGAAACACTGTCTGCGGCCTTCCGTTTCCTCATACAGAAACCAGATGAACCCGACGTTTTCCTCATCAGCCAGCACGGTCATGAGCTGACTGTTTTCGCTGTCTTTTCCCTGCGGCAACATTTCCCCGATCTCTTTTTCCGCCTCTGCCATAGCCCTGTCTATAGACATCTTCAGCTCTTCAGCCAGTTCTTCTGCCTGATTCCTGACGCTCCAGCGGTAAAAGACTTCATATTCCTCATCCGTCATTCTTCTGAACGATACCGTCATGATGATCCTCTCAGATTCTATTTCAGCACTTCACTCACCGTATCGGCGAATCTCTTAATGAAAGTATCCGCGTCAACGTTCAGTGCATAACTGACATTCTTATGTTCCCTGCTCATTAATTCCTTGGTCGTATGGATCCTGCCTCTGGTAACGCCTTCCTGATCAACGGTCAGATTGATCCTCAGCCAGTCGTCGGCTATTTCAGGATTTACCGCAGCCTCAACAGCCAGCGGGTCATGCAGCGCCCCGCCCTTTACTTCCTTGAATTCATTGAAGTAATAGTAAGCAGCTATCTCAAACAGCTTCCTGCTCTTAAGGGTATTCAGAGTCTGCCAGAACCCTAATTCCCTGTCCGTAACTATGGTCTGCAGGGTAACGTCCAGACCGATCATGTTCACGTCAATGCCGCTGGATAACACATATTCAGCTGCTTCGCTGTCATTATATACATTAGCCTCGGCATATGGCGAGATGTTGCCGCTGACGGTCAATGCCCCATCCATGAGGGTGATCCTCTGACAGGAAGCGATGGCTTCTTTATCCAGTCTGATGGCATTAGCCAGATTGGTCAAAGGACCTACGCATATGAGCATGAGTTCATCACCGTATCTTCTGGCTGATTCCGCCATGAACTGCCAGGCAGTGATCTTCTCGGCTTCATTCAGACTTCTGTCCAGTTCGACGTTTCCGATGCCGTTATAACCGTGGATCCTGTGAAGGTGTTCACCGATGATCCACTCCCTGCCGCTCCAGGGTCTGTCTGCCCCGGGGTATACCTTAATATCATCTCTTCCCAGAAGATGTAACAGATTCAGCGTATTCTCAGTAGCCGTCTGTACGGTCACGTTGCCGAAACAGGTGGTAATGCCAATGACATCGACTTCCTTCTTTCCTAAAAGAAAAGCGATGGCTAAGGCGTCATCGATTCCGGTATCCACGTCCAGTATTACCTTTGTTCTCATATGTTACTCCCTGACTTTGATCTTGGTGCTTATCAATAATCCCAGCGCCATCGGAATGGCATCAGCCACGAAGGCTACCAGGCTTCTGATTATTTTTGCCTCTAAGGCCAGATTAAAGAAGATCACCTCAACGGCTGTCTTGATGACCGCAATGCCAATGAATACGGACGCTATTGCGAACAGTATCTTAAGCCACATCTTATCTGTCTTTCTGAAGAACAGACCGCAGCTGATTCCAATGAACAGCTGGCCGATTATCCAGCCGATCGGGAATGAGCCGCCCGTTAACATGTTGCTGAGGATGCAGCCGGCTACACCGACTATCGTTGCCTCAGCACCAAACAGATTCAGAAACGCTCCGAAGACGACATAACCGAAGTCTGTCTTGATGTGGTTTATCAGCGGTATCTTGATGGTCAGGGACAGGACCACGTAAAGCGCTATCCCCATGCCGTAGTAGGCGATCTTCTTATTGTTCATCTTACTTGCTATACCGGCTTGATCGATGAGCACAGTAACGTGATCTCAGCGATGTTCATGTTGCTGAAACCAAGTACGTAACCCTGATCGTTCTTCTGGTCAATGTAGAAATAAACGAAGGTATTGTCATCCTTCTGCACCATCTTGCCCGGCAGTGATGACTTGAGAGCCTGATAGTGCTGGCTTTCGGCCAGTACTTCTTCCGGTGTCTTGTGCAGAATGACGAATGCTCTGTCACTTCTGGTTGCTCTGAACATGCCTTCATCAACTTCGACCCATCCTCTCGGGACGGCGACAGTCAGAGTAAAGGCCTTTTTCTTAAGACTCTGATATACCTGTGAACCGACATATGCCAGTATGCCTGCTGTTAATAAATTCATTATTTTCACCTCGCATCTAAATGTATTTTACAATTATTGGAAAGAAAATAACAGACTTTCGTCTGTTATTCATGTCTTCTTAAGGTTTCCTCAACCAGATCCCAGAACTTATCAAGATCCAGGCTCAGGCCTACGGTAACGTTCTTTTCTGCATGGTATCTGTCATTGACGTCACATATCGTTCTGCCGTAGCCTAATCCCTTGTCAAGCTCCACATCCACATGCATGTCCTTGGTATGATAGATTTCCGGTACCACCAGATAGGTGACTGCCGTAACGTCATGAACAGGTCCGGCAGATAAGCCATTGAGTGCCTGACTCTTCAGCGTAAAGCGCATGATGTCGCCAAACAGCTTTCCGGCCCTGTTACCGATGGCTTCCATTCTCTCAATGATCTTCATGTCAGCCAGAGCGGTATTGGTCAGATCCAGAGGCATCATTACTATTGGAACCCCGGATGTCAGTACGACATGGGCAGCCTCAGGGTCAGCGTAGATGTTGAACTCAGCTGCCGGTGTGCAGTTGCCAAGTCCGACGGCGCCACCCATCAGTACGATCCTTCTGATCTTCTTAGTGATTGCCGGCTGTAATCTTATGGCCATGGCGATGTTTGTCAGCGGACCGACCGGTACCAGGGTAATGTCACCGTCTGACTCCATCAGGGTATCGATGATGAAATTAACGGCATGCTTCTTCTCAGCTTCTCTTACCAGCGGTTCAAAGACGGGACCGTCGAGGCCGCTTTTACCGTGAATGTCACCGGCAGTGATCTGATCTCTTACCATCGGCTTGCTCATGCCGCCGTATACCGGAACGTCAAGATTTAGATGCTGGCATACACTGAGAGTGTTGGGCAGAGTTTTTTCCAGAACCTGATTGCCGGCTACCACCGTTACGCCCAGTAAGTCGATCTGAGGATGTCTGGCAGCTACCATAAGAGCTATCGCATCATCATGTCCCGTATCACAGTCTAATATCATCTTTACCTTTTCCATGTTGTCTCTCCTTGTTTTCAAGCAGATTATAGTATGTTAGGATATAGGTAAATAGGATAAATGACGTATTTTTATGAAAACAATAAAGAATGACAGACTATTCAGACAGATAACATGTTCCCAGCAGTACAGGCAGTTTTTTTCAGACAAGACTGACAGATTTGCCCATGCCGTAAGATTTTCTCCCGGGGAGAACGTGATCTTCCTAGGCGAAAAGTCAGAGTACCTCTATTACCTTTATTCCGGAAGATGTCAGGTCAGCGCCATAATGGAAAACGGCCGCACGGTCATCATCAACACCCTTAGCGGTCCCTGCCTGATCGGAGAGATCGAACTGATCAAGAACGACAGTCCGTTCAACGTCGATGCCCTTACCGAATGCACCTGCATTGCCATCGACACAGGAAAATGCCGTGACATCATTCTTAACGATGTCAGCTTTCTCTACCATCTGTGTTCTTCACTGGTAGACAAGGAAAGAAAGACCGCGCTGGTTCTGGCTCACCACATTTCCTTCCCATTGGAATACCGGCTGGCCAAGTTCATTCTCGACAACAGTAACGGCGACGTCTTCAGGATCAAGAAGACCGTCATCTCCGAATCGCTGGGTGTTTCCTACCGGCATCTGGAAAAGATAATGAAGAAACTGGTCGATGAGGGTACGCTGCGAAAAGAAAAGCTTACCTACTACATCACAAGACGTGATGTTCTCGATAAGCTTGTAAATTCACTTAACGTCTTCTCATAGATCGTAGTACAGATCAAATTCAGCAGGATGAGGGATATTGTTTACTCTGGCAATATCCTTTTCAAGTGATTCGATCCAGGTTTCGATCAGACTTTCAGGGAATACGCCATTTGCGGTCAGGAAGTCATGATCCTTCCTTAATTCCCTTATGGCTTCTTCCAGAGATGAAGGCAGATGTTCCAGTCCTGCCTTTTTCTTACTGCTGAGAGTATACAGGTTGAAGTCAAACGGACCCCAGTTGTGATCTGCCGGATCGATCTTATTGTTAATGCCGTCAAGACCTGCCATCAGTATTGCCGCATAGGCATAATACGGATTACAGGTGGCATCAGGATTTCTCAATTCAAAGCGTACCTTGTCAGGAGATTTAACATAACCCGGAATTCTGATAACGGCGCTTCTGTTGGCCGTGGCATATCCGACGGTAACCGGTGCCTCAAAGCCCGGCAGTAATCTCTTGTATGAATTCGTTGAAGGATTGGTAATGGCGCATAAGGCTCTTACGTGTTTCAATAAGCCGCCAATGAAGTACATGGCCGTCTGACTGAGATTGCCGTAACTGCCCTTTTCATAAAAGATGTTTACGCCATCCTTCTTCAGTAACATGTGCACGTGCATGCCGTTACCAGCCTCGCCGTATATCGGCTTAGGCATCATCGTAGCGGTCCTGCCGTTTTTAACAGCGGTATTTCTGATGATGTACTTGGCAGACATCGTATCATCCGCCAGTTTCAGCATTTCGCCGAGATTGACTTCGATCTCCAGCTGACCTGATCCGCCGACCTCGTGATGGTGATACTTGACCTCACAGCCGAATGTGGTCATGTTATCACAGATCTCATTTCTCAGGTTAGCCGTTGAATCATTCGGCATTACGGCATGATAGCCGTCCGTACGTCCGTTATGGAAGCCCAGGCTTACATCACTGTCGCTGCTCCAGTAGGATTCATGGCTTCTGAGTCTGTAGCCTACCTCATCCGGCGTGACCTTGCGGGTAACGCTGTCAAATACATGGAACTCGTATTCAGGCCCGATGATCATCTCATCGGCAACACCCATCTTCTTCATGTATTCAATGGCTGCCCTGGCAACGTTACGGGGATACTGATCAAACGGCCTGTTGGGACTGTCGATCACCATGACGTCACCGATCATCGTCAGCGTCTTATCCTCAATAAACGGATCAATGACAGCCGTCGACAGATCAGGAATGAAGACCATGTCACTGTTTTCAACCTTGGCATAACCGTAGTTGGAACCGTCAAAGCCTATTCCCTCTCTTACCGTATCTTCGTCAAATCTCTCTGCCGGAATGCTCAAGTGCCTCCAGCGGCCCTTGAGATCTGACATCTTGAAATCAACGTATCTTACGTCATTCTTCTTAATGAATTCCTGTACTTCCTTAACTGACCTGAACATCACTACACCTCATTAAATCTGTTCCAATATGCATGTTAGCAGTCTGACGCACGGCTCAAAGGATTCCAGCGTCGTATATTCTCTTTCGCTGTGAGCAAACTCACCAAAGGGTCCCATGCCGTCCATTATTACCGGACAGTAAGCTGACAGATGATTGGCATCTGACAGACCGCCTCTTTCGTGAGTCTCAAACGGCAGATCATTTCTCTTCGCAATTTCAGCGACCTTTTCTATGAATGCCTTACCCTTCTCGCTCTGGGTCCAGGATGGCTGAAGAGCCTTGCTGACGACTTCTCCTCTGGTACCAGGGACAAATTCCCTGCTAAGAAGTTCATCAATGCTCCTTTCGATCCTTTCCTGCTCCTCAACGCAGGTAAAGCGCATTTCCACTTTCAGCTCAGCTTCTTCCGGAACGACATTGACTGCCGTACCGCCGCTGATCACTCCTACGTTTACGGTCGTTCCCTTCTCACGGCTGCCGAGTTTCTGTATTTCCACAATGTAATTGGCCAGGGTCTCTATGGCATTGGCAACATCGACCTTGTAGATGTAGCCGGCATGACCTGCCTTGCCGTGAACTCTGATGTGATACATCAGCCGGCCCTTTCTGCCGATGCAGTGGGATATTCCCTGTTTCTGAGCAGACTCCATGACGAATATCACGTTACTGCGGGAGCCGATCTCATCAACTACGGCCTTGGAATAGACGCTGCTGATCTCCTCATCAGGATTATAGACCATGCAGATGCTTAATCTGTCCAAAGCTTCCCTGCTCAGGTTTCTGGCCACGTGCAGCATTGCCAGATCACCGTTCTTCATGTCTTCACTGCCCGGACCGGTGATGATATTGCCGTCACGCTTATACGGTCTCTTTGCGACAGTTCCATCAGGGAAGACAGTATCCATGTGGCCGATGAACATGTAGTCATAGTGATCACAGCCGGGCTTGTTGGTTATTTCCAGACATGGACCGGTCATTTCACCCAGATCATGTCTTGTGACGTGCCAGCCGATATCCTGATACCATCCAGTCAGCTTATCGGCTATGACGTTTATTCCGGCAACGTTCTGAGAACCGCAGTCAACATTTACCAGTTCCTCAAGTTCTCTCAGATATAATTCCTTATCGATCATAAACTGACTCCATTACTGAACAGATAGTACCTTGGTCTTCTGTTCTCCGTATCCTCATGCAGAACCTGGGCAGTGGTGAAAAGGATCCCGTCCTTATCAGTTACCTTGCCCTTTCTGCCCTCTATGTCATACTTGCCCTTACGGTAAGCCGGGTCAAGTATCTTTATGTAACCATGATCAATGCCGATGGCAGTAATGTAGTGACCAACGTCACTGAAGACGCCGATGTAATCATCGTGATCACCGCCGACATTGATGATGACCTTGCCCCCATTGTTAAGGCATTCGATCATTTCCTCGTCAGATTCGCTTCTGGCGAAATCCAGTCCGTACATCTCAGCGACGATCGGACCAAGTACCTTCATGTTGGTACCCACCTTCAGATTGGCCTGACTGGCAATTGAAAGATCACGGCACTCGATCAGATCCAGCTTTCTTAACGTAAGCTGATCAACGACCATGCAAAGAGAACAAAGACCGCATCCAGAAGATGCGATCGTTCCTTCCTTATAGGATTTTGATTCAGGATCACTGGCGTTAGTCGGATAACTGACGTCCGGATAATCATTCTGATTTATATACAGCATTATTTCTTGTTAAACCTTTCAGCTATTACTCTGGCCACCTTGACACCTGATGCCCCGGCCTGAGCCAGTCCTCTGGTTATGCCGGCCCCATCGCCGATGGCGAAGAAGCCAGGAATCTTCGTCTCCAGATTTTCATTCAGTTCAATTCTGCTGGAATAGAACTTGACCTCGGCACCGTAAAGTAACGTATCATAGTTGGCTGTGCCCGGTGCGATCTTGTCGAGAGCTTCGATCATCTCAATGATGTCATCCAGCTGACGCTTTGGGATGGCCAGTGAGAGATCGCCGGGAGTAGCAGCCTTAAGTGTCGGTCTGGTCGTACAGGTAGCCATGCGGTGTTCCGTAGTTCTCTTGCCTCTTAACAGGTCTCCATATCTCTGAACGATTACCCCGCCGCCAAGCATGTTGGTAAGTGAGGCAATGTGTTTGCCGTACTTATACGGTTCATTAAATGGCTTGGTGAATCTGCTTGATACCAGCAGAGCAAAGTTGGTGTTCTCTGACTGCAGGCTTGGATCACTGTAGCTGTGGCCGTTAACGGTCTGAATGCCGTCAACGTTTTCCGTTACGACGTGACCGTTCGGATTCATGCAGAAGGTACGTACCCTGTCCCCGTACTGCTTCGTACGGAAGATCAGCTTTGACTCATATACGACATCGGTAATGTGCTGGAAGATGATTGCCGGTAATTCAACACGTACACCTACGTCTACCTGATTGTTGGTGATGTTGAGACCGACGTTACGGCACTGTTCGCTGAACCATTCGGCACCGCTTCTGCCCGGAGCTGCGACCAGATAATCACAGTCGATGGTTTCACCGTTCTTCAGTTCAACAGTCAGCGGATCCTTCTTAATGGCCTTTACCTCAGCATTGAATCTGATGTCGCAGTGCTGCTTAAGATAATCGTAGATGTTGCCGAGAATGCGGATGTTGTTTTCCGTACCCAGATGCTTGCAGGAAGCGTTGAGCAGGTGCAGGTCATTCTGCAGTGCCAGCTTCTTGAGTTTTCTGGCCTCGTCGCTGTTGGTGGTAAATCTCTCCTCGGTAGCGCCGAATCTGACGTTGATGGTATCAACGTGTTCGATCAGATCCATGACCTCTTCCTGATCAATGAAGTCTGTCAGCCAGCCGCCGAAGTCGGTTGTAAAATTAAACTTACCGTCAGAGAAGGCGCCTGCACCGCCGAACCCGTTCATGATCGCACATGTCGGGCAGTTGATGCATTCCTTTACCTTTCCCTCTACTATCGGGCATTTTCTGTGTTTCAGATCCTTGCCCTTTTCCAGGATCAGGATCTTGTTGTCAGGTGCTTTCTGGACCAGTTCATAAGCGGCATATAATCCTGCTTCACCGCAGCCGATTATGACTGTATCGTAGTGCTGTGCCATTACTAAACCTCCGTTATTCTGCGAGTATCTTTTCGTTGTTCATTAATTTTTGAATGTATCCTGCTGCGTTGGAAACCGTACTGTCATAAAGATCTACTACGGACAGGTATTCATCAGGTACCCAGCAGTACAGGTAATCAACATCGCCTGAAATGGCATATGACTGAATGTCCCAGACAGCCAGATCATCCAGCTGCATCTGAGCCAGGGCAAACATTTCATTGATGTCCATGTTTGTCATGAACTTGCCCTGTAAAGCCTTCAATAACGGGTCGATCTTGGAGATGATCGATGGGTCTGTGACCTTGTTTACCAGAGCCTTCAACACGATTGTCTGATGTTCGTTTCGTCCGAAGTCACCGTTAGGAAGGCTGTATCTTTCACGGCAGTATGCCAGTGTTTCTCTTCCATTCAAATGTAATTCGCCTTCAGGGAAGGTCTTGTTGATCATTTCCCAGTAGCCGATTGACTCATCACAGTCTTCATAGTAGGCTGTGAATTCATATGGGTTATACAGATCAACGCCGCCAAGTGCTTCAACAATGTCGACCATTGAGGCAAAGTTGATCTTGACGAAATAGTTCATGTCACAGCCAAACAGATTCTCAACTGTCTTCATCCAGGCTTCAAGACCGGTTGAAACGGAAACAGATGTCGTTGAAGCGTGGGTCAACTTGTCCATGTGATTATAGTTTCCTTCCAGAGCGACATAGGAATCTCTCGGAATGGATATGATCAGTGCCTGCTTGGTTGTCGGGTTGACAGCAACCAGCATGTTGACGTCAGTTCTGTAGCCGCTCATTGCGTTGAGGTCATCATATACCCATTCATCATTGCCGACGATGCCGATGATGAACGGTTCCTTGGTAATGTTGCCAACCTTGGCCGGGTCAAAGGTGACCTTTACCTTATGTGCACATTGGTAGATCATGTTGGTGTCTTCCAGGAAGTTGGTATAGTCAGCGTTGTCCTTGATGATGTTGACATAGGTCTCATTCATCATGATGGCCGCAACGTTTCCGCTGTATAAGGCCTCTACGGCATCGTAGATGTTATCACACTGGATCTCTACGACCGGGTTAGACTTTATTGTTCTGTTTACCTGCGTGATGGCATAATCCTGGGCATCGCGGTCCAGACGCTTCTGGGTACCGACCTTGCGGCCAGCCAGATCTTCCAGCTTATTGTATCCTGATTCCTTCAGGGTATAGACGTTAATGTTCAGTTCGCCTTCCTTTGGTACCGGATTGAAGATGCGGGCGATCTTGCCCTTGTATGAAGGCAGGGCAATTGAGCCGACAATCATCAGGATGCTCAGAATGGCGCTGATGATGGACTGTCTCAACTTGCGCTTGTTGCTCATCTTGTGCATCAGAGCTACGGTCGCAACGTAGATGTTGATCAGCAGCAAGATAATTCCGAAGATCAGCAGCCACTTGCCGGGCAGTAAGCCGAAGCCCTTCAGAACAAAGAAGAAAACTATGGATGATACTAAAGTTAACAGGAACGTTATCCTGGAAATTGGAAATATTATTTTTCTCTGCTTGCGGTATTTGATACGACGCGCTTTTTCCTCAGGAGTCAGAACTCTTCCCGGTTTATTGGTCATAGAAAAACCTCCATTCACAAAACATTTAATATTATAACATACTTGGTTGTATTCTTTTAGTGTATACTTTACTTATGTTACACCTTAAAAAGCCTGTTGAAACAGAGATTGAGATAAAGAAGTCAAGATTCATTGGCATGCTTTTCCCTGTGGAAAATGAACAGCAGGCAAGGGAAACCCTGGCTCTGGTGCGCAAGCAGCACCCTTCAGCAACCCATCACTGCACGGCCATGATCATCGGCAACATTCAGCGTTCCAACGATGACGGTGAACCAAGCGGCACGGCCGGCCTGCCGATGCTGGAATGTCTGAGACATGAAGATCTCGACAACGTCCTGGCCATCGTCGTACGCTACTTCGGCGGTACCCTGTTAGGCACAGGCGGTCTGGTAAGAGCCTACCAGCAGTCCGTTACCTCAGCCATTAAGCTGGCCGAGCTGACTGAGCCGGTCACCATGCAGGAATACGAAGTGATCCTGCCCTACGATCTCTACAGCCGGGCAGATCAGCTGTTAAGAAAGAATGCCACCGTAGAGGACACGGATTTCTCTGAACAGATAACCATCCGATTCCTCAGCGAAAATAATCTTGATGACCAGTTCATGGCAATATCATCAGGGACGGTCAGACCTCAATATCTGGGCAATAAGACGGTTGAAAGAGAAATAAAGAAGTAAAATCATTACAGCAGAATCACCCCATGCTCTTGAAATGTAAGACATAACAAGGCAGGAGGTGATTTTTATTTCTGTTCTGTTATTACACAAAATGATATGTATCCCCCCAGACACAACAGTCTGTCATGGGAAGATACATATCAGAATAATGCATTATGACTGCTTGCTGATCTTTCTGATCGGTGAATACTGGTACTTTTCAAATACGTCCGGATACTTGAAGTCAGTAACTGAACCTGCCCATCCTCTTGAACTCTTGTTGGCAAGGTATATTACAGGGAAGGCAACGAGTGTTTCCCAGTCGATCTGGATCAGTTTCCACTGGCCCTCAACCTTGGCAGCTGCCAGCGTATACATGCTCAGCTGATAGCGGCATGGAGTATGTTCAAAACCGGAGTTGTCCTGATTCCAGTCAGTAGATACGTCAATGGTTCTGCTGTTGGCTTTTCCAGGATCAAAGGCCGTTGTGTTGATGTCAAAATATGACATTGTCGCATAACGTCCGTCAGCACTGATCTCAATGTCCGGGGACATGCCGCCGTGATTGGTTATCTGCTGATGATGATACTGGAATGCTCCAAGGGCAAAGAATTCCATCAGGTTGTCCGTTCCAATTACTGCCGGAGCACAGCGTCCCTGTCCTCTGGAGTGGAAGAATGACTCATATTCATCGTTAAAACTGTTCTCATGCAGGAACTTTACGTAATCACCTCTTCTGTATGAACTGACCCAGTGAGCCAGTACGCTTTCAAGATACGGCAGTTCTTCCGGGAAATCTCCGCCCATCTTTGGCGGGGCCATTTTCCACTTGTTTTCAAACATGCCGACTCTCTGATACCACAGATTGTTGCCGGTATTCTTCATCTGGCAGTATGAATCAAAGCCAAACGGAGGTACGCTCATGAAGTTGTTGATGTCAAAATTTCTGACTCTCCACTGTCCGTTTTCCCTGACACAGGTAACAGTCAGGAAGCCGATCCTTCTAACATACATGTAAGGGGGTTCGTTAATCCCGAATGCCTCTCCTTCAAAGGTGTTGCAAGAAACCATCCACTGGGCATTTATTTCCGTTCCGTCTTCGCTCATCTCAATAACCGGTGCGCCGGTTGACGGAACAAATACATATTTGCCGATGTTGACATTTTCCATTTCGTTAAGTCTGTCCAACTCGGCTCTGACGTTTTCAACGCCCTTTACAGTTTCCATTGTAAACGGCATTGCCCGATAGGTAACATCATCGCTGTTAACAAAGGTATCCTCAAATGGATATTTACGGTTGTTCTGTCCGTAACGGGAGATCATGTTCTGAACAGCATAGAAGTCGCGCGTAGTATTCTTTCCCGTGTATGCCGGAGGATAAGGCAGATCCTGAGGCTTGTTTACCCAGCTGTCATCCTTTTCTGCATCGTATTCCCATGGTACAAATGATTCTACATCCCACCAGTCGAGAGATTCAAACTTCCACATTCCATCCTCTTGCCTGAATGTAGCATCAATTCTGCCGTAATCATATTCCATCTGGTCGCCTTCGTCACCTTTTGTTACGTAAAAGGTGTGCAGATCCCAGGTTGCCAGTCCAAGAGTATCATCTTCCCTTGTATCAAAGCATGGAGTATGAGGCATGTGAACATCACGGTATATTCCGGCTGCTGTTCTTTTTTCCTGAAGCTCCTTCAGCGTTTTTCTGATGGCTTCTATGCCTTCTGCCTTTATGTCCAGATCAGGCATCCATAATACGGCATTTTTGCAGAAGAGATAATCAGCTTCCGTAACCCTGTCCATGTGATAAAGCTGAATAAACCGCCCGAAGGCATTCTGCATTTCAATAGTAATCTTACTGTTCATTGTTATCCCTCCGTTGAAATCATATTCTTCAGAAATTCATCCATTATTTCCAGTGATTTACTGAATCCTGTATTCCCTTCACTTCTCTGCCAGTTAAACTGACCGTGCTTAAGGCCTTCAAACAGAACCAGTTTACTTTCGTATCCCTTTTCCAGGGCTTTCTGATGAAACAGTGCACTTCCTCTGTAACATACTTCATCAGCTGTTCCCACCATTATCAGCGTGTCAGGAAGCCTGTGTTCTTCAAGCAGGTAATATGCCTGTTCCCAATCCTGATGACGGTGTGCTTCCTGTTCAATTATTCTTCCGGTCCCGCTGCCTTCTCTTTCAATGTATTCCACATTTCCGTAAAGCCAGGCAACTCCGGGATTGATCAGTACCGTTTTAACCGGCTTGCCTGTAATCAGCGCTACATGGGCAGCTAAGGATCCTCCTGACGAACTGCCGCATACAACCGTTTTCTGTCTGTCTATTCCATATTTATCCGCCAGTTTCAGTACTTCTTCATAAGCTCTGAAACCATCCCTGTAACATTCCTTCAGGTCACCGGTTTCATTTACCAGCCCATAATCAGCATTTACACAGATGAACCCCCTGCTGCTGAAGTATTCACAGTGTCTGCTGAAACTGTCCATGTTTCTTGAGGTAAATCCTCCACCATAGAAGAATACCACGCACGGACAGGATTCTCTTTTTTCTTCAGGCAGATAGAATTCCAGTTCCATCTTTCTTTCCCCTGCCTGGTAATACTCTCTTATCATGACTGTACCACGCTGTTTTCCAATACTCTGATCAGAATGTCTGCGAATCTGTCTCTGTCACCGTTAAACGCAAACCAGCAGTTTTTCTTCTGAGTATAATAACGTCCGTCGACAATTGTCTGTCCTTCTCCCGGTCCGCCCTGACCGACGTACATGTGCACGTGTCTGAGATCATTCAGTACTGAAGGATCAATTATGTAGGCAATGCACAATGGATCATGTACCGCTGCACTGTCTGGCACTTCTAACGGCTGAGTAAGGCTATGCACCCTGATTCTCTGTTCGATCTGTTCAGCGCAGAAAACGCTGGCAGGTGAACCGATCTTTCTCATTCTTACGCAGTCATCCCACGTTATATAGGCCTGATGAGTGGCGTCAAGCGGGACAAAGGTAACCTTGCAGCCGGATTCCAGAACGATCTGAGCCGCTTCAGGATCATTCCAGATGTTGGCTTCAGCGCATGGTCTGGCATTGGCAAAATGGTGACCTCCACCCATGACTATTACTTCCTCAACTTTATCAATGATCCTCTCGTCTATCCTCAAGGCAAGCGCAAAGTTGGTCAGAGGTCCTACCAGAACCACCGTAACCTTTTCATCTGCCTTTCTCAGATAATCAACATAGAACATGGCAGCCGGCAGATCTTCCGCTTTTCTGTCCGTCTCCGGCAGCCCCATGTTGGGAGTATGCATTGACAGCGGTCTGCCGTTTTCATCAACCAGTTTTCTGATCTTCTTTGGCGGATAGTCGGCAACCAGATCCTTGACCAGTGGCCTGGCGCATCCTCTGTAAACGGGAACGTTAATGTCAAAGGCTGACACAACTCTTAAAGTATTATCAGTCGTAACATCGATTGGCAGATTGCCCCACACGCTGCAGAGAGCTACCAGATCAACTTCTTTCGCAAAGGCGGCTGTGACGATGGCAACGGCATCATCGCTTCCGGTGTCAACATCGAGAATTACCTTTCTCATGAAATCACCTCCGCACTCTTTCGGAAAGTTTCCGTAACGAGATCAATGAATCTCTTACGGTCGGCACTGAAGGCAAAGCGGCAGTTATGCTGTTCATCATAATATCTTGGATCTATTATCGTCTGGCCGTCTGAAAAATCTCTTAAGCCGATCTCGCAGTGCACTTCCCTGACATCTCTAAGAACTTCAGGATCCAGAAGGTAACACAGAGCCAGTGCGTCATGAATGGCAGCTGATTCCGGTTCTTCCAGAGGCTGTGATATGTTATGCGCCAGGATCCTCTGACGGATGAGCTTTGCCGCAAAGGCAGCTATGTCATTGCCTGTTTTTTCTATGACATCCGCTTCAGCAGCTGTTATGTATGCCTTATGGGTAGCATCCAGCGGTACCAGAAGGACATTGCAGCCACTGTTGATTACTATTGACGCGGCTTCCGGATCCCTCCAGAAATTGGCTTCAGCACTGCTTGAAACATTGCTGATGTCGTAACCGCCGCCCATTACCACTATTTCTTCTATCCTGTCGACAACCCTTGGTTCTGCCCTCAGCAGCATCCCTATGTTGGTAAGAGGTCCGGTGGCAACGATGGTTACTTTTTCTTCACTTCTTCTCAGATAGTCAAGATAAAATTCCAGTGCTGTTATGTTCTGATATCCGGCCTCAGAAGGTTCCAGATAATCAAAGTCTATATGGAATCTTACCCTCTCTCTGATCGGGTATTCAGGACGGTATCTTTCTTCCCAGATGTTCAGACGGTCTTTGTAGATGCTTTTTACCATCGGTGCAGTGCAGCCTTTATAAACCGGTATGTCTTCTCTGTTAAGCAGATGCAGTACCCGCAACGTATTATCGGCTGCGTTTTCTGCCGGCCTTGATCCTTCAACGCTGCAGATCGCCTCGACTTCAAGTTTCTTACTCAGTATTGCCAGCATGATGGCTAAGGCATCATCACTTCCCGTATCAACATCCATTATTATCTTTTTCATAGATCATACCTTCTGTTCACGGGCCTTGATCATGTTCAGCCTATGCTGCTTTTCCTGTCTCTGTCTGATGAATGTCAGTACAGATATCAGCAGTACGGCAAACATGTACGGGAACGCCAGTATCAGGTCAGCGTTGATGTTGAAACGCTGAATGAACGTTCCAAATGCCTGAGCCAGGCCGAACAGCAGTGCGTTGACGGCTGAACCAACCGGTTCACCATTGGCTATGTTCATCGCAGCCATGGCCATGAAGCCTCTTCCACCCATCATGTCTCTGGCAAACCAGGACAGATAGCCCATGGACAGGAATACTCCTCCCATTCCGGCAACCAGGCCTGATAATGCATATGATATGTACCATATCTTCTTGCTGGAAATCCCTACTGATTCAGCAGCCATCGGGTTTTCGCCGACACAGCGTATCCTCAGACCCAGCACGGTCTTGTACAACAGGAACCATACGGCCACTATCATGACGATTGCTATGTATGTCATGACATTATGACCTGATATGACTTCTCCGATGAAAGGTATGTCTTTTATGATCGGTATGTTAACGGTAGGCATTGTCTTACTGTTAAGAATGCCAGCCGTAACTGATTTCTGACCGGTAACCAGGTACATGATGAATACCGTACCTCCGATTACCGCATTATTCATGGAAATGTTAGTAAGGTTAAGATCACACTTCAGGTCAAATGAAACGTAACATATGATCAGCGTGATCAGTATTGACGAGGCAAGTCCGGCAACTAAGCCAATGATCAGACTCTGTGTCCAGGCACTGACCAGAACGCCTATCAGCGCCGCCATCAGCATCAGAGCCTCGGCACCCATGTTAAGCAGTCCTGCCTTTTTGGTTATTGAACAGGCAAGAGCAGCCAGTACGATCGGTGTTGACAGCCTTATTGTCATAAACAGAATGTTACTTAGTGTTGACATCTGCTAACGCCTCCTTCTGCCTGTCTTTCTTCTGAGCCAGTCTGAAGATCATTCTGTTCTTGATCGGGCCCAGGAATTCTTCAGCACCTATCATGAGAATGATGATGCCCTGAACCATCTGTACCATTTCCAGAGGTATGTCTGTTGCGTAATTCAGAATGGCAGCTCCGGTACGCATATATGCCAAAAGGAATGCCGCAATCGGAACGAGTGCCGGATTCTTTCTGGCCAGTACTGCCACCAGCAAGCCATCTGTACCTACACCAGGTGTCTGATCCCAGATGTAACGGTCATATACGCCCATGATGTCAATGGCACCACCCATTCCGGATATGGCGCCGGCAAGCAGCTGCGCGACTATGAGGCTTCCTGTGATCCTGATGCCTTCCGTTCTGGCAAAGTCCTGATTCGAACCGCTGATCCTGACTCTGTAACCAAACGGAGTCTTGAAATAGATCAGACACACCAGCATTACTACCACGGCAACAATGTAGATGCCGCTGTGGAAAAGCGTACGCGGCACTACGGCACCAAGCTTGGCATTTTCCGGAATAAGTCTGGAACATACATAGCTCATTGAAATATCTCTGGCAAAGAACTTGATGAGGAACAGTGAAACGTATAAGAATCCGTAGTTGAACATTACTGATGTTACTATTTCACTTACTCCCAGTTTTTCACGCAGGATCGTCGGAATGGCGCTTACGATCAGACCGGCCAGTGCACCTACCACCAGTCCCAGCCCTACTGCCAGTACCGGAGGCATGGTTTCAGGAATGAAGTTTACTGCCACTACCGAGAACAGACATCCGCCCATCAGGTATGATCCTTCCGCAATCAGATTGAATCTGTTACATGCATAGATCAGACACATTGACAGACCTGTCATCATATAAGGTATGAATTTGGCCATGAGCTGACCGAATCTGCGGGCTGTAGTAAACGGGCCTATTGAGAACACGTAAATGGCTTCGATCGGATCCTTGCTGATAAAGGCTATGAACAGCAATGTCAGAAGATAGGCTACTGCCAGAGCAACGACTATTCTGAGCATTTCAAATATGAATTCTACTCTTCTCGCTTCTTTCATAACAAATCACCCATTTCTTCAGCAGTCATTCTCTTAATGCCCAGCATGTATTCGCCAAGTTCAAATTCGTCAACTGCCTGAGCCTTGGCAAACTGAGCAACGATCTGTCCGTTTTTCATTACCAGCAGTCTGTCAGAAACCTCCAGTATCTCATTGAGATCTGATGATACCAGCAAGGTAGAAGCTTCCTTGTTCCTTGACTTTCTCACCAGCGTTTTTCTGATCAGTTCACTTGTGCCGACATCTATTCCTCTTGTCGGCTGATTGGCAACGATCAGATTGGCTCCTGAGGAAAACTCCCTGGCAACGACCACTTTCTGTATATTGCCGCCAGACAGCATCCTTACCGGCTGTGTCTGGTCGTCACATGCTATTTCAAATTCTCTGATAAGACTGTCAACATGGCTGTTGATCTTCTTACTGTTGTAAAGGAAACCGGTACGGAACTCTTTTCTGTCCAGTCTGTCAGCCATTATGTTTTCCCTGATCGACAGATTGGCTGCTACTCCATATCTCATTCTGTCCTCTGATATGTAGGCAAGTCCCAGATCACGGATGTCTCTTATTTCCAGCCCAGCGGTAGATTTACCGTTAAGTATTATTTCTCCGCTGTCAGCCTTCACCAGACCTGTGATCAGCTCGGCTATTTCGTTCTGGCCATTGCCTTCAACACCGGCAATGCCTACTACTTCTCCCTTGCGGATCCCAAAGCTGACATTGTCGACAACCTTGACGTTTTCATCGTTGTAATAAACAAGATTCCTGACCTGAAGGATCGTATCCTCCGGCTTCGGATCATCCTTTTCGATGCTCATGACTACGTCTCTGCCAACCATGAGTCTTGATATCTGAGCCGGGTTAACATCCTTTGTGACCAGAGTTCCCGTTACTTTTCCTGCTCTTAAGACAACGATGTTATCAGACAGCTGCATTACTTCATGCAGCTTATGCGAAATAAATATAATTGAAATGCCGCTTTCCTTAAGATTCTTCAGCTGAACGAACAGTTCCTCTGTTTCCTGCGGTGTCAGAACCGCAGTCGGTTCATCAAGAATCAGGATCCGGCAGTTACGGGCCAGAGCCTTCAGTATCTCTACCTTCTGTCTCTGGGCAACGCTGAGATCATTGATCCTGTCGGTTGCCTTAACCATGAGCTGATAACGGTCAGACAGCTCCTGAGTTCTCTTTATGGCTTCCTTCTTGTCATAAACAGATCCCTGCCTCGGTTCAATTCCCAGAGTAACGTTTTCCGCAACCGTAGCGCTTGGCACCTGCATGAAATGCTGGTGTACCATACCTATGCCAAGGGCAATGGCATCCAGCGGACTGTTGATCTTTACAGTTGTACCGTTTACTTCAATGTGACCTCCCTGATGGCTCTCCATGCCAAACAGAATCTTCATTAACGTTGTCTTTCCTGCACCATTCTCTCCTACCAGAGCCAGTATCTCGCCTTCGTGCAGAACAAGGTTCACATCATGATTGGCCGTAAAACCATTACTGTAGATCTTGGTTATTCCATCCATTCGTAAAACTTCTTTACTCATGAATAATCTCCTTTCAGATATAAATGAGCGACGTCATATCTGGCGTCGCTCACCTTCTTTCAAATACTAATTACTCTCCAAGCTGTGGCTTTAACCAGTTCAGGAATGCTTCCTGTGAATCGAAATCATAGAATGATACAGGCTTGACTTCACCCTTGCTGACCTTGTCAATTAAGTCAGTCATGTATGCCTGAACATCCTCAGGAACCAGTTCCTTGTAATGGTCGTTGATGGCAACGTTGGCTGCGCCCTGTGCGATGCCTAATACTTCCATCTTACCCCATGGTAATGAACCGTCTTTCATGCGGTCAACTGCATTTTCAATCGTGTATGCCAGTTCCTTGGTTGCTGATGAAAGAACTACTGTTGCGATATCTACTGTTTCTGACTGTGTTAATGTGTAATACATGTCTGTGTCGATACCCATTGCCAGACAGCCGTTTTCAGCACCGCCTCTGTTGAATGCCTCATTAAATACGCCTAAAGCGAAACGGCCTGAACCGGCAAGAACTACGTTAACGCCCATCTGATACAGTGAGCTTGCCTGTTCCTGCCATGCTGCTGCATCTGCCATGCCATAGTAGTAATATGTCTGACAGTCAGGATCAGCATACTTTGCACCTGAAATGTAACCGGCTGCGAAGTCATTTCCGCCTGGGTTGTCATTTGACAGAATACCGACCTTCTTATTAGCACTCATTTTGGCGGCCAAAGCACCGGCTAAGAAGCAGGCTTCAGATGCCTTGTAAGCAATGCCGTAAACATTTTCTGGAAGATTTGGGTCCTCTGTAATGCCCATGTCAAATACTATGAACTTGATTTCCGGATAATCCTTGGCATACTTACGTACATAGTCACCTAAGCCGGAACCGTTCTGAGTAACGATGACTGAATACTTTCCAGAATCGCAGGCTTCAACCAATGCGTTTTCGAATGTAGCAGTATCATTACCTAATTCGATTGCCTGTGGTTCATAACCATGCTTGGCAGCACTGTTCTGAACGCCGGCCCATCCATTATCGTTAAAACCGAAGTCACCCAATGTACGGCAGAAGTAAGCCATTCCCTTTACTTCAGGCTTATCTGGTTCAGTTGGTTCACTCGGTTTGCTGCAGCCTGCAAATAAGAGCAGGAATGCAATAACTGCGATCACTAATTTCTTCATATTTCCCTCCATGGTGATTTTCCTTAATACCATATAGCATTTGCTTATTTATTAAGCTTTGCATCCGGTATTATTTACGCCAAAATCGTAGCATACAGTCTCATTAAATGCAATATAATTGCTTATACATATTGAACTATTTTAATTAATAATATATACTTGCTTTATGGTATAGCAATTGCTTATATGGAGTTTGGACATGACAGGAAGAGAAAAACAGATAATTGATCTTATAACACTGAATCCGCTGATTTCCCAGGATGAAATCGCCGCCAAGCTGAAAATCACCAGATCATCTGTTTCAGTTTACATAACCAACATGATGAAAAAAGGTCTGATCGTCGGCCGCGGTTATATTCTGGATAAGGAAAAGGACTCTTTTCCGGTTTGCGTTGGTACTCTGGCAGTAGATTTCTTCGGATATATCGAGGGTGACAGCGAAGATAAGATCCTTTTTGACAATGCCGATCTGCAGATCTCCTATGGAGGCTGTGCCAAGAATCTGGCTGAAAACCTTTCGCTTCTTGATTATAAGCCGCTGGTGATTTCTGCCGTTGGAAATGATGTCTTAGGCAAGGAACTGTTAAATGAATGCACCAGAGAAGGAATAGATGTCAGCAATGTTGAGGAAATAAAGGAAAAGAATACAGCCAGCTATCTGGAAATCAGAAGGCCTAACAATTCACTGTACATGGGCTTAAGCAACTGGAGGATCGATTACGAACTTACACCGGATGTTTTCAGAGGTAAACATCGGATTCTGAATAAGGCGGATAAGATAATCATCGATGACAGCATTCCCGTTGAATCAATTAAGTATCTTTCTCAAACTTATGGAAAAAGCAGGCTGGTTCTTCAGTCAACTGCCCGCTTGCCGATAATTAAGGATGTCATCTCCACACTAGGACTGCTCATTACCGATGCAGCCTATCTGGCCGACATGTTTGAAATAAAGATCGAAGGCCGTGACATGGATACAAGTCTGACTAAGGAAATAGCACTGAAATTAAAGCAGGCTGACGTCACGGATTGCCTGTTCACCTTTGGCAGAGAAAGCCTGTGCTGGTATCACGACAACAAGCTCTACTGTTCCAATGCGAAGTTCAACGACTTACTGACTGAACAGCCAATACACCAGAGGTTCGGCACGGCAAGAGCCGCCATTACGGCTGTAATGATCTATGCCATGGACCGCAGCTATCCTGTTGAAAGCATTCTGAGGCATGTAGCCTGCGCCAGACATCATGTCGCTGTTTATGGAAGAATATCCAGCTATCTGCTCACTCCGGATTTCATCAGCAGACACCTTGATCATCTGGAAGATAATCTGCAGATATTCCCTATCTATTAGACAATGTCCCAATTACACAAAATAAGACTGCGGTTGCTCCGCAGTCTTTTCATTCTTCAACTAAAATGAATTCCGTTCCTCTTCTCAGATGCCTTAGCAGGAAGAGGTAATCCTCACTTATCCTGCCGATGACATTTACCCTTTCATCTGACGGCAGATTCATCTTTACTATCTGAATCTCTCCCGAGTATCTCAGGTACTTTTCGTTATCAACGGTTATTGACCCAAAGGTCCTTTCCACGCAGTTATCAGGTGCGATCTTCTTACCAAAGGTGGCATACTGCCTGGATTCCATCACCCGGCACAGCCACTCAGGAGAATCAGGTCTGTTGGTAAACTTACGGTCATAGAGATACTCATGCTCAGCATCAAGTCTGCACGGTAACCTGAGGATCCCGTCCCTTTCCACCACTGATATCAGTTCAGCTTCCCTTTCGGAAAGGCCTCCGTCACCGACAATTACGTAGTCGGTTTCCCTTCTTAACATCTCATACTGCACGTACGGCTTGAGATGACGATGGAATTCCAGTGTCGGCAGTCCTTCATGCAGAGGTCCGCGCTTATTCTCATCACCGGCAATGTAGGCACCGATCTGAATGCCTCTTCTTCTTAATTCCTCGTTCTTCTGACGGAAGTAGCCGATGTCCAATCCGGTCTCCGGACGGGGATAGAAGTTATGAATGGCCAGCACCTTTCCCTTAAGTCTTTCCACCAGTTCCACGTCCACCGTTGAGGCATTGATGGCAATGCCGCAGTATTCACTGGCCCTGATTATTTCCTCACTGTCAAAGCCGAAGTCAAAGCGGATGTAGTCAATGCCGTTTTCTTCAACGAATGTTCTGAGATCGTCATATCCCAGAGCCTTCAGAGCTCTTGGGGACATGTCAGCGATGATCTTCTTACCCTGAGCCTTCATCAGCCTGAGCATGTTTCCTGCCTTTTCGGCGAATTCCTCATCAAATTCCTCGGCAATGTGAAGAGACGTAAAATAGAAATCACACTGTTCAGGCAATCTGCCGTCAAACTGCGATACGTATACTGCTCTGCCAAACATTGAACTCACCCTCTTTACCGCTACCTTCCGCAGCACTGCTTGTATCTGCGTCCGCTGCCGCAGGGACACGGACTGTTTCTGGAGATTTCTCCCCAGTTCTCATCTCTCTTTTCTCTCAACAGTTTCATTACCTCAGGAGCCTTTCTGCCCTGTTTCAGTAAATCAACTGCCATCCTTACATATTCATCGGCGTAGTCAAACAGTTCCTTAAGACCTGCACAGAGATAATTATGGTTTTCCCTGTCTCTGTCCTTGGGACATCCGCCGTTACAGAAGAACCGGTATCTGCAGGCAAGGCACTCCTCAGGCAATACTGCCTTACTGTGACCAAAGGACACCTGCTTATTCCCATTCATCATGTCAGACAGCCTGTCTTCACCGATCCTGCCTATTCTGTTTTCCCCGTTGACGAAGTGATCGCAGGAATACACGACACCATCGCTTTCCACTACCAGCACTCTTCCGCATTCCTCAAGTAACCAGCACACTGACTGCTGACCTCCGGCATATGCATTAAGCATCTCCGCAAACAGCTGGACATTGGTCCTGCCCAGATCATTGAACAGCCACTGATTGAAGATGCATTTCAGGAAGTTGCCGTAGACCCTGCTGTCAACGGATTCGCCGATTACATTGCCTTCTTCATCCTTGTTTACGACGGGAATGAACTGCATCCAGCCGGTATTATGCGCCTTGAGACTGTTATAGACTTCCAGAGGCTGTAATGACGTCTCGTTGTTAACGGTGCATAACAGATCAGGCTGGATCCCGTGTTTCTGTAACAGCCTGATGTTATCGACTATCCGGTCATAGGTGGGATCTCCCTGTTTGTCTACCCGGTAGGTATCATGAACTGTCCTGGTACCGTCAATGCTGATGCCGACGTCAAAGTGTTCCTTCTTCAGAAACTGACACCACTTCTTGTTCAGCAGTAATCCGTTTGTCTGCAGATTGTTCCAGCACTGCCAGCCTTCCGGCAGGTGCTTCTTCTGCAGTTCAACTGCCTTTTCATAGAAACTCAGCCCTCTCAGCATCGGTTCACCGCCATGCCACACGAAAGAAACCACCGGTCCGGGTGAACTGTTGAAGTAATCAACTATCAGGTTTTCCAGCAGTTGTTCATCCATTACGGCATGATTACTGCTGTTGTTATCGATGTAGTAACAGTACCGGCAGTTCATGTTACAGGTTGAACCAACCGGCTTGACCATCAATGCGAAAGGGTACTTAGCCTTCATTATTTCAGATTCTCTTCAAAGAACCTCAGCGTTATGTTAAATGAATCCATGGCCTGCTGTTGCCGGTACATGCCCTTGTCATAATACCAGAAGCCATGCCCTGCCCCGTCATAGCGGTGGAACTCATAGTTCTTGCCCCGCTTCTTAAGTTCTTCCTCCAGCCTGTTGACCTCGTTTTGATCAGGATGACGGTCATCGTTGCCGAAGATGCCCAGTAACGGACATCCAAGTCTGTCAATGTATTCGATCGGTGATACCGGTCTGGCCTCGGTGAGCTCTTCCTCGCTCATGATGACACCGCCGCCCCAGCAGTCTACTGCGGCATCGACGCCCTCGCACAGACAGGCTGCCATGAAGGTATGCCTGCCGCCTGAACACATGCCAATGACGCCGACCTTGCCGTTTGATAACGGCTGATCACGCAAGAAGTCAATGCAGGCCTGAGAGTCACCCATTACGCAGGCATCAGGTACGCCGCCGGCTTCCACCATCTTATGACTGACCTCTACCGGTGTGCCGGTACCAAAACGGCAGTAGATGTCCGGTACGATCACGGCATAATTATGTTCCGTAAATCTTCTGGCTGTTTCCCTGCACCACTCGTCCCATCCCGGCATGTGCGGGATCAGGAGAATTGATCCATAGGGATCCCTGGTCAGCGGCCTGGAGTAATAGGCTCTGATGGTGTCATCGTTATGACCCTTCAGGGAGATGGTCTCAGCTATCATGCCGCTGTAGTCACCTGTGTTAAAACTATTCCACATGTTTTTCTCCTTTCATGTATTTTCTATTCTCAACGTTGCTTCCTTTATGAAGCTGCCGACATCTGCCGGTTTATGGGCATCGCTGGCCGTAATGATCCTGACGCCCTCTTTCTTAATCATCCTTAACAGTTCATCGCTTAAGCCGATGTCCTTATGCCCGTAGCGGTAATGACAGCCGGTATTGTTTTCGGCAGTAACATTATTGCGCTTAAGCGCCTCGCACAGTCTTTCATATGTATCGGACAGATCGTAATCAGGATACTTGTCAAACATCTTGATGGTATCCGGGTGAGCCAGCCGGTCAAACAGACCGCTTTCAACGCAGCTGATAACCGCCTCATAATAGTCCATGTAGATGCCATTAACATCAAACCTGTCCCATAACAGTTCCCGGGAAAAGGACATGTCATAGAGCAGATGATTGAAGGAATGAACGGCTCCGGTAAGGAAGTCAAAGTGATGATCCTTCAATGTTTCCCTTAACATCTCTTCGGTATCTTCCGTATAACAGACCTCAAGTCCGAACTTCAGTCTGATCGGAAGTTCTCTCTTTCTCATCTTCTCGATCAGCGTTTCATATTCAGCCAGTGAATTGTGAAAATGCGTCGGTTTGTCCAGCCAGACATCCTGCTGAGGGTAGAGTCTCAGATGTTCGTAGCACGGTCTGAATTCGAAGAACCGGTGCGTATGGTCAAGAATGTTAAGTTCATCCAGTCCCTTTCTGACAGCCTCATCCACAAACTCCATTGCATATTCTTCAGACAGTTCACCGTATTCCAGATGAACATGACCGTCAACAAGATACATTGCCATTTATTTCTCCAGCTTACTGCAGAATTCTCTTATTCTGTCTCGTACTTCCTGACTGTCATTCTTCAAAGGATCGATCAGAAGGATCTGGGCATCCAGCTGTTCTTTTCCCAACAGTTTCTTCAGCTTTTCCAGAGCCTTTTCGCCACCGCCACCCATGTAACAGGCATAGGCACCGATCTTCTTGCCGGAAAGGTCATTTTCCGCTATGAAGGTCCTGATCGGTGGGGTAACGTTACTTGCCCATACCGGGAAACCGATTATGACGCAGTCATATTCATCACCATTGAATTCATAAGGCTTCAGTTCCGGCTTCTCACCCATGATGGCGCTCTTGCCGCCCCAGTAGAACTTCTTAGCCCCCTTGTCCGGATACGTCTTCACCGGCTCAACTCTGATCTGATCACACTGTAAAACCGCGGCTATCTGTTCTGCCACAAACTTACAGTTTCCGCTCATTGAATAGTAAACGACAGCTGTTTTCATAATGATACCTCTGTTATTGTTACATACAGGTTACTTTCATTTTAGCATTTTTGGTGTTATTGCGAAACCAAAAGAAAAGTCCCGTTCCCCTGAGAACAGGACTTGTTTCTATACGTCTTTCTTTCTGATGATTATAAAACTTGAAAGATAGTTGATGCAGATCAGTAAGCCGTAGATGGCCAGAATTCCCATGATCGGCAGACTGTTGTTTTCCTTCATGATCGCTGAGGCCGGGCCCCTGACGACGTCAGGATCCAGACGTCTGGCTTCAAACATGTTCGTAAGCATGGCCAGTGATTCAAGCTGACCGGCCGTTCCATGGATGCCGCCGCATAAGTCACAGCACCATCTGAAGATGGAACTGAAGTGGTAGTTGAGGTCAACCAGTGACAGGATCGGACTCATCTCAACTGAGGCGAATTCCATTACGATCCTGAATACTATCGGTAAGCCCAGGGTTACGATCATTATGGCCAGTAACGGCAGTAAGGCAACTACCTTGCGTTTCGCAACACAGCTTAACAGCACGCCTAATGAACTGAAGAACAGCGTTACTATCGTTCCATATAACAGATATGCCGGAGAATAGCTTAATAATCCCTTGACCAGGTTGCCATCCAGCTTGCCCATGAATATCTCAACGATGTACATCAGGGTCATGGCCAGTAATGACAGTATTGCCGTACCTGTAAGCATGCCCAGGATCTTGCTGGCAAGGATGGTTGAACGGCTGTTCGGCTTGGTAACGAGTATTCTCAATGTTCCCTCATGAACCTCGCCGGCAATCAGTCCTGATGAAATGGCGCTGATCATCGTCATTAACACGACGCCGTTGATCAGGAAGAACACGGCCATGTGCTGACGGATCAGAAGAGCATTCATGTAATAGCTGAAAGCCGGAATGGTGTTGTAGCTGGCTGTCCTGCCCAGGGCAACACCGGCAAGTACACCGGCAAGTATGCTGATGATTATGGCAGGGATCCTAAGAGATTCTTCAAGCGTTCTTCTGAATATTACCTTCATTCTTAGTCTCTCCTTCCATTATCTGCTTGTACAGCGAATCAAGTGACAGTACTTCTTCCTTGAGCATGTTCAGCGTCAGATTCTCGTTGTAGACGATTCCGACGATGTCCTTCTTCAGCTGTTCGATTTCAATGGTATTGAACCTGATGTCTTCCTCTTCGATCCTGTATTCATACCTGCTGGCCAGCTTTTCAAGCAACAGGTCATTGTTGCTGGTGTCTACCAGTAAAATGCCCTGCTTGAACTTTTCCTGAGCCTCATGGATCGGGGCATCAAGAATGATGTGGCCATGGTCGATCATGATGACATGATTGATGATGGTTTCAAGTTCAGTCAGTACGTGTGAACTGATCAGTACGGTCAGGTTTTCTTCCTCAACCATCTTTCTTACCGTGTCCAGTATTTCCTGACGGCTGGTCGGGTCAAGGTTGGCGGTAGGTTCGTCAAGCAGCAGCACCTTCGGACGGTGGATCATGGACTGCGCCAGTGATACCTTCTTCTTCATGCCTGTTGAGAACTTGGCAACCTTTCTGTTGGCATGCTGCTTCAGATCAAACTGATCCAGCAGCTCGTTTGTTCTCTTAATGGCCTCATCGCTGCTTAACCCTGCCAGGGTAGCCATGTAGTACAGGTATTCCACACAGCTCATGTCTGAGTAGAAGCTGGTGAATTCCGGAGAATATCCCAGTTCCTTCAGAGCACCCGGAGTAGCTAGGGGGTGATCGAACACTCTGCCAGTTCCCTTGGTCGGGAACAGTGCTCCCATGATGATGGCCATGGTCGTACTCTTGCCGGCACCGTTAGGACCGACAAATCCGTAGACCTTTCCCGGCTCCAATCTGATGCTTACGTCATCAACTGCCGTGAACTTGCCGAATTTCTTGGTTACGTTTTTCAGTTCGATGCAGTATTCACTCATTTTGAAGCCTCCTTTCTGTATTTCCTGTTAACGGCGATCTTCTGATATCTGCCCAGCATGAAACTGGCGATAAGCAGAACGGCTGCCACCGCAAACATCCAGTAAATGTTGACAGGCTGCTCGCTGACGGTGATCTTGTAGGTCTCCTGATAGGTCTTGCCCTGTCCGTCAGACATTGACAGGATGATGTCATGTTCACCCTCGACCAGCTTTATGTCAGTCTCGGAAACTGAACCGCTGTAGACTGCCGTGCCGTTATCGTAAACGGTCATTATGCTGTAGTCCTGGCTGTCCTGCCATGCCAGATGCAGCATGTAGTTATCAGTTGTCTCCGGTATCGGTTCAGTTAACGTAAAGCAGTTTCTGGTATCCAGTCTGTAGAGCACGTCGCTTTCATTGGCTATCAGGATGGTGTTTTCATCAAACTGATATCCTTTCTTGGCCGCGACCTTGAAGCTTGCCAGCATGGCCTTGTTCTTGAGGTCGATGATGCTTGTTGATGCATTTCCTGTCAGTAAGGCAATGCCTTCGGAATTGTCAATGCTTCTCAGCATGCCCATTCCTTCGTTCTCGCCTGCCGTATAACTGATCTTATACTCGGTTTCCAGATCGTCCATGGCGTACATAACGATGTAGTTTCTCATCGTGAATACTTCACGGTCATACTCATTTCTGGCAAAGGCAACGTACTTCCTGCCGTCGATGTCAGATACGACTACGCTGCATTCTGCTTCTTCCAGAACCCAGAAAGGAACATTGTAGTTAGGATGATACTCATTGATGTAAATGTCGCCTTCTTCGTACTTGTAGTTATTGACGTTGAGCATGAACTCACCGGTTTTGCCGTCATAGATGCCGTACTGCCAGTGAACTCTGCCCAGCAGTTCCTTATATCCGTCGCCATTGAGATCATAGTCCATCGGCTTGAAAGCTTCTCCGTCATCATTGATGCCGTCCTCACACAGATAGTACATCGTATTCAGTGAAGCGCCGTCAACGATCTTGAAGATCTCATAGCCTACGTCGTTATGATCGATCATGCCCAGTTCCCTGACGCCATCCCCGTTGATGTCATCAAGGAAGGCGGTAGTTGACTGTGGGTCATAGGATGGATTCAATGAGGCATAGGTTCCTGACTTGTAGTACTTGTTTACTACGGTACCGTAGCTGTAATAGACGTCAGACAGGTATATCCTCATTTCCTTATCGGTCATGACCAGGATGTCATCAACGCTGTCCTTATTGACATCACCGATCTTGTACTGATCACCCTTGGCATCAACATAGCCTGATACGGAACCTACGATCTTGTTGCTCTTGGAAGATACAACCGTATCCCCGCACAGTAACTCATAGACATAGTCATCGTTGATGTCGTTCATCAGCTTGAATTCTTGAGAGATCAGATAGTCATAGATGTGCTTGCCTTCACTCCAGTAGTCGTCGATCAGAACCGTTCTGTTTCTGATCTCCTCGCCCCTGGAGGAGACGATTATGTAATAGCTGTACTGTGCAACATCGTCATCATTGTACCCGTTGACAATGGCCAGGATGTCGTTTTCGCCATCCCCGTCGTAGTCCTGATCAACATTGATGAATTCAAAGCCCTTGTTCTTAAAGCTCTTTGAGGCATGATATTCCCACAGTACCGTCTTCATGTCACTGTCATACTGAACGATGGTATCCTTGACACCGTTATTGGCATAGACGATCGTCATTCTGTCGCCATAGACCTTTAACAGTGAGGAAGTAACTGAATCGTAACAGTACCTGGTTTCCTTCAGGTCTGCTGAAATGTCAACTGTTCCCTGACCAAGTACTTCCAGAGTGTATTTCTCGCCGTTCCATGACAGGACCAGCTTCCTGTTGATATCAACTATGTCGAGCTTGAGGTCTCTCTGATCGATCAGTTCACCGGTAAGAGAGTAGATGCCAATTCTGGCCAGACCCTTTTCGGTATAGCTGATCATGGCAACGCACGGCTGTTCATTGTAAACACCGAAGCAGTTCTTCTCATAGGCAGCATTGCTGTTGTCCAGACTCATGATGCTGACTATCTCATCAGTGTTTACATCGTATACGAGACATCTTGGCGGGAATGTGAAATCCTTCCATTCAACAGTACCATCCAGATCACCGGTGAAGCAGTTGATAAGCAGATAGTTATCAACACTGTCAGCGATCTTGTAGCCTCTGAACTGTGTTCTGTCCACACCTGTTATGTGATAGGTAACTGCTGAATAATAGTCATACTGATTTCTCAGCATATTTCTGAAGTTATCTGCATCAATGATGCCGAGCGGAGTCTTCATCATTGGCTCAAGAGTGAACGGATCATACTTTACTACGTATCCGTCTTCCGTCAGAGCATATAGTATTCCACCAATGTACTCGATGTCCCAGGTGTTCATCGTTGCCTGCAACGTTACCTTGGTTCTCCATGGGTGTTCCAGTTCATATACTTCACTTGGATTCTGTTTTGCGATTACTTCACCGGTTGAACCGTTGATGATTCCCACCGTGTTGTTCTGGCTGCAGTAGGCTATCTCATTAACACCATCGCCGTTAACGTCATCGACTGGAATGGCCTTCCAGATGTTATCGGCTTCCGTGAATCTCATCAGTTCTTCACCATCGGCAACATTTATCTTGGAAACACTGTAGTCATAGACGACCAGTGCTTCACCATTACCAATGTATCTCATGTCATATATGTAGCAGTTGGCTTCCGTGAAACCCAGAGAGTCGGAATAACTCTCTCTGCTCAGCTTGCGTGTTGAAAGAATCCTGCCGTCAGCGCCGCTTACGACTAAAAGCTGATCAGCCAGATCCGGTGCGTTCTGATATGTCAGGAAATCTGTAAAACCGTCACCATTGACATCGTCAACGGCAACCAGCTTGATAACGTCAAAATTGGTGTCCAGGTGAACTCTTTCTTCCCCGGCGAAAATGTTAATGCCTGATTCACCATAGTAGACGTATCCGGTTTCCTCTCCATACTGTATCTGTACCCTTGGACCGTTGTTACTGATCCTGTCCATGTCATTAATGGCCTGAATGCTCTTTTCCAGAGCAGAGACCCTGTTAAGTGACATAAACGGGATACATAATAACAGTCCAAGGACTGTCGTAATGAATTTTCTCTTCATTCCTCTGACCCTCCTGTAAAATAGCTGAAGTCTCCGCCAAGCATGGCTTCATCGTACCTTCTTAACAGTTCTTCCAGCTGCTGATAGGTGGTTATGTTATTGATGATGGCCTTTACCCTGTTATTGTTTGGCATGCCATTGATGTACCAGCAGGCATGACCGCGCATTTCCTTAATGGCTATCCTCTCACCTTTCAGCTTGCATAGACTGTCAGCGTGTTCAAGACACTGCTGCAGTTTCTCAGAAAAGGTCGGATCTTCCAGCCTTTCCTGATATTTTTCATAATGTACCAGCTGCTGTATCAGCCAGGGATTACCCAGGCAGCCTCTGGAAACCATGAAGGCATCGCAGTTTGTCTGTCTCTTCATTTCCAGCATGTCGTCAATGCTCTTTATGTCCCCATTGCCGATCACCGGCACTTCCGTAACTGCTTCCTTTACCTGACGGATCAGATCCCAGTTGGAATGTCCGCTGTAGTACTGCGTACGGGTTCGGGGATGTACCGCAATGGCGCTGATCCCGCAACGCTGGAGCTCATTGGCCATTTCCACGACGTTAATGTGCTGTTCATCCCAGCCGGCTCTTAACTTGACCGTTACAGGTTTCTCAACCGCTGCCGTAATGGCTTTTACCACTTCATAGGTATGTTCAGGATCCTTCATCATGGCGCTTCCCGCCTGATTGTTAACGACCTTGGGAACCGGACAGCCCATGTTGATGTCAATGACGTCACAGTCCGTTTCTTTATCAAGGAAAATGGCTGCCTCAACCATTGAATCAATGTCATGACCAAAGAGCTGCAGCGCCAGCGGTCTTTCCTCAGGGGAGATCGCCGTCATCAGCAGTGTCTTCTTACTGTGATAGGTAATGGCCTTGTCCGATAACATTTCGGAATAGATCATGCCCGGTTTAAATCTCTTGATCATCGTTCTGAATCCGAGATTGCTGATGCCGGCCATTGGTCCTACCAGTATGTGATTGTCCAAAGTAACGTTTCCGATTCTGAATTTGTCTTCCATGTCTCAGCTTTCCATTATTTATCAGTTCAATATGGCAACATATCCCTTATCCCTGTCGCCGGTAATTGTGATGTCGTATGCCTTTCCGAAGTCCGCCTTCCAGGACAGCGGTTCCAGATATCTGGTTATTTCCTCGGGATAGATGTTTTCAAAGTTGGGAGTGACGTATTCGGTAATGATCCTGAACCTAATCCACAGATCAACGGTATCAGCAGTGATCTGCAGCTCCTCAGCGTTTCTGTCCCAGACAACGAAAACCTGATCATCATGTTTCATCATTGAGCCATCCGCGTTGGAAACTCCACCGCCGTGCTGTCTGCCGTCCATGTAATAGTCATAGACCAGCAGTCCGACATCTTCTTTGGTATCAAACTGAATTCGAAGGGCAAGTTCATCCTTTCCTGGGGAATACGGTCTGGACCAGTACCAGCGGTCAACCGCCAGTATCAGCAGGAATATTCCCACTATAGCCATGATAAGTTTTTTCTTATCTGACATGATCCTCCTGATGAATTTCGAGAACATTCTGAACTCCCTTCTAGATAACTATACAATGTTTTCCCTCATAAAGGTATCTTATTTGGTTTTACTTCATAATCATTATGAATGTTTCCCCATTCCATTCCCATTAAGAAATTCTTAAGTGTCCATTAAAATTTTAAGACAAAACAAAAGGCGGTTACCCGCCTCTTATTTTCCAAATCTCTCCAGAAGTCTCTTCTTGGCTTCTTCCATGGCCTGCTCTTCACTCTTCTTGGGTTTCGGTGCAGGCTTATTGGCGCCTTTCTTCTTGAATGATCTGTTTCTCTGTTCCTTCTGTCTGGCTTCCTTCTGGGCAAGCTTGTCCAGCGGCAGTAATGACAGCTGAACCCTTCCTCTGGCCTCATCAACGTCACATACATATACCGTAACGATGTCTCCAACGGATACGACGTCACTTGGATGAGATATCGGATTCATTGACAGTCTGGTAACGTGGATCAGTCCGTCATCATGCAGACCGATGTCTACGAAGGCACCGAAGTCCACGACGTTTCTGACCGTTCCGGACAGTGAATCGCCCTTGTGAAGATTACTGATGTCGAGAACATCGCTCTTCAGCAGTGCGCCGTCAAACTGTTCACGGTAGTCACGTAACGGCTGTCTGATGGCATCCTCAATGTCCTTCAGGGTATATGAGTCAATGCCTAATTCACTGATGGCCTTTTCATCAAATACGATGTTTTCCTGGCCGAGCTTTTCAACATGACTGAGCTTCATCAGCTTTCTGGTCAGATCATAGCTCTCAGGATGGATCGATGTCTGATCAAGCGGCTCATCGCCATCTACTATTCTCAAGAATCCGGCGCACTGCTGATAGGTCTTGTCGCCAAGCTTTTTGACCTTCTTCAGCTGTTCACGGTTGGCGAATCTGCCGTTTTCATTACGGTAATTGACGATCTCTCTGGCTGTGGCGCTGTTGAGTCCGGAAATGTGCATCAGTAATTCCGGTGATGCCGTATTCAGGTCTGCGCCCGTTCTGTTAACGGCCTTCATGATCGCCTCATCAAGTCTCTCATTAAGAGCCTTTTCCGGCAGGTCATGCTGATACTGGCCGACACCGATTGACTTCGGATCGATCTTGATCAGTTCTGCCAACGGGTCAAGCAGTCTTCTGCCGATGGATACGGCGCTTCTTTCCTCAACGTGCAGATCCGGGAATTCAGCACGGGCGATCTCGCTTGCAGAATATACTGAAGCTCCTGCCTCGGATACGATGGCATAGCTGATATTCAGCTTCATGTCTCTGATCAGATCGGCAACCAGTTTTTCACTTTCTCTGGAAGCAGTTCCGTTACCGATGGCAATGATCTCAACATTATATCTTCTTATCAGATCCAGCAGCTTTCTTCTGGAACCTTCAACGTCATTCTGCGGTTCATGCGGATAGATCTTGTCGATCTTCAGCATCTTGCCGGTGGCATCCAGTACGGCCAGCTTGCAGCCGGTTCTGAAAGCCGGGTCAAAGCCCATTACGACTCTGCCCTTCAATGGTGCCTGTAATAACAACTTTTCCAGATTCAGCGAGAAGATCTCAATGGACTTGCTCTGAGCTCTGTCACTTAATTCAGATCTGATCTCTCTTTCAATGCTGGGGAATAACAGTCTCTTAAGACCGTCATCAACAGCTTCGGCAATCTGCTTCTCGCATACTGTCGGATGCTTTACCAGCTTTCTTATTTCCTTTTCAATCAGGTATGGCTGATCGTATTCAAAGGTAACAGTGATTACCTTTTCCTTTTCGGCACGGTCAATGGCCATTACTCTGTGGTCAGCCAGGCTGGTGACCTTTTCCTTACGGTCATAGTACATTTCATATACGTGCTTCTCATCAACGGCATCCTTCTTCACCTTGGTGACCAGCATTCCCGTGGACTGAATGTAATCCTTGTACTCCCATCTTAACTGAGCATTGTCGCTGACAAACTCGGCGATGATGTCCTTGGCACCCTGAATGGCATCCTCAGTACTCTTTACTTCCTCATTAAGATACTTTTCGGCTTCCTTTTCAACATTGCCGCTTTCCGGCAGGGTCAGCATCCAGTCAGCCAGTGGCTGTAATCCGTTCTTGATGGCGGTAGCGGCTCTTGTCTTCTTCTTCTGAACATAAGGACGGTATACGTCTTCGACCTGAGATAACTTGGTGCACTCCATTACTGATGCCCTTATCTCATCAGTAAGCTTGCCCTGCTGCTCAATGGCCTTCAATACGGCTTCCTTTCTTTCGGAAAGCTTTACTTCATAGGCATACTGCTTCTCAATGTAGAGGATCTGCTCCTCATCCAGATTATGCGTCGCTTCCTTACGGTAACGGGCAATGAAAGGAACGGTATTTCCCTCCTGCAGTAAGGCCAGGGTATTGTTGACCTGGTCAACTGTTATCTTCAGCTTTGCGGCTATCGCCTTGATAATTTCAATATTCATGTAAAACCTCTATTTCTTGCTGTCAATGAAGCCCTGCAGGGTTTCCCTGCTGAACTGATACTTCGTTCCGCAGAACTTGCAGACGACTTCACAGCCATTGTCTTCATCGATCATTTCCTGCAGATCGCTTGCCGGTAACTTCCTGAGAATTCTGGCAAAGCGGCCCTTGTTGCACTCACACTTGAAACGCAGCTGCTGAGTTCCAAGCTCGTTATAATCGTCAAACAGGGCATTAACGATGTCTGCCGGTTCATCGTATTCCAGCAACAGCTGGGAGATCGGCTTGATATTGGCAACGATGTCCTCAACTATCCTGATGGTTTCTTCCGTCGCATTTGGAAGAAGCTGAATGATCAGACCTCCTGCGGACTTCACATTCAGATTCTCATCGATCAGCACGCCTACGCTTACGGCTGAAGGTGTCTGTTCGCTGATGTAATAGTAGTAGGCAAAGTCATCACCTATTTCACCTGTCTGAAGGGCTACCTCAGAAACAAACGGCTGCTTCATGCCCATGTCCCTGACTACTCTCAAGACGCCGTCAGTACCAACGCAGGCACCGACATCCAGCTTATGTGAATCCTTTTCCTTATAGACGTGAGGATTCTGAACATAACCTCTGACGCTGCCGTCATAATAGGCATCGACGACCATGGAGCCCATCGGTCCCTTGCCGTTGATCTGTATTTCGATCTTTTCCTGTCTGGCTTTAAGCATCGTGCCCATCATGGCGCCGACAGAAAGTGTTCTGCCTAAGGCAGCTGCGGCATTCGGCCACAGGTCATGACGCTTTCTGGCTTCCTGAACCAGCTCAGTTGTCCTGCAGCAGTATACTCTTACTTCTTCATTCAGAGCTGTACCTCTTGTCAATGTATCCATACTAATCACCTTTTTTCTCTAAATCGCGTGAATATCTGAATAATATGATGCAGACATATACTGCTGTTATCAGCAGTACTATCGCACATATGATCGTTATGATCACCAGATAACCGAATAATTCGCATGCGGCTCCCAGCAGGTAAAAAACCAGGATCGCATCTCTTATCTTTCTGAACTTCTGCCCATATTCTTCATACCCCAGATCAATGGCTTCCTCTGAAAGAGAACCGAATACCATGTGATTGATCCAGAGAATGAGCACCCCACAGATGACTCCTGCCAATAGTGAACCTCTGCCCAGAAATGCCAGTAACCAGGATACGGCACTTAAGACCAGTGCCACTACCGCGATCTCCCTGCGTCCCTGGATCTTCAGGCTGTCCCACAGCATGTATATTATCAGCAAGCCGATCCATGCCGGAGTAAAGTTAATAACGTTGCCGTTATTAAACTGCAGATTGACGTTCACCAGCAAAAAAACATAAGCCCATGCCAGTTTCCTGATGTAACTGCTATATTTCATATGACTCCTGTAAACAGGCAGCACACGTGGTGCTGCCTTTAAAAACTATCTATTAATTTTCCACAACAGCTTCAGCGTCAGGTACTCTCTTACCATACTTGACGATGTTATCGAGATCTTCCTTAGTCAGTGTTTCAACTTCAACTAATTCTCTGACGATGTTATCTAATACGTCACGATGTTCCGTAATGATCTTCTTGGCTTCCATGTAGCTCTTATTGACGATGGCTCTTACTTCCTGATCGATCTCATAGGCAACAGTGTCAGAAGTTGACTTGTTGCTGGTATAGTCACGGCCCAGGAATACGTTGCCTGAATCAGAACTGTACTGAACAGGGCCGAGCTTTTCGCTCATGCCGTACTGGTTGACCATTGCCTTGGCGATCTTGGTAACCTTTTCCAGGTCATTGCTGGCGCCGGTACTGATCTCACCCAGTACCAGTTCCTCGGCAACACGTCCGCCCAGTAAACCGGTGATCTGAGCAATGAGTTCGCTCTTCGTCTGTAAGAACATTGAATCTTCCTTCGGTGTCATTAAGTTGTAACCGCCGGCAACGCCTCTTGGAATGATCGTTACCTTCTGTACGACATTGGCACCCTCTAAGAACAGTCCGACAACGGCATGTCCTGCTTCATGAGTAGCGACAAGATTCTTTTCCTTATCGGTGTACTTGCGTGACTTCTTAGCCGGACCGGCCATGGTTCTGTCAATGGCTTCGTCCAGGTCCTCCATGAGGATGACATCACGGTTAGCTCTTACAGCCAAAATGGCTGCTTCGTTAAGAACGTTCTCCAGGTCAGCACCTGAGAAACCAGGTGTTCTGGCTGCCAGAGCATCCAGATCGATCTGATCGGAAAGATGCTTGTTTCTGGCATGAACCTTGAGAATGGCCTTTCTGCCGGCCTTGTCAGGCAGGCTGACGGTGATCTGTCTGTCGAAACGGCCAGGTCTTAACAGTGCAGGGTCCAGTACGTCAGGACGGTTGGTAGCCGCAATGATCACTATGCCCTTGTTCTCATCTATGCCATCCATCTCAACCAGCAGCTGGTTAAGAGTCTGCTCTCTTTCATCGTTTCCGCCGCCCAGACCTGCGCCACGCTGTCTGCCTACGGCATCGATTTCATCAATGAAGATCATGCACGGAGCCGTGCTCTTGGCCTTCTTGAACATGTCTCTTACACGGCTGGCACCGACACCGACGAACATCTCCACGAAATCAGCACCGCTGATCGAGAAGAACGGTACATCGGCTTCACCGGCTACGGCCTTGGCCAGCAGGGTCTTACCGGTACCCGGGTTACCAACCATCAGGATACCCTTCGGTATTCTGGCTCCCATCTTGGCAAATCTGTCAGGATGTTTCAGATATTCTATAATCTCAGCCATTTCTTCCTTTTCCTCATCGCATCCGGCAACGTCTTCAAATCTTACCTTGATGTTGTCTTCGAGACGGGCTCTGGACTTTGAGAACTCAAAGGCCTTGTTATTGGAAGAACCGTTCATTCTGGAAATCATGAAAATTCCAAAGCCGAACAGTAAGGCCGTAGGTACTATCTGTACCAGCAGATCTGCTAAATAATTACTGGCATATGGATTGACGATGGTTATCTTGCCGTCCTTGACACTCTTGTCCAGTTTTTCCAGAAGTTCATCGCTTCTCTGTTCCGTGTTAGGTACTTCGGCAACGAACCTGTGCTCTATGTCCTTATTCTTGTAAACACCCTTTACGTCAATTACCGTGGAATTGTAGGTCAGACTGACTTCTTCAAACTGCTGCTTCTCAATGAGCTTCATGAAGTCCCCGTAATTCAGGGTCTCAGTCGATGACATTCTCGTGTAGCTGAACAGGCTGCCCAGTAATATTAACAGAATAAGATACGGCAGCAGATTTATTACTCTGTTGTTTTTCAATTAACTCACTCTCCCTGGTAGCTTAATATAATTCTTCCTTCAGGACTCCTACATATGGAAGGTTACGGTACTTCTGATTGTAGTCCAGGCCAAAGCCGACAACGAACTCGTTCTCGACTTCAAATCCCGTATAATCAGCTTCAACGTCAACCTTGCGTCTTGATGGTTTATCTAATAACGTTACTACCTTAACGTCATGTGCTCCCTTATTATATAACAGTTTCTTCAATTGTTTAATCGTAATGCCGGTGTCGACGATGTCTTCAACCAGTACCAGATCCCTGTCAACAATTGAATGGTCCAGGTCCTTGATGATCTTGATGTCGCCAAGAGACTCCGTTCCCTGATAGCTGGAAACAGCCATGAAGTCTATTTCAATGTCTGACTCAATGTGCTTGATGAGCTCGGCCATGAACGGTACTGAACCCTTCAGGATTCCTACGAATGTGACCGGCGCGCGCATATGGGCTATTTCCTTATCAAGCTGCTTGCCCAGCTGCTTGCATCTTTCAATGATCTGTGATTCCGTAATCAGGATTTTCTTTAAATCGTCTTTAATCATAACTTCACCTCAGACAATATAGTCATTTTATCACAAATAAATTTTGATTAGTAGAGTAATGATGTACATCACATCCTATCCCACAGACGAATATTACCCTGCCGTTTTTGTCGACAATTACCGGCCAGATTTCCCTCAGATTTCTTCTGATCTTGCGGTCGATGAGGAATCTTGATACCTTCTTGTGGCCGTATCTTAATTCAATTTCATCCTCTTTCTGCCAGCTTCTGACAGTCAGCGGGAAATCTTCCTGACTGACGGTCAGTGACTCTATCAGTCTGCCGTGATCACGCAGAGTGAAGAACGGCGTGCTGATGTATTCAAGTTCATTAAGTACATAGCTGAACGGTTCCTGCTTCCTGTAGGCATAGATGACACCGTATTCAAACGCCACAACGGCACTGCCCATTTCACGGTAACCGTTTTTCCCGGTCTCACAGATGTTGTTTGCCAGGGTAGAGATCTCAGATGAGGAATAAGTCTGACTTCTGTCAACGTTCCATAACAGCCATCTTAACAGTTCTTCCCTGTGCTCCTCATTAATGAAATGATCCCTTCTGACCTTGTCACCGTATCTTTTCGCAAAGCCCTCAAGCATCGCTGCCTGTCTTTCATTGAATTCTTCTATTTCGCGGCACCAGCTGTCCATCTGCTCATCATCGGCCTTTTCCACCAGGGCATGCCTGATGCGGTTACGCTGATAGTGATCGGTGAAGTTTGATTCATCGTCATGGTACGGTACGCCGTTTTCCTCACAGTATCTTCTGGTATCGGCCTTTCTCATGTCAAGCAGCGGTCTGATGATCCTCATGCCATGGTGTTCCGTTTCCCTCTGGATGCCGTAATACCAGCCATGTGATCCTCTTTCCAGCGCCATCAGATAGTTTTCCACATGGTCATCCTTCTGATGTCCAAGTAACAGCGCAGTACATTTTCCTTTGTCATAAACTTCCTTATAGAACTGATAGCGCGCTTCCCTGGCCCACTGCTGGAAGTTATCGTTGTCTTCCTTTACCGGATGCTGGACATGGATCTCTACATTGTTTTCCCTGCAGTAATTCCTGACCATCTGTTCTTCCATGCCGGCTGATTCCCTCACGCCGTAATTGACAAAACAGACGATCACATTCAGCTTTTCCTTCAGACATAAAGAAAGAAGTGTCATTGAGTCACACCCCCCTGATACTCCTAACAAATACTTTCCTGTCTTCGGTAATCTTTTAACCTGATCCATATGAATATACTATCATTTAATATGTCATATTTCTATTACCCGTTATTCCAGGCAGCTGATGAATCTGGCTCTGATCCTCTCAAACAGTTCCCCCTGAGGGTCGATGTGTCCCTTGATGTCGATTATCCTGGCCGTATTGATGAACTTGCCGTCATTGAGAAACAGTACTGAATACCTGTATAATCCCTCCACCTTGCCTAATCTCATGAGATGCCTTAATCCTTCCGGATTACTGACGGGATCATAGGCCAGAGAATAGTTATTCTCATTGGAAGTCATCGGTAAGACAAAGGCCTTGCCGCAGAATACCTTCAGTACCAGACCGAAGTGCTGATAGCCTATTTCCGAAATGTACGCCCGGCCATAGTCAATGTAGCAGATGTCCCCGGCTTCTATGTTCAATCCGAAGCTGCGGCTGGATTTCAGATGTGAACGCATCTGGTAGTTGTATTCGCTTAAAAGCGTATCCCTGGCCTGCTTGGCATTCATGTTGCCGTATTCCTCCCGGATGTTGACGATGTAGTTTTCAATCGCTTCCTGCAAGGCCGGGTAGCGGGCTGCCGATTCATTCTGAGCATTGTTGCTGATCTGCTGAATATCATGGAAAGACATAAATAAAACCTCCTAATAATCTATTAAGAGGCTTGTTCTTGTTTTACCTAATTTATTCTTCAGATTCTTTCTTATCGGTCAGTCTGTCCACCAGCGACAGGATCGGACGGTACTTTGGTGAGATCATTCCGGTGTATTCAATGAACAGTTCAAACAGAATGATCAGAAATACCAGCAGGATCAGTCCGATCGGACGGTTGACGACATACAGATATGCGGTCAGTCCGAACAGGGCAGTTGCCACGTAAATGGTAAGTACGGCGCCTACCTGACCCAGTCCCATGCCATTCATCAGAACGTGATGGAAATGGCTCTTGTCAGGAGTTGAGATCCTTTCGCCCTTCAGCTTACGGCGGATGATGGCTGAGAAGGTATCAAATATCGGTATGAACATCAGGATGACCGGAATGGCCAGCGTGATGAATGTCGTACTCTTGAAACCATACAGTGAGATGGCCGCAATGACGTAGCCTAACAGCTGTGCCCCGCAGTCTCCCATGAAGATGCTGGCGGGATGGAAGTTGAAATACAGGAATCCCATTGTGCTTCCGGCCAGGATCAGGCAGAGTACGAATACCTCACGGTGATGAATTACCGTACTCAGAATGGCAATCGTCATCAGGGTAATGATGCTGAAGCCGCCGGCCAGACCGTCAAGTCCGTCAATCAGGTTAACGGCATTGGTAATGCCGATTACCCACAGATAGGTTATGACATATCCCAATAGTTTCATTCTGATGGTGATGTTTAACGGCAGGTTGATCTCATAGAGGTAGATGTCACCGATGAAGACCAGAGCCGTGGTTGCCGCAAACTGGAAGGCCAGCTTGTAGATCGGCTTGATGTCAAAGATGTCATCGATCAGCCCGCCGATGAAGACGATGGCTGCCCCGATCATTAATCCGTCAAACGTTCTGTTTTCCTTGATGAAAAGGTAGCCGAAAATCATGAAGGATGCGAATATTGCGATTCCTCCAACTCTGGCTATCTTGCCGTGGTGTATGGTCCTGTTGTTTTCCTTGGCGTAAAGATTATATTTCTTAGCCAACATCTTTACCGGAAACATCAGAATGACAGACACCAGCATCGGTACTATGAAATACAGAACTTCCATTTTTAAAATCACCGAAACTAGTATAACATCAAACAAAGACTTAAACCAACACATATTATGGAAAAGCCGGTTTCATAACTGTTATACTTTACTTAGGAAAAGAGGTCCTGATGATGAATAATCGAATTCCAATTATCCTGGATGCCGACCCCGGGCACGATGATGCGATAGCCTGGGTCGTTGCCAATGCCAGCGACAGGCTGGAAATACTGGCCTGTACGGCCGTCAACGGCAACTGCAATGCCTACAAGGCAGCTTACAATGCCCAGAGAGTAATGGCCTTGATCGGTCTTGACGTGCCGGTTGCCAGAGGCCGCAACTGCCCGTTGTACCGTCCTTCTTTAAGTGCCCCGGCCAACATACATGGGGAATCGGGACTTGACGGTCCTGCCTTACCGGAACCAGAGAGAGAACTGGAAAAGATTAGCGCTGCTGAATTAATGGCCAGAACATTAAGGAACAGCAGAGAAAAGGTCACCATTGTCGCAACGGGTCCTCTGACCAATGTCGGAGAACTGTTATTGGGATACCCGGAACTAAAGGAAAAGATCGCCCGGATATCAATAATGGGCGGAGGCATAAAATACGGTAACTGGACCCCGGCTGCCGAATTCAACATCCTGATCGATCCGGAAGCTGCCGACATCGTCTTCAACAGCGGCATTCACGTAATAATGTCAGGATTGGACGTTACGGAACAGGCTCTGGTAACTCCTGAAGACGTTGAGGAAATAAAGCAGATCGGCAACCCCGTATCTGACATCGTCTGGCAGTGGCTGGAATTCTTCTACCGTTTCCATCTTTCCATCGGATACAAGGGAGCCCCGATGCATGACTTATGCGCCGTAATGGCTCTGATCCATCCGGAAGTATTTGAGATGAAGGACATGCATGTTGAGATCGAGACTGAAGGCATGTATACCGACGGCAAGACCATCGGTGACATCTACGGCATCACCGGCAAGCCGGCAAATGCCACCTGCATAATGGGAGTGGACAGGAAGAAGTTCATTGATCTGATGATCGACTACATCAGATACTACAGCGAGGTACACTAGCATGAAACTGTTCTTATCACTGGAAAAATCAGAAAACAACGATGAACTTCTGAACATCGTCAATCATAATCTTCAGATCACGGTAACCGACACGATTGAGGAAAATACGTTCGTGCTGGTAAACGGGCCTCTGACTCATCTTTCCGACATGTTACTACGAGACTATACTCTGGCAGATAAGATCAAGAAGATCCTTTTGGTTGGGGGAAGCGACAGCTATGGCGACGTTACTCCGGTTGCGGAAAGAAACATCTACGAAGATCCGGAAAGCGCCCAGCACGTTTTCCTCTCTGGCATCCCAATTGTCATGTTCGGCCTGAACGTAACCAGAAATCTGGAGAACAGAGCATTACTGCCATTGGCCTACCTGTTCAAACCGCAGATCTTTGACACTGAGGAATGTGGTGTATTCGTCGAAACAAAGGCAGCCAAAACCAGAGGCATGACGGTAACTGACCTCTATTCCGACAAGCAGTTCGACAAACATTATGTTGAAATGGTTAAGGACTTTGACAGATCAGAATTAGAAGAACTGCTTAAACACGCTTAAACAACCGGTTTCCATTTGAATATCCATAAAATAAACATCTCCATGCACTCAGCATGGAGATGTTTTATTATTTATTCGTTCTTCTCTGACCGCTGTTCTGCGTTCCGCGGACCTCTTCATGGTAGAAGTAGTCTACGATGGTCGGATGTCCCTTTTCAACACGCTCATACGGCGTTTCATTGTCTACGAAGCGGCAGCCATTTCTCTCAGCCATTTCTCTGGCTTTTCTTTCCAGATTCTCAAAGTAGCTGCGCTCTTTCTTGTTGTAGATCGAATCATACAGCGGAACCAGTTCAGGATGTTTCTCAGCTATGTAGTTCATGATGTCCGCCTTGAACCCGCCGCGAAGATTCAGGTTTTCCAGCCAGATCAGATCACACTGATCCTTTGCTCTTTCAAATATCGCCTCGATGTCCGTAATGCCCGGGAATACAGGTGAGATGAAGCAGATCGTTCTTATTCCTGCATCATATACCTTCTTCATGGCTGATAGACGGCACTCAATGCTGGCGGCTGCGTCCATGTCATTCCTGAACTCCTCATCAAGTGTGTTCACGGACCAGGAAACTGTCAGCTGGCACTTCTCATTGACTTCCTTAAGAAGATCCAGATCCCTTAACACCAGATCTGACTTCGTGCAAATGACAATGTCACCGCCGCTGTCCTTAAGTTCTTCCAACAGTCTTCTGGTATTCTCATAGGTTTCTTCCAGAGGATTATAGCCGTCCGTGACCGTACCGATAACGATCTTCTGACCGGCATATTTCTTCGCGTCCTTAATGGCCGGCCAGTGCTTTACATCCAGGAAGGTGCCCCAGGGTTCGGTATGTCCCGTAAAGCGCTTCATGAAAGATGCGTAACAGTATCTGCAGGCGTGAGGACATCCTACGTATGGATTGACCGAATAACCGCCCAGCGGTGTATTCGATTTGGTCATCACGCTCTTGGTTTCAATGTGGTTTAACTTGATCTCAGCTGTTTCCATTTTCTACCCCCATTACTGATCATGGATTCAGTGTTCATTCATTTCCAGCCACTGTTTCCGGGAAATGAAGTTCATTATTCCTTCTCTGTCACCGGTGATTCCATGGTGGATGTTGTTGCGATAATATCTGAATCCGCGCTTCTGCTGAACCCGGGCTGACTGTCTGTTACTGAGAAAGTGACCGCAAAGCAGGAAATCCACTCCGACATCTTCAAACATGTACCTCATGGCTTCCCTTACGGCTTCCGGCATCAGCCCTCTGCCCCAGTAGTCCTTTGACAGAACATATCCTATTTCCCTGCCCTGATACTTCTGCAGTTCAGGATATTCATCTTCCGTATAGGCTTCCAGGCCCAGAGAACCGATGACCTTTCCCTGGTATTCAAGAGCGAAAGTATGCTTCCCGTCAATGAAATGGTTAAGGATCCTCAGGGATTCTTCCCTGTCCTTATGCGGCAGCCAGCCGGCCATCTGGCCGACACCGTCGACTGAACAGTATTCATAGAAGTCCTCCAGATCCGACAGTCTCCATTCCCTTAGGATCAGTCTCTCAGTTTTAAGTACAACTCCCGTTATGTCAATGTTGCAGTTCATGCCGACCTCCTATAAATGATAGGCGATTGCCAGAATGAACTGGGCACAGAGATAACCCAGCGCCATTGACATCATGAACAGCAGTATCTGTCCTTTGGTGCTTCTGGCAGGGGTATTCAGCATTATCTTGGAAAGATCCAGTCCCGAAAGACAGTAAAGAGAGAACCCGAAGGTCCCGAAGTGAAGCAGTATTCTGCCAATCTCCTCAATGTTCATATTCTCATCCCCCTTAGTCTTTCCTTATCCTCATCCGATATCCTGTACGATTCGATTGCTTTCTGAATCGTCTTGTTATGGGTAAACTTATTCAGCGTTCCTCTTTCAAGTATCCTGTCTACCTTATTCCCGTATTTTATGTAAGCCGTTGCCAGTAACCAGGCCTGGGCCATGTTTACGTAGTAATGATCTGACTGTACGGATCCAGTGTATCTGAGCACTTCATCAATGTGTTCATCATCAAGATAGCTGTTCAGCATCATTACCAGCACGAACCTCACGGTAAACGGTCTGTCACTGTACTTAATGTAGTCCAGATAATTCCACAGCACTTCCCTTTCCTTTTTCCCGGGCTTTACGGTACTGACGAAGCTGTCGATCAGATTCCAGCTGTCACTCTTATTTATATAATCATTTATATACGGGATCCTGTCTGCCATAGGCATCTTACTGTAGCCGATGACAAACCCCTGCAGAAGGACTTCCTCAAAACAGTCATCGCTTAAGGATGACAGAGCTCTGATGCCGTCTTCCCTGACAATCCTTCTGGCCAGATCCCTTAATACCGGCAGTCTTACACCCTTCATCGGGTAGCTTCCGGCTGCTGAAAGAGACTCGGAAAACTCCCTGTATTTCTGATTGCTGTTGAGTTCGATGAATTCCTTTATTTCCCGGTTGTTCATATTCTCATTATACAACAAAACCCCTTTGGTAAAGGGGTTAGAATGTTTCCTTGGCGTTGATTCTGTTTATGGCCTTCTGTAAGGCGATTCGGGCTCTGCTGATGTCGTATTCGGTCTGAGCGTTTCTGATTCTCTCCTCGGCATTGTGCTGAGCCTTTCTGGCTCTTTCAATGTCGATGTTCTCAACGTCCTCGATCTCCTCTATCAGCAGTGTTGCCACATTGTTTTCAATGTAGAATATTCCGCCGTCGACGGTGTATTTCTTTTCACCGTCAGCAGTACGGACATACATGATGCCAATGCTTATCGGTAACATGATGGGCATGCGGTTAGGCAGTATGCCCCATCTGCCGTCCGGGGTCGGAAGGTTTACGGAACTGCATTCCATTTCCGCATAGAGACCTCTGTAGGTGAGTATCGTTAAGCTGAACATCCTAGAATCCTAACTCCTCAGCTCTCTTCTCAACGTCTTCGATAGCGCCGACAAACATGAATGCCTGTTCAGGGTACTTGTCATAGTCTCCATTGAGAATGGCCTTGAAGCTTCTTACGGTATCGTTAATGTGAACGAACTTGCCTTCATAGCCGCTGAACTTCTCGGCAACGACGAACGGCTGTGACAGGAAGTTTCTGATCCTTCTGGCTCTGTTGACAATGACCTTGTCCTCATCAGACAGTTCATCCATGCCCAGAATTGCGATGATGTCCTGCAGGTCTCTGTATCTCTGCAGTATCTGCAGAACGCCCTGAGCAACGTCATAATGTTCTCTGCCGACAATGTTCGGGTCAAGAGCACGGCTGCTTGATTCCAGCGGGTTAACTGCCGGATACAGACCCAGTGAGGCGATCTTTCTGTCCAGAACGGTCTTGGCGTCCAGGTGGGCGAAAGTCGTAGCCGGAGCCGGGTCGGTCAGGTCATCAGCAGGCACGTATACGGCCTGAATACTGGTGATGCTGCCGTCCTTGGTTGAAGTGATTCTCTCCTGCAGCTGGCCCATTTCCGTAGCCAGGGTCGGCTGGTAGCCTACGGCTGATGGCATACGGCCCAGCAGGGCTGATACTTCAGAACCGGCCTGAGAGAAACGGTAGATGTTATCTACGAACAGCAGGATGTCCTGCTTGTCAATATCACGGAAGTGCTCCGCAATGGTAAGTGCGCTTAAGGCAACTCTCATTCTGGCGCCCGGTGATTCATTCATCTGTCCGTATACCAGAACGGTCTTGCTCAGAACGCCTGAATCCTTCATTTCAAAGTACAGGTCGTTACCTTCTCTTGTTCTTTCACCTACACCGGCAACTACGGACAAGCCGTTGTGCTCGGTAGCGATGCTGTGGATCATTTCCTGCATCAGAACGGTCTTGCCTACGCCGGCACCGCCGAATAAGCCGATCTTACCGCCCTTGATGTACGGGCATAACAGGTCGATGACCTTGATGCCTGTTTCCATGATCTCGATCTCCGTCTGCTGCTGGGCAAATGAAGGAGCATCTCTGTGAATGGACTGCTTTTCAACTGATTCGTCCAGTGCTTCCAGTCCGTCAATTGGCTGACCCAGAAGATTGAACATTCTTCCCAGGGTAGCCTTGCCTACCGGAACCTTGATCGGCTCGCCGGTATCAATGGCCTTCATGCCTCTGATCAGTCCGTTGGTCTGGGCCAGGGCAATGCATCTTACCTTGTCATTACCGATGTGCTGTTCAACTTCAGCGGTAATGAAACCGTCACCGAAAGGAATGTTTATCGCATTGTAAAGCTTTGGCAGATAATCAGTAAATCTGATGTCAAGTACAGGTCCGATGACCTGGACGATCTCTCCATAGTTTTCTACCATGTGTACTCCTTTCTACAGTGCATCAGCGCCGGCTGTGATCTCGTTGACTTCCTGAGTGATCACGGCCTGTCTGGCCTGGTTGTATTCAAGCGTGATGTGGTCAATGAGTGTCTTGGCATTGGTGTTGGCACTGTCCATGGCACTTCTTCTGGCCGCATGTTCACTGGTCTTGGCTTCCAGGAACGTTGAATATACAACTGAGTTGATATATCTGGGAATCAGTTCATTGAGGACCGTCTGTCTGTCAGGAGCCAGCTCAATGTCCTTTTCCTCGAGTCCTTCCGGTACGTGCAGAGGCAGTAACTGGAAGGTTGAAGGTTCAAAGTTAAGCGTGTTGACATATTCAGTGTAAATGATGTCAACGTATGAGATCTCCCTGGCCTGGTACAGAGTAATGACATTGTCAATCAGTCGGTTGAGAACCGTCGGGTTCATGTTTTCCAGTTCCGGGAAACTCTTGATTACCATGTATTCGTTGTCGTACAGCCACTTGGTACCGTAGGCACCGATCGAGAAGATAGGCTCTTCCTTGCTGACGTACTTCTCAACGTATCTGAGCAGGTCCATGTTGTAGGAACCGCACAGACCTGAGTTTGAGGTAATGATGATGTGCAGAGGGTTGTCTGCGCCGTTGTCAATGAAGAACTCATTGATCTCCTGTTCAGGATTCTTGGCAGAAAGCGCAGCCAAAATCATCTGCTGATAGGCACTGGCATACTCGTTGTTCTCTGCCATGATGCCCTTCTGCTTCTGCAGCTTGGCCGTGGCAACCAGAGCCATCGCATTGGTTATCTTCTGCGTTGAACGTACAGATCTTAACTGCCGTCTGATATTGCTGATCTGCCCCGCCATCGTTCTATGCCTCGTTATTCAGTCTGCGGAATACGCCGGCGTAATCGGAAACGATTTCTTCCAGTTTCGCAGATAACTCATCACTGATGATCTTCTTGGTTCTGATCTCTTCCATGATGTCATCATGGTGGTCGTGCATCTTTCTCAACAGGTCATCCTCAAAGGCATCGATCTTATCGACATCGATGTCATCGATGTAACCCTTCTGGGCAGCGAACAGCATGATTACCTGATCTTCCATTGATATAGGTGAATACTGTGGCTGCTTCAGTAATGCCATTAATCTCTGACCATGAGCAATGGTCTTCTTGGTGGCTGCGTCAAGGTCACTGCCGAACTGAGCGAAGTCCAGAACCTCCTGGTACTGGGCAAGCTGCAGCTTCAGGGCACCTGAAACCTTCTTCATGGCCTTGCTCTGAGCAGCACTGCCGACACGGGATACGCTGAGACCGCTGTCTACAGCCGGTCTATTGCCGCTGTTGAACAGTTCAGTCTGCAGGAATATCTGTCCGTCAGTAATTGAAATGACGTTTGTCGGAATGTATGCACTGATGTCGCCTGCCAGTGTTTCAACGATTGGCAATGCGGTCATTGAACCTGCGCCTAAGGCATCAGAGAGTTTTGCGCTTCTTTCCAGAAGTCTTGAATGCAGATAGAAGACGTCACCAGGATAAGCTTCTCTTCCCGGAGGCCTTCTTAATAACAGTGAAAGCGTTCTGTAGGCAATGGCATGCTTGCTTAAGTCGTCATAGACGATCAGCACGTCTTCGCCGTTTTCCATCCAGTACTCACCGATGGCACAGCCGGCATACGGTGCAATGTACTGTAAGGCTGCCAGTTCAGATGCGCTTGAACATACTACGGTAGTATAGTCCATGGCGCCGTGCTGTCTTAATCTCTCAACGATCTGAGCGACTGTTGAGGCCTTCTGACCGATGGCAACGTAAACGCACTTAACATTCTTGCCCTTCTGGTTGATTATTGTATCGATGGCGATGGCCGTCTTACCGGTCTGTCTGTCACCGATGATCAGCTCACGCTGTCCTCTGCCGATAGGAATCATTGAGTCAATGACCTTAATACCTGTTTCTAACGGCTGGCTTACAGACTGACGGGCTACGACACCAGGAGCGTTTCTTTCGATTGGATAATATGCTGATGCCTTGATTGAGCCGTTATCATCAATTGGACGGCCTAAGGCATCTACTACTCTTCCCAACAGATCATCGCCGACAGGAACCTCAACGATCTTACCGGTGGTAATGACCTGATCTCCTTCAACGATTCTCTTTTCATTGCCCAGAAGAACGGCACCGATGCTGTCTTCTTCCAGGTTCATTACCATGGCTACCGATTCACCGATCTGTAACAGTTCACCGGCCATGGCCTTCTTAAGACCTCTGATTTTGACGATGCCGTCAGCTACTACGTCTACGTAGCCTACGGTATCGGAAGTTCTGAGTTCTACCTTTTCACCAAGATCAAACTTTCTGATCTTGGCCTTGATGGTTTCGCCGAATTCCTCTTCGCCATCATAATTGTCATCCTTCAGCAGTTCTTCTCTCATGTTCTTGAGACGTGTCTTGTATGAACCGTCCCAGACATAGTCATCTACGACGACCTTGATGCCGCCGATGAGCTCTTCATCAAGCTTGTTTTCCAGCTTTACAGGATGATTGAGTCTGTCAGAAATGGCCTTTTCCAGATCAAGGATTGACTGTCCATCCAGTTCTCTGACAGAATATGCCGTACCATACAGAGTTCCTCTGAGATGATAGTAGTGTTCAATGAAATCATGAATCAGCTGGATCTCGGTATGGCCCTTGTTTATGGTGTTGTTAATCAGGAAAAAGGTGTTCATGATGTTCATGTCCAAAGCATTACCAAAGACCTCCGCCAGCCTGTTTCTCTTCTGCAGCGAAGTATAGTGATTACTGTCTATGTAATCTCTTAATTCCTCAGACCTGTTAATGCCGTCATTGACCATCCTGAACTGCTGGAAGTATTCCTCTTCCCTTCTTTCCTGTCTGGCCAGTTCCATCAGATTCTGAGCATAACGCTTTGTATCAAGACTCATTTCTCTGTTACTTCCTTAATAAACTCATCTACTGCCTTGCGGTCAGTCTTCTTGTTAAGCTTGTCGTTGAGCAGTCTCTCGGTTGCGGTCATGGCAACGTTGACGATCTCCTCGTGCATCTCACTTAACATCTTGCTGCGCTGCTGTTCGATGTCTTCTCTGGCTTCTGCCATCATCTGCTCGCTCTTTTCCTTGCCTTCCTGTTCCAGGACTTCCTTGATGCGGTTGCCTTCCTGGCGAGCTTCTTCGATGACTTCCCTGGCCTTGTCGTCTGCCTTGGCCAGTTCAGCTTCCATCTGCTTCTTCATCTCTTCGTTTTCCTTCTTCAGAGCGTCAGCTTCAGCAAGTCTGTTCTGTTCATATTCGCTTCTGGCATCCAGAATCTTCTTTACCGGCTTGTAGGCAAGCTTGTAAAGCGCAAAAAACAGCACTGCCGTTGCGCAAAGCTGTGTTATTGCCGTCCAGATATTTGGTACCAGTAAGGCCAGAATATCAACAATCTGCATGTTATGCTCCTAAGATAAAGATGATAAGGAAAGCAACAAGCAAACAGTAGATAGCACATGTTTCAGAAATGGCGGCACCGATGATGGCCATTGACTGAATCTTACTGGCGGCGTCAGGGTTCTTGCCGATTGACTCAACAGCCTTGATGGCAACTTTGCCTTCCATGAGACCTGTGATACAGCCGGCCATGACACATAATGCTGCTGCAAACCCTAATAAAGCTTTTTCCATAAATTCTCCTCCTATTTACTGTTCTTCAGGCAGTTCCTTGCCTATGAACGAAATTGATAATGTCATGAAGATGAATGCCTGCATTGCTCCTGAGAATAAGTCAAAGTAGAAATGAAGTACAGGAGTAACGGCAAGACTCACCAGGTTGAATTCTCCGATCATCGGAATCATCTTTGATATTGATCCAAGCATCTGATAGATGACTGACATCAGGATGCCGCCGGACAGGATGTTACCGAAAAGACGGAGAGACAGTGACAGCAGTGTTGATAACTTGCTGATGATGTTTAAGAGCACAAACGGTGCGAACGGTTCGAACCAGCTCTTGACATATTTCTTTGCTCCTCTGGCCCTGGCTGAATATACCTCGATGAGTACGCAGGTCAGCGCTGCCAGAATAAGTGTAACTGAATAGTTTGACGTCGGTGCCTCAAGTGAGAACAGACCGGCAATGTTAGCTACGAATATGTACAGCGTTACGGAAAGAATGTACGGAGTAAGATACTTTGATATCTCGTCACTCGTCTTTTCCTTTACCTGCTTGTCAACCATCTGCACGGCTGTCATCAGTAAAAGAACCAGACCCTTAGGCTGGCTTAGCGGGTCAACGTTTTTAAGCTTGCGGTTAATGACGAACAGTAAGGCCACGATCACCAGAGTTATGATGATTATGGAATATACCGTTGTCTGAATTTCAAACATAACCTTCACCCTTTCCTTGACACTAACACATAAAATCACATAATATGCTACGTTACAATATTATTATATTTATATATATTTTTTCAAGAATTATCGGTCCAAATCGTACTGAAAACGCTTACTGTCAGAGTGAAAAATCTCCATTTGCAATGGAGATTAATTCATTGTTTTTCTGTTATTCTCTGGCTGATCTTGCAGCCTCAATTACGGATGCGATCTTGAAGACCATGAAGCCGCCGAAACAGCCCCACACATTGAAATACTGCGGAAACAGAAAGCCTGCCAAAAGAGGTATGGCCATAAGGTCAAGCCTTACTATCGTCGCAAGGATCATCAACAGACCGTTAACATTGCCTGATTCCGTCAATCCCCTGTAACTTGCATTGAGAATGAGAAAATACAGGCTGAAGCAGACCAGTCCCAGGGCTATCCCTGCAGATACTCTCCAGTCAATGAAGCAGAAAACTGCAGCCAGCAGTAAGCCGCAGATCTCCGTTGTTCGCAGTATCTTTCCTTCCATTAATTACTTGGTTCCGAAAATGCGGTCACCGGCATCGCCCAGACCTGGTACGATGTAGCCGATCTCATTGAGCTTTTCATCCTTGGCTGCCAGGTAGATGTCTACGTCAGGATGCTTGCTTACAACTGCATCGATGCCTTCCTGTACGCCTACCAGGTTAACCAGCTTGATGTTGGTTGCGCCTGCGCTCTTTACATAGTCAATGGCTGCTACGGCACTGCCGCCTGTTGCCAGCATCGGGTCCAGGATCAGAACTGTAGCTGTCTTGATGTTCTTCGGGAACTTGGCATAGTAGAAATGAGGTTCCAGAGTTTCCTCATCACGGTATAAGCCTACATGGCCAACCTTTGCGGTAGGAATCAGCTGCTGAATACCGTTGACCATTCCTAATCCGGCTCTCAGAATCGGTACGAGAACTACTTCGGTAGCCAGTTCCTGACCTACGCACTTGCCCATTGGTGTTTCAATGTCAACAGGTCTGGTTGGGAAATCCTTGGTGATCTCATAAGCCATGAATGAAGCGATCTCATCAAGATTCTGTCTGAAATCCTTCGTTCCGGTTTCTATCTTTCTCATTGTCGTTAATTTGTGCTTGATCATTGGGTGGTCTAATACATGTAACATTTTTTAATTCCTCCTTAATGCTTATGCTAATAGAGCGGCAGCTTTCCGGTAAATGCCAGAACTTCCTTACGCACTCTGTTTAAAACTTCCTTATCCTCAGGATTGTGCAGTACGTCTGCGATCCAGTGAGCGATCTTTCTGAATTCTTCTTCCCTGCATCCCCTGGTGGTCATGGCCGGGGTTCCGACTCTGATGCCTGAACAGTAGGCAGGCTTTTCCTCGTCATACGGAATTGAATTCTTGTTGCAGGTGATGTGAACGCTGTCCAGCAGCTCTTCAGCCTTCTTTCCGGTAAGTCCGGTAGATGACTTGACGTCAACCAGTACCAGGTGGTTATCGCTTCCACCGCTTACCAGCCTGAAGCCTTCCTTGCTTAATTCCTCACACAGCACCTGACAGTTCTTTATGACCTGTTTCTGATATTCCACGAATTCCGGCTGCATTGCCTCGTAGAAGCATACGGCCTTGGCAGCGATGGTCTGTTCCAAAGGTCCGCCCTGAATGCCCGGGAAGGTTGCCCTGTCCAGAGCCTTGGCATATTCCTTCTTACACAGCACTGCCCCGCCTCTTGGACCTCTTAAGGTCTTGTGAGTGGTCGTGGTAACGAAATCAGCATATTCACATGGATTTGGATGAAGTCCGGCCGCAACCAGTCCGGCTACATGAGCCATGTCTACCATCATGTAGGCACCGACCTCATCACAGATCTCTCTGATCCTCTTATAGTCAATGAACCTTGAATAGGCACTGGCACCGGCAACGATCATCTTCGGTCTGAACTCCAGAGCCTTTCTCTCCATTTCATCGTAATCTATTCTTTCGGTTTCCCTGTCAACGCCATAGCTTTCAAATTCATAGAGCTGACCTGAGAAGCTTAGCGGATGACCGTGGGTAAGATGTCCGCCGCTGGACAGATCCATTCCCAGAACTCTGTCACCCGGCTTAAGCACGCTGAAATAGACGGACATGTTGGCCTGGGAACCGGAATGCGCCTGCACGTTGGCATGCTCAGCGCCGAAGATCTTACAGAGTCTCTCTCTGGCCAGATCCTCAATGAAGTCAACATTGACGCAGCCGCCATAGTAACGTCTGCCCGGGTATCCTTCAGCATATTTGTTTGTCAGAACCGAACCGTTTGCCTGCATGACATCCCTGGAAGCATAGTTCTCAGAAGCTATGAGTTCTATGTTGTTCTTCTGTCTGTACAGTTCCCTTCTTATGGCTCTTGCGACTTCCCTATCCTTCATACACAACCTCTTTTATATCCTGGAAACTCAGCGTTCCCTCTCTCAGACATCTTAATTCTTCACCGGTACAATCAATGATCGTACTGGCAACATGTGATCTGGCTTCACCCTTTACAACTGCGGCTATCCTGCCATCCAGCTGTGCCAGAACTTCCTCGTGGGTATTTCCTGCCGGCTGGCCTGACAGGTTGGCACTTGTCACAAACAGCGGCCCGGCTTTATTCAGTACTCTTAACACGAATCTGTCATCAGGTATTCTGATGGCAACGGTCCTGAACCCGTTTACGAATTCATCTCTGACCGTATCCTTCTTATTAAGTACCAGCGTTAAGGCACCCGGCATGAACCTGGCAGCTATTCTTCTTTCCCTGTCGCCCAGAAAGGCAACTTCATCCATCTGTTCTACCGAAGCAACCATCAGGGGAAACGGCTTTGCTGCGTCTCTGCCCTTGGCTTCCTTCATCTTTTTAACAGCTTTCCCGCTATTATAAATAACACCGATACCAAAAACCGTATCGGTGGGAAAAGAAACAATTTCTTCTGCCTGCAGAAGTGACACTACTTTATTAATGCTGCGCTTATCTAGTAGTTCAGTCATGGGTTCCTCTTGTTTTACGCTATCAACATTTTAGCACAGATGACCTTTCATGTATACCCAAAGGACAGCCCAAAACTTCACATAATTCATACAATAAAATATGCTATACTTAAAGAACCAGATAGGAGCTTTTAATTATGGAAGAAGTTATAAGAATAGAAGGCGGACATACCCTTAATGGTACGATCAGAGTATCCGGAGCCAAGAACGCTACTGTCGCTCTCATTCCTGCTTCAGTGCTGGCTACCAAGCCGGTAAGACTGGTTGGAATACCTGATATCTCCGATGTCGGAAGCCTTAAGAAATGTCTTGAATACCTGGACATAGAAGTACAGTCAACCATAGAAGGTGAAATATACATTGACCCAAGCCACATGACCAACAAGCCTTTGGACATTGAGGCCGTCAGCAAGCTCAGAGCATCCTACTACTTCATGGGTGCCCTGTTAGGCAAGTATCACAAGGTAGTTATCAAGAACCCGGGCGGATGCAACCTTGGTCCAAGACCGATCAACCTGCACATCAAGGGATTTGAAGCCCTCGGTGCCGATGTTGACTACAATCAGGAAACAAATACCTATACCATCGTTGCCGAAAAGCTCAGAGGCAACAAGATCTATCTGGACATCGCCAGCGTCGGCGCTACCATCAACATCATCATGGCAGCCGTATATGCGGAAGGCAGAACGATCATCGAGAACGCTGCCAGAGAACCGGAGATCATTGACGTCATCACCCTGTTAAACAAGATGGGCGCATCCATCAAGGGTGCCGGTACCAACATCATTACCATTGACGGCGTAAAGGAACTGGGCGGATGCTTCCACGAGATCATTCCTGACCGCATTGAAGCCGGAACCTTCATGATCCTGGCCGCAGCCATGGCTGATCACGTTACTCTGGAAAACGTCATCCCATATCACCTGGATGCCTTAATGAGCAAGCTCAAGGAAGCCGGCGTTCACATCGACGCCAAGATCGACTACGTTGACATCTACCGCAGCGACAAGCTCAGAGCCGTAGACATCAAGACGGCTCCGTATCCGGGCTTTGCCACCGACCTGCAGGCGCCGTTATCAAGCCTGCTGACTCAGGCAACCGGCATATCAACCGTAACTGAAACCATCTATCCGGAACGCTTCAAGCACTGCGAACAGCTCAACAGAATGGGCGCCAACACATCAGTTACCTATCCGAAAGCAACCATCATCGGCAAGACCCCGTTAGTAGGTACTGACGTATGGGCAACCGACTTAAGATGCGGTTCCGGACTGGTAGTTGCAGGCTTACTGGCTGAGGGAATTACCACCATCCATGACATTTTCCACATCGACAGAGGATATGAAAATCTGGATGGAAAATTAAAGGATATCGGTGCAAAAATCTGGCGCGAAACTATTGATTAATAGATTTCTACATGTTAATATTAATGGGCACTTACTTTGGATTCGACTGAAATCCAAGGCGGAAGGAGAACGAAAGCATGAAGAATAAAATTCATCCTAACCTGTACGAAGTAAAAGTTGTATGCACATCTTGCGGAAATGAGTTCATCACTCATTCTACAAAGAAGGAGATCAGAGTTGACACATGTTCAAACTGTCATCCATTCTACACAGGCAGACAGCGTTTCCAGGCTGCAGCAGGACGTATTGAAAAATTCAATAAGAAATACGGACTTAAGTAAGAGATTTGGAAAGATGACCTCAGTCAGTTGGCTGAGGTTTTTTCTGCCTTATACGATTTGATAATATGCCTTATTCAAGGTATAATTTAGACGCTTACCAGGAGGTAAAATACTATGGATAAAATGTTAAAGAGACTGCAGGGAATGCTGGACAGATATAACGAAATAAATGAATTGCTGATCAATTCATCTTTTTCTGATAACAGAGAATATGCCCGCCTGAGTAAGGAACAGTCAAATCTGGAAGCCCCGGTAAAGGCTTACCAGGAACTGCAGGAAGTAATGCAGCACATCAAGGATGACGAGGAACTGCTTACAGACCACGAACTCAGAGAAATGGCTGAACTTGAGCTGACTGAGCTCAGGGAAAAGGAACAGCAGCTGATCGATCATCTGGAAATACTGTTAATACCAAAGGATCCCAATGATGACTGCAATGCCATCATCGAGATCAGAGGCGCAGCCGGCGGTGATGAAGGAAACATCTTTGCCGGAGACCTTTACAGAATGTACACCAGATATGCCGAAAGCAAGGGCTGGAAGATCGAGATATACGAAGCTGAGGAAAGCGAAGCCGGCGGCTTCACCATCATAAGCTTCTTAGTCAAGGGCAAGGAAGTATACAAGGAACTGAAGTTTGAATCAGGCGCTCACCGCGTACAGAGAGTACCGAAGACTGAATCAGCCGGAAGGATCCATACTTCTACCGCAACCGTATTATGTCTGCCGGATGTAGAAGATGCCGAGATCGACATCAATCCGGAAGACCTGATCATTGAAACGCACAGAGCCAGCGGTGCCGGCGGTCAGCACATCAACAAGACTGACTCAGCCGTCAGGATCACGCATGTTCCAACCGGAATCTCAGTTAACTGCCAGGATGGCAGAAGCCAGATCCAGAACCGTGAACAGGCCATGAGAATCATCACGGCCAGAGTATATGACTACTACCAGAGAAAGGCTGAAGCCGAAAAGGGCGCAGAACGCCGCAGCAAGATCGGTACCGGTGACCGTTCCGAAAAGATCAGGACATACAACTATCCGCAGAACAGAGTTACCGACCACAGAATCAACTTCACCCTTCAGCAGCTTGACAGAGTAATGGAAGGCAAGCTCGATGACATCATCGCCGCCCTGCTGGAAGCTGATCAGAAGGCCAAGATAGCCGGTGAATAAGATGGCCAGCTACCATGACGTATTATGGCAGACCTTCAGGGACATTAAGGACAGTGATCTCTCTGATGAAGCCGTACAGCTGTTGATGCTGGAGTTATGCAACATGACTCATAATGATCTCTACCTTCATTATGAGGATGAAATGCCTGAGGAACTATATGAAAAGTACCAGGACGGTGTCAGAAGGCTGTTGAACAATGAGCCTCTGCAGTACATCGTCGGACATCAGTGGTTCTACGGTTACCAGATCAACGTTTCTCCTGAGGTACTGATACCGAGATATGAGACCGAGGAACTGGTTGCCAACGTACTGGCTGACAGCGACTACTTCTTCAAGGACAGGGAGGAGATAACCATAGCCGACGTAGGTACCGGCAGCGGAGCCATAGCCATCGCCCTGAAGAAGGAAGAACCGAAATTCAGAATGTACGCAACTGACATCTCCGAAACTGCTCTCAAACAGGCTGAGGATAATGCCAGATTCAATGACTGTGAAATAACCTTCGTGCAGGGAGACATGCTGCAGCCGTTAATTGACAACGACATCAGGCTGGACATACTTGTGTCCAACCCTCCATACATTCCTGTCGAACAGGAAGTACAGAAGAGCGTAGAGGAATATGAACCGCACGTTGCCTTATTCGGAGGTCAGGACGGACTGTTCTTCTACAGAAAGATATTTGAAAATGCCGCTAAGGTAATAAAAGAAAAGAGCTTCATGGCCTTTGAGATCGGCTATGACGAAAAGGACGCCATCGTGGCAGAACTGAAGAAGTACTTCCCGATGGATCACTATGAAGTCCTCAAGGATCTCAACGGCAAGAACAGAATGCTGTTCGTATATCACAACATAGAGGAGGAAGACTAATGATACTGGCAGTAACCTATGACAGAGATGGACAGATTTTCCAGCACTTTGGAAAGACTGAATACTTCAAGCTTTACAACATTGAAGACGGTGAACTGACAAGATGCACGGTAATCGGATCCGACGGTCAGGGACACGGTGCCCTGGCAGGTGTCTTATCAGCCCATGACGTAGATGCACTGATCTGCGGAGGCATCGGACCGGGAGCAGTCAATGCCCTGGCTGCCATGAACATTACCTGTTACCCAGGCAATTCAGGAAGTGCAGATGACGCCGTAAAGGCTTTCCTGAAAGGTGAGCTTACATTCAACTCAGAAGCAACCTGCGACCATCACCATGATCATGAATGTGATCATGACAGTAATCACTGCTGCCATTAAACAGTTCAATATGAACTGTTTTTTCTTTTATGCTAATATAATCCTGAGGTGAAAAAGATGAAGATAACAATGCTGGGAACCGGACACGCCATGGTAAACAACTGCTTCAACACCTGTTTCATCATGGAAGACAACGACAGAGCCATGCTGGTAGATACAGGTGGCGGCTATGAGATCCTGCCACGAATCGCCAGAGCCGGCTACAGGCTGGAAAACATCCATGACATCTTCATTTCCCACAAGCACACCGATCACATTACCGGCATATCCTGGATACTGCGCAGCTTCATATCCCGCACCAGAAAGAATCCGGATACCCTGTTAAGAATATTCGGCAACCGTGACGTAATGAATCTGGTTTCAACTCTTGCAGAACTGCAGTTTGAGGAAAGCGTTACTTCCCTTCTGGGAAAAAAACTCTTCTTCATCGCCGTAAAGGACGGTCAGAAGGCAGACATCCTGGGCAATGAAGTCACCTTCTTTGATGCCCACGCCAGAAAGGTCAGCCAATACGGCTTCATCATGAAAAATCACAGGGATGACAGCTATGTATTCTGCGGAGATGAGCCATTGGCAGAAGATAATTTCCCTCTCGCTGAAGGATGTAAGCTCTTAATGCATGAGTCATTCTGCATGGAAAGAGATGCCCACATCTTCAACCCTCATAAGATCAAGCACTCTACCGTTGCGGATGCCTGCAGAACAGCCGAAAGGATAAAGGCAGAAAACATCCTGCTCTATCATACCGAGGACTGGCACCTGGAGAGCAGGAAGCGCGACTACACTGAAGAAGGAAGAGATTACTTCAGCGGCGGCATATTCGTTCCCGACGATCTGGAAAGAATTGAATTCTGAACATAAAAAAGACAGAACGTCACGTTCTGTCTTTTATTACGTCCTATTGTTCCCTCTTACGGGAAGTGGAAACGTACAGCCCTGCACCGCTCATTACGGCACCGGCGATCAGCAGCAGGATGAATGCCGTTTCCCTGGTCTTGTCATCAGGCAGTGAACCATGTCCGATCAATGCGGCAATGACCAGAACGGCCAGACCGCACAGTATCAGCATCCAGCTTCTGTCCTTTTTTTCAACAGGCTTGGCCTCTTCCATTTCTTCCGGTTCATCGAGTTCGTCGAATGAGATCTCTGCCAGATCCTGCGCAGTGATTACACCTAACAGTTCGTTTGTCTGCTCAGACAGTACCGGGATGGAGTCTTCGTCATAGTCGATCAGACTGTCCAGTGATTCGTCGCTGATCAGCCTGTCGGCATATACATACGGGTATGACGTGATGATCCTTTCCTCAAACTCTTCTTCATTCTTGGCCGTAAGCACGTCTCTCAGGTCAATGGCGCCATGCAACGTGTCATTTTCATTCAGCAGATAAATCGTACCGATGTTGTCATTTTCCTTGGCCTGTTCAATGAGAGAGGTCATTGTATCCTTGAGGGAGAGACCGTATTTCACGGCAATGTAGTTGGTGGTCATCAGTGAACCGAACTGATTGTCAGCGTAGGAATTGATCAGTTCAATGTCCTCCTTGGCTTCCGGTTCCAGATTCTTGATGATCTCCCTGGCCTTGGTATCATTTAGTCCTTCCAGGATGTCGACGGCATCGTCGGCGTCCATTTCCTCAATGATGTCGGCAGCCTGTTCAGCTTCCAGTTCTGCGAAGTACTTGTCTACGTCTTCATCCAGATAGGCGAAGACACGGGAAGTATTCTCTATGCCGATTGAATCATAGAGATGCTTTCTTTCCTTTGGTGTAAGATAGCTCAGAGCACTGGCTATGTCGTTGTCATGATAGTATGACAGGGCATTGGCAAGTTTTTTCTTATCCGGTGTCTTGCGGACCAGATCGAATATCTCCTGGGCATAATATCTTTCGTCCATCATTTCGTCATTTATCTTTTCAGTCATTGTCCATGCCTCCTATATCCATTCCTTGTTTACCTTGATGTAGATCTTCTTCATTATCTGGGCCATGATCAGGTAAATCAGTAACAGCAGCAGCATCCATAATCCGTAGATTCCAGGTACCTTGCCCATGTCGAATATTCCGGAAATGTCCGTCATGCCGATCACCAGCGTAATGATGACGACGGCAATGTTGGATATGTACAGCTGCGTTGAAGCGTTAGCCCCGATGAACGGGATCTTATGAGTTCTGATGGTATGAATTACCATCGTCTGGGAAATTACGCCGAACATGAACCATCCGCACTGGAAGAACTCTGCCACGGACTGATTGTCATAACGGAATACGAACCACAGTACCCCGAAGCACAATACGTCCAGAACGGTTGACAGTAATCCGAAGTAAACCATGAACTTTCTGATTCCCGTAACGTTCCACTTCTTCGGCTTTTCAACGTATTCAGGCTCAACATTGTCAAACGGCATACCCAGCTGAGCGAAGTCATTGAGAATGTTCTGAACCAGAATGTGTACCGGCTTTAACGGCAAGAACGGCAATAACAGTGAGGCTATCACCACTGACAGCATGTTGCCGAAGTTACCGGAAATGGCCATCTTGAGATACTTGTTCATGTTGGCGAAGGTTCTTCTGCCTTCCATGACGCCGTCCTCAAGCACCTGCAGATCCTTCTCGAGGAGGATGATGTCAGCTACTTCCTTGGCGATGTCCACGGCCGTATCAACTGATATGCCGACATCTGCCTGTTTCAGAGGCGGTGAGTCGTTGATGCCGTCACCCATGTAGCCGACGGTGTGACCCTGCTGCTGCAGGATGTCAACGATCCTCTTCTTCTGCATCGGGTTGAGCTTGGCAAAGACGTAACATCTGTCGCAGGCTTCCATCAGCTCCTCATCGCTCATCTTATCTACGGCTGCGCCGTTATACGTATAGGTAACGTCGATTCCAAGTCTTTTGGAAACGGCAATCGCAACACCTTCACTGTCGCCGGTAAGAACGACTGTCCTGATACCGCTCTTCTTCAGGTTGTCCAGAGCCGGCTTGGCTGATTCCTTAGGCGGATCCAGAAAACCGATGAATCCCAGCAATACCATGTCCTTTTCATCATCAACGCCGAAGGTATCAACGTCATGAATGTCGTTCTTCTGGGCAACGGCAATTACCCTTATGCCTTCCCGGCCATTGTCATCGGCCACCTTGCGGGCGATGTTCAGCCACTCATCATTTATTTCCTCTGCCTGTCCGTTGACGTCAACGTAACGGCAGCGGGATATTACTTCCTCAACAGCTCCCTTGGTAATGAGCTGACGCTTGATGTTCTTGTCCCTCATTACAACGGACATCATTCTTCTCTGGAAGTCAAATGGGATCTCATCTTCCCTTACATATTCTCTCTTTAGTCTGTTAAGTCCTTCCTTCTCGCCTCTGGCAATGATGGCTCTGTCCATCAGGTTCTTCATTCCCGTCTGGAAGTAGCTGTTCAGGAAGGCATGGGACAGTACTCTGATGTCCTCCTCGCCTCTGGCATTGAGATACTTTTCCAGTATTACCTTATCCTCAGTCAGCGTACCGGTCTTATCCGTACACAATACGTCCATTTCACCAAAGGTCTGAATGGCGCCCAGTCGCTTGACGATGGTCTTCTTTTTGCTCATGGTAATGGCGCCCTTGGCCAGAGAACTTGTCATGATAACCGGTAACATCTCCGGCATCAGGCCTACGGCAATGGTAATGCCGAACATCAGGGAATCAAGCCAGTTGTTCTTGGTCAGAAGGTTGGCAATGAAGATCACCGGAATCATTACGAACATGAACCTGATGAGCAGTTTGGAAATGGAATCCATGTTCTCATCAAAGGTGCTTCTGGTGTCTTCAGAAGACAGTGACTTGGCCATTGAGCCGAAGTAGGTGTAATTCCCCGTGGAAAGAATTACGGCCTTGGCGCTGCCTGAAACGATGTTACTGCCCATGAAGCCGATGTTTGACAGTTCGGTTATGTTGTCATGCTCACGGCAGTCGGTAAACTTTTCCACCGGTACCGATTCACCGGTAAGCTGTGACTGGTCAATGAACAGGTCCTTCAGATCATAGAAGCGGACGTCGCCCGGTATCATGTCCCCGGCTCCCAGTTTTACGATGTCACCGGGAACGGCATCCTCAATGTTGATGCTCAGGGTATAGCCGTTTCTTATTACCTCGATGTTGTTGCTGATCATCTTCTGCAGCTGTCTGGCTGCGTTATTGCTCTTCTCTGATTGTATGAAAGATACGGCAGAGGAAATGGCCACGATGATCAGCAGCATCGCAAAGGTCGCATAGCTGGCCTTCTCAGCCAACACTACGTCTGTGAAGTACGTAACGCCTGATACTGCCAGAAGAACGATGTTAAACGGATTGATGATGGCGTCCTTGAGACGGATTATCAACGTGTTCTCATTGCTCTGGTTTATTATGTTCTTGCCGTACTTCTCGGTATTGGCTGTTACCTGTTCCGTGCTTAAGCCGCCGTTATCAATTTCAAAACGCTCGAACAGCTCCTCCTTATTCAGAAGAGCGTAATCTTCGAGCTTCTTTTCTACGAGCCTGCTGTCGGCATTATTGTTCTTTCTTGCCATATAAAAACCTCCTTTTTAGGAGGCGGTCTTTATGCTGCTGAAAAAAGTGTCATCCATTTGCAGCATGACCGCCATGATAAGTTATGTTTCTACTGTGATAATCATCCGTATGCGTCATGCTGTGGATCATCTCCTTTTCTAACCAAATTATATTTCAGTTATGTTTCAGTGTAAACACAAAAACGGCCTTTTACAGCCGTTTCAATCCATACATGTTCTCAAGAACGATCCTTCTGGTCATCTCTTCTCCGAACATCTTCTTGAAGGTATCAACTGCCGGTCCGCCTTTGGCTACCAGAGTCTCAGCGAACCTTCTGATTTCAGCCGTCTTGGCCTCTCTGTCGCACTTTTCCATCTTCACTACCTGCTTGCAGAACGTATCCATGTAAGCCCTGGTTATCTGGGTAAACTTGTCTGCGCTCTTCTTGCCGGTCTTGCCGCATGAGCAGTAATACTTCTCGCTGTCATACCAGTGTTCGCCGCTATTGTATTCTCCCAACTCAGGATACTGTTCAGGGCACTTTGCCAGCTCACTGACGTATTCCTCCGGATACTCCTTAAGCATGTATCTGTAGAATTCGGCAATGTAGGTTTCCTTGCCCATGGCGCTTATGTAGTCAAAGTCAACCAGCGGTACGTCCTTATCAAGTGGAACCAGAATGACCGTCTCCATCTTCATGAGTCCCAGCATGCCTTCCATGTTCATTACGCAGAGATGCCCAAAATCCTTGATGTCATAAGTCCTGGTGACGAACTTCATCATGCTCTTCTTTAAAACGGCGTCACTGCCAATGTCATTTTCCGTTATTTCAAAATTCTTCCTGAAATTATCCAATACTATCTGACCGATGTTTATCATGATAACTCCCCCTTCCTGTGTAATTATACACTCATTCAAAGAAAAACACCGCCAGAGCGGTGTCAATTTCTTTCGTTTATGAACTGAGCAATGTCGTTAATGACCTCTTCGGGAATATGCCGTTCAACGCTGTAGTCCCTGCTGGCCTTCAGTATGTCATCGTAGATCGCCTCAACGAAGGCGTGGTTCAGCGAAGGATACAGTTTGAAGGTAACGTTCTCTCTTGTCTCAAGCTGTTTCTTAAGATCGGCATAGTCTTCTTCAGGCAGTACCTGGAAATCCCTGCCTCCCTGCATGATCAATACCGGCTTGTCATTTTCCCTGAGGTAATCTACCGCCGTCTTCTGACCCATTTCCTTGAAGTAATAGAGACTCATACCCGGAGCGAAACTTTTCTTTCTGGCTTCTTCATCGCTCATCTCATAGAGGCCTGTGAACTTCTTCTCATAGATCCTGCTTTCAAGACCTATCAGCTTTTTCATGATGAAATTGCCGCCGGATGCACCCTGCTTTAACTGTCTTATGACAATGTCCTCAAGACGGAAGTTAGTTCCGGCCATCATGATGATGCCGGCAAAGCTTCCTCCCTCGGCATCGATTCTCGGCGCGAGCATGGCGCCCATGCTGTGGCCGACGATGTAGATCCTCTGCGGATCGATTCTTGGATCGTTTCTTAACATGTCAGCTGCCAGGATGGCATCTTCAATGGTTTCAAAGCGAACCGTAGCCGTAACCTTAAGCATCTTGCGGGCATGAACATAAGTCCTCTTGTCATACCTTATTGAAGCTATGCCTCTTTCGGCGAGCCCTTCTGCCAGATCCCTGAACGGTGTCAGCTTCATGACCTTTTCATCCATGTTGCTGGCACCTGATCCGTGTACCAGTACCACTGCCGGTACGGGACTGTTCAGATCGTCAGGCAAAGTAAGTTTACCTTTAAGAGGATACTCCGTATTCAGGCCAACGGTAATGTCTTCAGTCTTCATCCTTCAAGCGACCTGCAGTTTTCCAGCAATTCAATGATCGGCAGATGCTGAGGACATACAGCCTCACACTGACCGCACTGGATGCAGTCACTGGCCTTGCCCTTATCCTGAGTAACGATGACGTATTCTCTCTTAGTACGGAATTCCGGGCTGCCCTTCTTACGGTTTTCAACCGCAAAGATCTCCGGAATCGGGATGCCCATCGGACAGCCCTTCGTACAGTAATGGCAGGCTGTACAAGGAATTGACTGATCTTCATCAATGGCTTTCTGAGCCTTTCTGATTACTTCCATCTCATGTTCATCAAGAGGTCTGAACTCTCTCATGTAGCTCAGGTTGTCCTTCATCTGTTCCAGACTGCTCATACCGCTCAAGACTGTCAGGATGCCAGGCTGGCTGGCAACGAATCTGATTGCCCAAGATGAATATGACATGCCGTTGTTCTCGGCATCTAAGATGGCCTTGACGGTATCGATCGGTTCAGCAAGTATGCCGCCCTTTACCGGCTCCATTACGGTAACCAGCTTGCCGTGTTCACGGCAGATCTCCAGATTTCTTCTGGACTTTACGCCCGGGTTCTCCCAGTCAGCGTAGTTGATCTGCAGCTGAACGAATTCAACATCAGGATGCCTGTTCAGCAACTCTTCCAGTAACTCAGGATCGCCATGGAACGAGAAGCCATAGTGTCTTACCAGACCCTTTTCCTTCAGTTCTCTGACATAGTCCCAGATGCCCAGTTCTTCATACTTCTGATAGTTGCCTCTCTGAATGGCGTGTACAAGATAGTAATCCAGGTAACCGGCGTGGGTCCTTTCCATGGTAGTATTGAATTCCTGTCTGGCTGTTTCGGCATCCATGTTGGAACCGGGCTGAACCATCAGCTTGCTGGCAAGAGTATAACTGTCTCTTGGATATCTTTCTACCAGTGCCTGTCTGATTGCCTCTTCAGAACCCGGATAGGCAAATGCGGTATCAAAGTAGGTACCACCGGCTTCCAGAAACAGGTCTACCATCTGACTTACCTGAGGTACATCTATCGTTCCGTCTTCATTCTTCGGAAGTCTCATCAAGCCAAAACCAAGCTTGAACTTATTGTCTGCGCTAAAATTATTCATGGTCCTTCTCCTTATTTATATAGTAATTATACTTTTGATTTGTTTTTCTGTACACGAAAAACGCTCACATTACTGTGAGCGTCCGTTTTAATAGTCTTCCTTACTGTCGTCCATTTCCAGATCCAGTTCATCACTGTCCTGTTCGATTTCCTCTTCATCCTCAGGATCTTCATCAAGAAGATTGGCTGTATCGATGAATACTTCATCAAACTTGTGATTGCTCTTGAGATCCCATACATTGTTCTCCAGTGATGTGAATCTGCCATCCAGAGTCAGATCTGTGTAGAACTGCGAGATTTTCTTCTGGGCCTGTGCATCGGTAAATCCAAGCTGAGCCTTTACTACCTGCCACAGATCTCTGAAGGAAACACTGTGCTTTTGAGCCTTCAAATAATCATAAGCGACATCTATTGTCCTTACACTCATTATCATTCTCCTCCCGTTACTGATATAAAATGAGTAATTATTGTGGTTTTCACTGTAAGCATTATAATACATGGACATGATATTGCAATAGATATGCATTAATTTTTTTATATTATTTTTTTGACAAGCGAAAACGCTTTTTCTGTCCCAACTGGGAACATTTGTAGTATGTTTCATATCATGAACAGAATGGCCCATTTTCAGGCATTTCATCAAAAAAAGATGCCCGAAGGCATCTTTCCATTTTAATAAGCCATGTATCTCTTTATTGCCAGATAGATCTTTCCCATGTCGGCATGCATGTCCCTGTCAAACAGGGTGAACAGCCTGGTCTTGAAACTGTTGTCATCAATATGCATGTTGTCAAACAGCTTGTGGAGCTTGTCCTCGATCTCCACATCCATGGCATCCGTAAACATGTCAATGTGCTGGATGGTTCCGTTTTCGATGTCCACATACATCTGCAGTTCACCGAATGAATAGTAGTCGTGAACGATGACCGTGAATCTTCCCATCGTGTTGTAGATGTACTTGTAAGAATGATAGTGTTCAATTATCTCATCAAGACTGCCGGATATGTTCAGTTCATACAGCGGACCATAGGTATTGGCTACAGCCTGCAACAGCGCCTGCTGCAGCTGATTCAGGGTAATGGTCGGATTGAACTCCGTGATGTTGGCAACTCTGGATACGACTGAATCAAAGCCCTTTGCCTGGATCTTCTTGTCGGATACGTTCAGATATCTGAACATCTTTTCCTTGTCAACGTTAAGCATTACCGTGCCGTGATGCAGACAGTGCTCCTTCTCGGTCAGATAGGCATTGCCTGATACCTTGTAGCCGTCTGCCTCTATGTCGTTTCTGCCGGAAATCACTGCCGGCACACCCAGACTCTTAAGGGCATTGACGATGGTCTGTGTCTGCTTTTCAATGTCGTAGCTGTCCATGTACATCATGAAACTGTAGTTCAGATTTCCCATGTCCTGGAACACGGCTCCGCCACCGCTGCTTCTTCTGGCGAGGTAGCAGTGATCTTCTTCCATGGCCTGCAGGTGACATTCCTTGTAGGCGTTCTGGTTCTTGCCGATCATGACCGTATTCTGATTCTGACAAAGGAAGAACACCAGGCTGTTGGCCGGGATGTTATGGAACAGATAGTCTTCCAGCGCCAGGTTGTAATACGGATTAATGCTGCTGCTCTTGATGTAATAACACTTTTCTATCATTTTTCTATTTCCTTCGGGTAGAATACCCTTTCGTCCTGTTCGTTGATCGTTGAAAGCGACTTGACGACCTCAGATACCTCTGACAGCTCCTCTATGACGCCGTTATCCAGCAGTACGTAGATGTTATCGGTGCCATCTCCGGTATACGGCAGATACGGTATCTGCTTCTGATAGTCCTTCACCACATAGTATTTCGGGTCAAGACCCTTTTCCTGACACTTCTGCTTCAGATACTCTTCCCTGTCAGCAGACATGAATTCAAACAGATCTCTGTCCAGGATCCTTCTGGCCAGATCACTGAGTACTGGATCTTCAGATCTTCTCATCAATGAGAAGCTGTACATGCAGGTTGAATCATCCAGCAGGTACAGGTCTTCATTGGACAGACTGCCCTTTTCCAGCAGCTCCCTGTACATCGGGTAGGCAGCGGTGATGGACTTATCCTGCTGATATAAGTCTCTTAATCTGGTAAATATGGACTTTAACAAGGCATCGTAACTTCTTGAATTAGGGTGATAGTACACCTGCCAGTACATGTGATATCTGGCCATGATGTAATTTTCCACCGTGTAGATGCTGCTGCGCTTTACCACGACTCTGTTGTCCTTTACCCTCATTGTTCTTAAGATGCGGTCCAGGTCGATCTGGCCGTAGCTGACGCCGGTAAAGTAGGAGTCTCTTAACAGATAGTCCAGTCTGTCAGCGTCAAGCTGTGAACTTATCAGCTGACTCAGTATCGTGTTTGGATGAGTATGATCAATGACTGATGCCACTTCAGCCGGCAGATCACTGTCGATTGCCGAAAGCACGTCTGCGATCTCGCTTGGTCCCTTGATGATCTGAATCGTGTAGGCCTCATGCCTGCAGTTCATGATGCTCTCAAAGGAGTGTGAGAACGGGGCATGCCCCACGTCATGCAGAAGTGCCGCAACCATCAGGATCATCTTTTCCCTTTCGGTCAGGGTATTGGCAATGTCATCGACCTCGTTTATCATTCTGCGGGCAACTTCATAGACGCCCAGAGAATGCATCATTCGGGAATGTTCACCACTTGGAAAAACCATCAGTGTGCTTCCCAGCTGTCTGACTCTTCTCAAGCGCTGAAATTCCTTGGTGTTCAGAAGATCCCATATGACCTTGTCCTCAATGTGAACATAGCCGTGGATCGGGTCTCTGATTACTTTTTTCTCTGCCAGTTTTTCCATTCTTACTTCCCTACATGTTTCTTGTCGCAATTACGTCTGCCCCGGTACCTAACAGGTTTTCAATTATGACGTCACCCATCCTGACCGGAGACTTAACTTCTATGTTTCTTAACTGAGCCATTGCCTCAAGCAGTAACGGCTTTGGAATCGGCTTATTGGTTCTGACCGGCAGGCAGTCATGCAGACCGCCGACGATCCTTACCGTTGAAGTCAGAACTCTGGTTGGATTTCTTAACTCGTTGGCGCCGTATTCAGCACCTACCGGGCAGCTGTTGCCCGTGACCTTATATCCGTTTTCCTCATCAACCTTCAGGTGGCATCCCTTTGGACAGCCAATGCAGATCAATTCAGTCATAACTAATCCTCCTTTACGGAAACCGTCAGATTTCCTTCAGCCTTTTCCAGCATAACCTTTGGAATGATGATCTTTTCCATGCTTCCGGGGACAATGAATTCTCGCTTGAACTGACTGATCACATTGTCCTTTTCATCCTTTACCAGGATGACGCTGTTGCCGAATACCCTGTTCACTCTGAAGAATACTTCAACGAACTTGTTATCCAGCGGCACTCTTACATGCTGAGGCACGGTATAGCCAACGCCAGGCAGGGTCTTTATCTCAACCACCTTTTTGTCAGCCCTTCTTAATCCGCTGACATATTCAGCTGCGCTTTCCCCGGCCTTTTTAGCCTCCAAGGCTACGTTATCCGCCAGGTCATGGACGTGAACGACATTGCCGCAGGCAAAGATGCCTTCAGCACTTGTCTCCATATTTTCATATACGACCGGTCCTCTTGTACGCGGATCAATTCTGATGTTGGCTGCCTTGCTTAACTCATTTTCCGGAATCAGGCCGACTGACAGTAATACGGTATCGCAGTCAAAGTACATTTCCGTACCCTTGATCGGCTGGAAATGTCCGTCAACCTTGCTGACGGTAACACCTTCGACTCTGTTCTCACCCCTGATGTCAGTGATGGTGTGAGACAGATACAGCGGAATGTTGAAATCCTCAAGACACTGCTTGATGTTTCTGGCCAAGCCGCCTGAATAAGGATTGATCTCAACACAGGCCAGTACCTTGGCGCCTTCCAGAGTCATTCTTCTGGCCATGATCAGACCGATGTCCCCTGAGCCCAGGATAACTACTCTCTTGCCGACCATGTAACCGTCAATGTTCATATATCTCTGAGCAGTACCGGCAGTGAATACGCCGGCAGCTCTGGTACCGGGAATGGCGATGGCTCCTCTGGTTCTCTCTCTGCAGCCCATGGCAAGAATGATGCTCTTGGCCTTCAGGCACTGGTAACCGTTAACGGTATTGATCACATGTACCGTGTGATCATCCTCTATGCTCAATACCATGGTATCCAGCATTACCTCAACCTTGGTATCTCTTAACATATCGATGAACCTGCCGGCAAACTCAGGACCGGTAAGTTCTTCCTTGAACATGTGCAGACCGAATCCGTTATGGATGCACTGATTCAGAATTCCGCCCAGTTCCTTGTCTCTTTCTACGATCAGGACCTTCTCAAGTCCCTTATCAAGACAGGCCTTGGCACTTGCCAGTCCGGCAGGGCCGCCGCCGATAATTATAACGTCATACATTTGAACTGCCCCCCTTGGAATAATCTACCAGTACATTTGATCCCTCTTTGTCCTGCAGGACTTCCAAACCGTCCAAGTGTAATTCCTTCATGAGTATTTCCGCAACTCTCTCCGAACAGAAGCCGCCCTGACATCTGCCCATGCCGGCATTGCAGCGGCGCTTTACGCCGTCAATTGATACGGCAGGAATAGGTGTTCTCAAGGCATTCAGTATCTCACCCTCGGTGATGGTTTCACAGCGGCAGATGACTCTTCCATAGGCAGGTTCCTTTCTGATAAGTTCCTGCTTTTCCTCGCCGCTCAGTTCCTTGAATCTGATTCTCTTTCTTTCGTCGATGAAATTGTCCTTTTCTTTCAGCTGTTCGCCCTTGCTTCTTAACCATTGAACGGCTTCAAGAGCCAGTGATGGAGCAGAGCTTAAGCCCGGTGACTTTATGCCGGCGATGTTGTAGAAGTTCTTAACGCTTCTGCTTTCTTCCAGAATGAAATCAGGTCTGTCGCTCTTGGCTCTGACACCGGCAAAGTTTCTGATGTTTTCTCTGAAGTCAACCGTCGGAATACTCTTCTTGCTGGCATTCCTGACGAAGTTAAGACCTTCCGTAGTCGTTGCTACGGAGAAGTCATCGTTGTCTTCAGCATCAGGTCCGACAATCAGGTTGCCATGTACGGTCGGCGAAACCAGTACACCCTTGCCGTCCTTGGTCGGACACTGGAATACTGTTCTTGAGACCCTTCTGCCTTCTGCCTTATCCAGCAGATAGTACTGACCTCTGGAAGGAATGATCTTAAATTCTTTTTCACCGATCATCTGATGAACCTTATCAGCATATAAGCCGGCACAGTTGATGATGTAGCGGCATTCATATTTTCCCTTTACCGTCGTTACGGTAAAGGCCTCACCGTTTCTTGAAATGGCCGTAACCCTGTTGTTCAGCTTTACTTCAACGCCATTTCTGACTGCTGTCTCTGCCAGAGCCAGGGCATATTCCCATGGGGATACGATGGCGCTGGTCTTTGCCAGCAACGCACATGTCACTTTGTCGGAAACACATGGTTCAAGTTTCTGTACGGTCTTGCCGTCGAGGATCTCCAGTCCTTCAACACCGTTTGCCAGTCCCCTTTCGTATAAGGTATGAACCATCTTCTCGTCATCTTCGTCAAAGCCTATTACCATGGCTCCGCACTGTTTGTATGGAACGTCAAGCTTAGCGCATAATTCCTTTGCCAGTCTGGCACCCCTGACGTTATGGAATGCCATCAATGTGCCTTCTTCAGGGTCATATCCGGCATGGATGATTGCTGAGTTGGCTTTGGTGGTTCCGTTGGAAATGTCGTTATCAGCTTCCAGCAATACCGTTTTCAGCTGATACTTAGAGAGGTAATAGGCAACGCTCGATCCTACGATACCGCCGCCTATTATGACTACATCATACATTTTACTTACTACCCTCCTGCTTTTGGTACAGAACATACTGATGATCGGATTTGTTCTGCATGGCTTCTATTACCATGTTATGATCAACATCCATTATCTGAGGAAGTTCACTTAGCAGAACCCTGTCAAAATCCGGATGTGTCAGTCCTATGAGATATATTTCGTCTACGACGTCAAAAACCAGGAATACCGTCTCATTCACCAGCCTCTGTCTGGTAGTCAGAATGGATATCCTGTTGATCTCTTTGAAGCGATAAGAAAACAGCTCCTCATAGATGTCTACAATGAGATTTGTGCCGTTGAACAGCAATGAATTCTTATTGTTCAGTACTCGCATACGAAAATACCACCTGTTGCATTAATTATATCATATTTGATATATTTAATAAGCACCGGATATGCTGGAAAGGGACAAATATGATACAGAACATCTTTAACTTCTTTGCAGGACTGGGTAATGAATTTGCCCTGTTCATGATTTCACTGATTCCCCTGATTGAGGAAAGAGGAGCGATCATCTTCGGCGCTGCCAAGGGTATGCCGTGGTATAAGGTCCTGCCGATCTGTGTAGTAAGCAATCTTCTTCCCGTGCCTTTCCTGCTGCTGTTTGGCATGAAGATCGTCAAGTGGCTGAAGACGACCAGGACATTTGGCAGTTTCTTCACCAGATACGAGGAAAAGCTGAACGCCAAAAGCGAAGCAGTGAAGAAGTATGGGTTCTTTGCCCTGACCATGTTCGTAGGCATTCCGGTTCCCGGAACAGGTGCGTGGTCCGGATCCCTGGTTGCCACCATCCTCGGCTTTGACTTCAAGAGGGGCTTCCTGAGCATTGTGCTGGGAGTCGTAATGGCCGGCGTGATTCTGACATTAGCCTGCTATGGCGTGCTGGGATTTCTCAAAGTATTTCTCTAAACGATGGAAACATCGTTTTTTTTGTGGCAAAATGGTAGTGTATTAATACTATGTAAATAAGGCAGGATAATATGGACATTAAGAAAGAAACGATCAATGGAAAGACTGTCCTTTACCTTGAAGGACGTCTTGATACATCCAACAGCAGTGAACTTGAAAATGCAGTAAATGAAGCTCTGGAAACAACTGATGACCTCGAGCTCGATTTAAGCAAGCTTGAATACACGTCTTCCTCAGGACTTCGTGTTTTTCTGCTGACTCAGAAGAAGGTCAGCGAAAAAAACGGCAGCCTCGTTGTCTCCAATGTCAACGAGTACATCATGGAAATATTTGACATTACCGGATTCAGCACCATACTGAACATACAGTAGGAGGCCTCATGTTAAAGAGCATCTTAAATGAAATAAAACGGATGTTCAGGAAAACTGATGAGGTATTCTGGCACAGTGAGGTTCAGGCAAACAAGCTGGTTACTCACGTAGTAGGATTGGGAATCGCATTGCTTCTGACCACATGGCTGTTGCATGTACTGGACATCTTCCCGATGTCGTCAACATTGATCAACATGGCAGTCTGGGTCGGCATCGTAGAGCTGTCAATACCGTACATTCTCAGTCACTACTTCAAGCAGGAGACATGGTGGCTGAAGCTTGTGCTTCTGGCATCACTGACCTTGGCCTGCGCCAGTGCAGACGTGTTCCTGTCATATAAGGTTCCCCTGCTAATGACGATACCGGTTCTGTTGAGCAGCCGTTACTTCTCACGCTCCCTGACCAAGACAGTCGCCTTTCTGACGGTAATACTGTTTACCCTGTCAACGATCGGCAGCGTCAGGGTTGGAGTAATAGACCTGAACGTCGTAACGCTTCCTGAAAACACCATGATCACCGTCATAAGCCGTTTCCTGGGCAACAGTTTCCGGGCAATAGGTCTGGATGAGGGAATGTTAATGAGGAATACCCTGCTGTATTCCTACCTCCCGAAACTGCTTACCTACATACTGGTAGCCGTAATCAGCGTTAACATCGCTGAAAGAGGACGGGCAATGGTACTGGAACAGGCAGCCATCACGCAGAAGACCTCCAGAATCGAATCAGAACTTACACTGGCCAGAGACATTCAGAAAGGCATGATTCCGGATGAATTCCCGGCATTCCCTGACCGTAATGAATTTGACCTCTACGCCATCATGAAGCCGGCCAGAGAAGTCGGCGGCGACTATTACGACTTTGCTCTCATTGACAACAGTCATCTGGCATTTGTAATGGCCGACGTTTCCGGCAAGAGCATTTCAGCCTCGCTGTTCATGGCCGTTGCCAAGACACTGATGAAGAGCCATGCGAAGAACGGACTGAAGCCTTCGGAAATATTCCGGGCTGTTAATAACACTCTGTGCGATGGCAACAAGACCGGACTGTTCGTAACGGCATGGATGGGAATCCTTGATCTCAACACCGGCAAGGTTATCTACGCCAACGCCGGTCACTGTCCTCCAGTCATCGTCAGAAACGGTGAACCGGAAGTTCTCAGCTGCAAGCCATGCTTCATTCTGGGCGGCATGGAGAACATGGAATATCCTGACTTTGAAATAAAGCTCGAAAAGGGCGACATCATATATCTGTATACTGACGGTGTTACCGAAGCAGAAAATGTTACCAATGAACTGTACGGTACGGAAAGACTGCTGAATGTGATCAGAGGGAATTATAACTGCGATATGAAAGAATTCTGTGACAGCATTGAAAACGACATCCACGATTTTGAAAAAGGCAACGAACAGTTTGACGATCTGACGATGCTGGCTTTAAGATACAAAGGCAGTGAAGCGCAGAGCATCACCCTGCCCGCCGTCGTCGACAGTATTGAAAAGGTCACTGAATTCGTCAATGACAGACTGCAGAAGGGTAACGTCCCGCAGAAGATTCAGACTCAGATCGACGTCGTTATCGATGAACTGACGAGCAATGTCACAAAGTTTGCCTACAGAGACGGCAAGACCGGTGACATAAGCGTAGAAGTAGACGTTAACGAAGATGAAGTCACCATGACCTTCAGAGACTCCGGAATCCCGTTCAACCCGCTTGAACAGGCTGACCCTGACGTTGATGCCCCGCTGGAAAAAAGAAAGATCGGCGGACTTGGTCTCTTCCTAGTCAGAAAGACCATGGACAAGCTGAATTATGTATATGAGAACGGCCAGAATGTCCTGACTGTGATCAAGAAACTGAGGAAGTAAAATGAAAGAACAGTATTTTGACAAGGCCCTGCAGTTTGCCATCAAGGCACACAGAGGCCAGAAGAGAAAATGGACTACCATACCGTACATCCTGCATCCGATCGAGGTATGCGCCATCGTAGCTACCTTAAGCGATGATGACGAAGTACTGTCCGCAGCGCTGCTGCATGATACCGTGGAAGACACCGATGTAACCATGGAAGACATCAGGGCAAACTTCTCGGAAAAGATAGCCATGCTGGTAGAATCTGAAACCGAAAACAAAAGAAAGGACCTGCCTTCCGATCAGACCTGGAAGATCAGAAAGCAGGAATCCCTGCAGCGCATGGCTGAAATGAATGACAATGACGTCAAGAAACTGTGGCTGGCTGACAAGTTGTCAAACATCAGAGCCTGTTTCCGTGACTATGTTCACGAAGGAGATGACCTCTGGAAGAAGTTCAATGAGTCCGACCCGGCTGAACAGTACTGGTACTACAACAGTGTTCTCGAACTGACCAGGGATCTGCATGAGTCAAATGCCTGGCACGAATACAAATACTATCTCAACCTGATATTTGGAGGAATAAAGCATGAGTAACGTAAAAGCTGAATTAAAAGAAGGAGTAATGACTGTTTCCGTCAGCGGCAATGTTGATTCTTCAAACGCACCTGACATTGAAAAGGAGATAAGGGATGCTCTGGAAGGCCAGCAGTTTAATGAACTGATGCTGGACGCCGAGGATCTTAACTACATTTCCAGTGCCGGACTAAGAATCATTCTCAGGCTTAAGAAGGATTATTCCGAATTCAAGGTAACCAATGTCAGAAGCGAAGTATACGAGATCCTGGAAATGACCGGTTTCACGGAAATGATGACGGTTGAAAAGGCCTACCGCAGGTTCTCAGTTGACGGATGTGAAGCCATCGGACAGGGAGCCAACGGTACTGTCTACCGCTATGATGCCGATACCATCGTCAAGGTCTATAACAAGTACAGCTCTCTGGATGACATCAAGAGAGAACGTGAAATGGCCAGAAAGGCTCTCATTCTTGGCATACCGACTGCCATTCCTTATGATGTCGTAAAGGTTGGAGAAAACTTCGGCTCAGTATTTGAACTGCTCAATGCCGATTCATTTGCCAAGCTGCTCATTAACGGTACCTACACCATGGATGAGATCGTTGACATGGACGTTGAACTCATCAAGAAGATCCACGCTACCGAGGTAAAGGAAGGTGAAATGCCATCCATGAAGGCCGTAGCCGTTGACTGGGTAGATTTCCTCAAGGATCACCTGCCGGAAGACGAATGGAAGAAGCTCAATAAGATGATGAACGACATCCCGGAAACCCATCACATGCTGCACGGGGATTTCCATCTCAAGAACGTCATGATGCAGAATGGCGAAGTTCTGCTCATCGACATGGACACCCTGTGCGAAGGACATCCGATCTTCGAACTGGCAGCCGTATTCAATGCCTACATCGGCTTCAACAGCGCTGACCACAGCACTGCCAAGGCATTTCTGGGTCTGGAATGGGAGGACAGCGTACTGTTCTTCAACAAGTTCATGCACAAGTATCTGGAAGGACGCAGTGAGGAAGAGATTCAGGAGATCATCAAGAAGGCTTCAATAGTCGGCTTCACCCGCATCTTAAGAAGAACGATCAGGAGATACGGCTATGAAGAAGGCAAGCCATTGATCAACAAGGCCAGAGAATGTCTGGACAAGAACATCCCTGAAGTTGATTCATTATATTTCTAAGCAAACTAAAAGCTGCCTAGGCAGCTTTTTTTCTGGTAAACGTTACTTCAAGAGTTCCCTTTTCTTTTTCATCGACCATCAGCCCGTTCTCTCTGAGCTGGCGGCTGACAGCCCTGGCCACTCCCCTGGCACTGTCCATTAATACGGCCTTTGGGAACTTCTTCTGTATTTCATCCTTGATGAAGGGATAATGCGTACAGCCCAATACAATGGCATCGATGTTCTTATCCCTGTAGTCTCTTCTGATCCTGTTCAGGATCCTGCCAATGGCCTTTTCATCGTTGGCCTCAATGGCATCAGCCAGTCCCGGGCAGGCGACCGGATAGATGTTCTGTCCCTCGCGGATGTTCTCATCGATTATTTCCCTCAGTTTGGCTGAGGTGATGGTTGCCGTCGTAGCCATTACCATGATGTTTCTGAAGTCCTTTTCACAGGCGGTCTTTACAGCCGGTACGGTGCCGATGAAGATGTTGTCCGGATACAGTTCCTGCAGTCTGTCCATGCATCTGGTCGTAGCGGTACCGCAGGCAATGACGATCATTCTGCAGCCTTTCTTATTCAGTTCATCAACGACGCCTGAGGTTATCCTGATCAGCTCCTCATCGCTCTTATCGCCATAGGGATTGTTCTTATTGTCACCATAAAAGAAGAAGTTACAGTGAGGCAACTCCCTGATTAGTTCTTCCAAGACGGTAAGTCCGCCGATTCCTGAGTCAAATACACCGATATTCATTATCTGTATTATAATTCCATAATGATTTTTTAACAAACATTCTGTTAGAATGAATTCATGAAGACAACATCATTCATGATCGAAGATCTCAGAGTTCCCTGTAACAGTCACTGCCGTTACTGTCTTTTGGCATGTGAAAATAAAACAAATCCAACTGATTACAAGGAAACGGAAGCTTTCATAAGGAACCTTGATGAAGAATTCAGAAACACCGGCATTCACTTCAGCTATTACATGGGCTACTGCATGGATACTTCTGACCTGCACGACTACATAAAGATGTCTCAGCAGCTTGGTTATCCGTCTGCAGATTTCCTGCAGCTGAACGGACTAAAGTTCCGTGATCTGGGTGCCATAGCCAACTTCATTACTGATCTGAAGGACTGGGGAATCAACCTCGTTGATCTGACTTTCTACGGCTTAAGAGAATACCATGACCGATTTGCCGGCAGAAAGGGTGACTTTGACTATCTGGTCGATACATTAAGAGCCTGCATGAGACTGCACATGCCGGTAAGAATAAGCATGCCGCTCAATAAGGAGAACATGGATCAGGCCGGTAAGCTGTACAGGTGTCTCCATGATCTGGATGCCCGTAACTTCTTCATTTTCCTGCCGCATTCCAAGGGACGGGGAAGATACCTGGAAAATCTGAGACTAACCAGAGAAGACTTTGACAGGCTGCCAAAGACAATTAAAAAGAACTTCGGCAAGTCCCCCTATAAGACCGAAAGGGAATGGCTTGAAGAAAACGACTTTGAAGAACCGGAAACCAGGACACTTGTAAAAGTACTTAGAGATGATTCACCTTATCTGCACTTAACAGGCAGGGACATGTTAAGGGAACTTGAAGAAAAGGATGATGCCTTCTACAGGGCAATGCCTTCCACGAAGGAACTGGCTCAGATCTACGGCAACAGGGAAAACGATCAGCTGTTCCGCAAGCGCGACCTGATAATCAGATACAGACAGGCCTGGGCAAAAGACCATCCTGAAATTGAAGATACCATAGAAGAATATAAGGATTTCAGCATTCGTTACTGAAATCCTTATTTTCTATCCTATCAGTGTTTTCACTGCGTTATACAGCGTTTCATCATCGCCGACATTACCCGGGAATATTACATAGGGAATGTCAGGGAACTTGGAAGTTTCATCTGCGATCCATACCGGAACTCCCGGCTGGATCTGTCCGGCAACTCTTGCCTTTCTGATGGCCAGAGCCTTTACGCCGACATCTGCGGAAGTAATGCCGCCCTTGGCAACCACGAATGACGGTTCCACGCTCAATCTCTTAACCATCTGCAGAAGACACTCGGATATGTCCGTGCTTCTCTTCAGAGCCTTTTCCCTGGTATCATCCGGCAGACTGATGACCTGTCTTTCCGTATAGACCACAGGGGTTTTGCCCTCTCTTATCAGCTTTTCCTCTTCACTTAGACAGCGCTGGATCTCCCTTTCGATCGCTTCGCTTCCCTCAAGTATCAGTGATGACCTGAAGGCTACAGGAATGACATTATCAAGTTCCAGCAGTTTGTTCAGCTGTCTGGTCGTCTTGTCCGTATGTGAACCGACAACGATGACACCGCCGTTAACAGACGACAGTCTGGTTACCATTTCCTCCCTTGTCAGAAGCGGTTTTTCACTGATGCCGCCAACACACCTTACGAATGAAGCCGCCGTACGGAACATGAATACCTTTCCCCCTGAGATAGCCCTGTACAGTGCCAGGCAGAAGACCTTTACGTCGATGTAGTCTATGGCATTGACAATGATGCGGCGATGGTTTTCTGCGCTCATCAGCTTATTCAGAATGCCGTCAATGTCGGCCTTTCTTAACTCTTCCAGAGAAACGCTTATGACGTCTTCCTTCCGGTAAGTCCTTCCACACTTTTCCTCTATGTAGGCCCTGAGGTCCGAACTTTCATAGCCAAAGGTCTGATCCCGGGCAAATTCAGTCTCTCCGCACGGTACCATTTCCTTGCCGTATCTGACATAGTGAATGTCATTCAGGGTAAATCTGTTGCCTTCCTTAAAGAATGGGAAGAGAATGTCACCATCAACTCTGCCGTACTGTCTCAATAAGCCCTCGCAAAGCAGATCCGTTTCCAGTGGATAGTGGCCTCTTAAGGTTGAGTCTCCCCTGGAGATGAAGAAGTACTTCTTTCCGGTCACTTTCGCTGCCAGGCTGACGTTTTCGACGATCTCCCTGTGCAGCCTGGTCGTTTCCTCCGCGCTTAAGGCCCTTGAGTTGGTCAGAATGAAGAACAGCCTGTCTTCTCTGAAGGCGCTTATCAGAGTTTCCGTTTTCCAGTCCGTATAGACGTTGATGTCATGAACGGTCTGAACACCGGTTGGATCATCGTCAAGTACGACAAAGACGTGATCATCCTTCTCAATTTCCTGAGCAAGAAGATCATCTATGTTTATTTCGGGATATTCATATGAATTCAGAATATCAGCCGATATCGTCATTATAGTCCCAGTTCCTTTCTAACTCTTTCAACGGCGAGTCTCGGTGAAGTCAGAACAGGCTTTTCCGTTTTGCCCAATAACGGCAGAATGGCTGTCATTGAACCCTGAGCCAGTACGACTACGTCATTTTCAGCCTCAGCCTTGCGGATGGCCTTGATGACCAGTTCGTTATGCTTGTCAACGTCGCCGCTCATTAAGATGTCCAGAGCACCGTCTACCAGGTATTCAGTTACGCATACATCCTTGCCGGCTTCTCTGGCCTTGGTTCTGACCAGATTGCAGCTGGGCTTTACCGTGGAAGCTACCGTAGCTACCACGCCGATCCTTGTTCCAAGTTCAACAGCCTTTTCAGCCATGGCCTCGTCGATTTTCAGAGTCTTGCAGTCAGCCTGCTTCCTGGCGATGTCAAAGGCTTCGCCGACGGAAGAACACTGGTTGAAGATCAGGTCAGGCTTCAATGTCTTGGCAACCTGAACATATGCACACATCCTGCTGATGATGGCCGGGTTGATCTGGCCGTTTTTCTTTACTTCCTCAAGCAGGGAATCATCAATGATATTTACCATTTCGACTTCCGGAATGATCTCCTTGAATAAGGCCTTCAGGTCGTTCAGGGAAACCGGACTGGTGTGAATTAATACTACTTTCATATGCTTTTACATCCTTTCCAAATATCCATCTCTGTAATATAATACTGATATGGTTAAAACACTTATTCTGATCAGGGACATCCTGATGTACATCGGTACCTTCGCAGGTATCTTCATGATTGGCTATGTCCGGGTTTCCTTCTCAACGAGACAGCAGAAATCTCCGGGCACTCCCCTGGATTACAACGATAAGGAAAAGGCACTGCGCAAGGCTGCCATGATAATTCTTGGCATCTCCATTGCCCTGGCACTCATCCCTACCAAAAACCTGTAGAAGCGCAAGCTTCTTTTTTTATTTATAATCTTCCAGCTTGAGAATGGTCTCTCTGACCATTTCCTTTGTTATCGGATATGGAATGTGATTCAGTTCCGGATTGATGATCGTGGCATCCAGAATGTCATCCATCGGATCATCTCTGTCCAGATCAAGATCCTTCAGGCATACAGGCAGCTTAACGGACTTATTGAAGTCATAGACCTTTCTGAGTTCTTCCATCTGGCCGTCGATCAACAGCTGTGCCAGAGTACCGTAGGAAACGATCTCGCCATGCAGATGCTTCTGCTCCATCCATTCTCTTACCGTCAGGCCATAGTACAGAGCGTGAGCCAGTGCTGAGTTATAGTCAGGGTTGACGCTCAGTGAAACCGCACCGGTAGCGATGATGATCGACTTGATGACATCTTCAACCTCACCGGATACGACATGATTCTTCACGTCATCATAGGCCTTCTCGCCCTTTTCCAGGATAGGATCATAGCACAGTACTGATATGGTTCTTCCCAGAGCGCTCTCAAAATCCAGGACATCATTTTTTGAAGAGAAAACACATTCAACGTGTTTGGCCATCGTGTCACCCATGCCTGCCCAGAAGTATCTGGCCGGGGCATTGACTATGATCTCCGGATCAATGAAACAGTGTACAGGAGGATTTGTCAGTCTGTAAACCTCCCTGAATGAACCGTCATCGTTATGCAATACGGCAATCCTGGTAACTGCAGCACATGTTGAAGCAATGCTGGCAACGGTAAATACCGGCTTGCCGAGCTTGTCGCCGACGACCTTGGCAACGTCCAGGCACTTTCCGCCGCCTACAGCCAGGATCAGGTCAGCCTTGCTGATCTGTTCAACAGCGGCCAGTCTGTCAATGTTGGCATATGAAGCTTCCTTGCCGTAAACCGTCTGATAGATGATGTCAAAGTTCTTCAATGCTGGCAGTACTTTGTCCTTGGAAGCCTTAAAGGCCTTTTCACCATACAGCAGGGCTACCTTACGGCCGTAAAATGCCATTACGCTTTCGAAGTTTTCAAATGCGTCTGTTCCAATCGTATAACATGGCAGATAATAACTGTTCATAATTTTCTCTCCTCTTCAAAAAACGATGTCAGAAAACATCGTTTTATTTACATTATAAAAGTCCTTCTACGAACTTCTTTAATTCCTCATCCTTGCAGCCAGCGAAGAAGCACTCCAGGAATCTAGGAGTCAGTGACTTCTTGACGATGTCCTGATCCATTGCGCTTAATGCCTCAACTAATGGCTTTGCGATTGCAGCCTTAACTTCAACCAGCTTGGCTGCATTTCTGTTCTGAGATTCCTTACGGCCAGGTTCATTTGGATAGCCCATGCCCTTTGGTGAACCGAAGGCGATGTTAAAGATGTTCTTCATGTTAACATCAGCACCCCAGCCAAATCCCTTTGCATATGGAATTGACAGAGCATTGCCATTATTGATCTGTAAGAACAGATAAGCATCAGATGGTTCAATACAGTATCCGCATACTACACCAGGCATCATGTTACATGCCATCAGAGCACCCTGACCTGTACCGCAGCCTGTAACTACGAAGTCTACTGCGCCTGAATTTAATAACAGAGCAGCCTGTACACCGATGTTCAGGTATGTCAGATAGCCAGGTTCGCCCAGCTGTAATGGAGCTTCTGCCGTTGTCATGCCGGTATTGTAAACTGTATGTCCCATTGGTTCTACGACTTCCTTCAGTACACTTACAACGAGATCGTTCTTAGCAGCCTGTGAGAATTCGTTAATCATTGCAATTTTCATGTTTTCTCCTTGTGTCTCTCCAGAGACTAAATAAGGGCGGATTTCTCCGCCCTTGTTCTTAACTATTCGTTACTGCCGTTGTCAGCAGCTTCAAATGTATAACGGTCATTTGAACCAATTAAGCGGATATAATTTCTGACAAATTCCTTGACAGCTTTTTCAGCTACCATCTCAATGCCGAGATAATCAGTATTTGGTTCAGCTTCCCACTTAGCCTTCATTGCTGTTTCAGCAGCGTGGAAAGCGTCTGTACAAACGTTAATCTTATTGATGCCACCAGCTACGGCCTTACGGATGTTTTCATCACCTGAGCCTGAGCCGCCATGTAATACTAACGGCATCTTCAGAGCAGCCTTTAATTCAGCAAGTCTTCCGAAGTCCAGTGTTGGAACGAATCCAGCAGGGTACTTGCCATGTGCTGTACCGATAGCTACTGCTAAGGCATCAACACCTGTTTCCTTGACGAACTGAACTGCCTGTTCAACGTTAGTATATAAGTCTGCTGTACGGCCGTCACCGTCAGCTGCCTGACCAACATGGCCTAATTCCGCTTCAACAGAAATTCCCTTTGCATGTGCCAGATCTACTACCATACGTGTACGTCTTACGTTTTCCTCATATGGTAATGATGAAGCATCGATCATTACATTTGAGAATCCCCATTTGATTGCATCGATTTCAGCTTCCAGAGATGGACCGTGGTCGAGGTTCAGGCATACAGGAACACTTGCTCTTTCTGCCATTGCCTTGATCATTGGAACCATTTCTGATGGGTGAGCCAGCTTTGTCATCTGGCCAACACCAAACTGAACGATAATTGGTGAATGTTCTTCTTCAGCAGCTTCGATGACTGCTCTAGCCATTTCCATGTTAACACTGTTGACAGCCATTACTGCATAGCCATCACGATTAGCGTTATCAAGGATATATTTCATGTTTACATACATAACAATTCATCCTCTTTCTATATGAAGTTTCAGCCTAATTCAAGTTTAGATCAAATAACCTTTTAATTTGTTACAAATAGTAATTCAGATAAGTGACTTTATTTTATAAGTCGATGTCGAGTTCAACAACTTCTTCTTCAGCAGTGTCTTCTTCTGTTGGAGTCTTCTTCAGAACTGCATACAGAACACCAGTGATAACAGAACCGATGACTAAAGCCAGTAACCACAGACCAAGCTTATTTGACAGTGGAGCAACTAAGATACCACCGTGTGAAGCAGGAGTACCAACACCCCATACCATAGCTAAGCCTGAAGCGATGGCTGAACCAACCATTGAAGATGGAACAACTCTTAATGGGTCTTCTGCAACGAATGGCAGAACGCCTTCAGTGATGAAGCATAAGCCCATTGGGATACATGTATAAGCAGCATCCTTCTGCTGACGAGTGAACTTCTTTGGAGCAATGATAGCAGCTAAGCCAACACCGATTGCAGGTGTCATACCGCCGATGATCTTTGCTGTTTCAGCACATTCACCAATTCCGCCAGTCTGGTTATTGTCTGCATATAATGCATTAGCAGCCATTGAAGCAGTCTTGTTGATAGGACCACCCATGTCGAAGCCCATGCAAGCACCGATAACGGCACCAACTACGAATAATGAACCAGCAGCTAATGACTGAATCCACTTCTGGAATGCTAACATGATTGATGATAATGGTTTCATCAGGATTCCGAAGAATACGAATGTAGCGCAGCATGTAGCGATTACAGGAATGATTAATACTGGCATTAAGCCCTGTAAAGCCTTAGGCATCTTCCAGGTCTTCATCCACTTTACGAAGTAGCCAACTAAGAAGCCCATCAGCATAGCGCCGACGAAACCAGTCTTTGTAGGACCACCAGCATAGTAACCAATTGCGAAGCCAGGAACGATACCAGGTCTGTCAGCAATTGAGAATGCGATACCAGCACATAAGAATGCATATGCCCAGTTGAAGCCGTTTCCGTTCATTTCGCCTAACATGTGCATGAAGTCAGAAATCTTAGCGATTGAATAACCAGAATATGCTAAGCCATTGATTGTTGGATCTGACAGTGGAACGCCGCTCCATGAATAAGCCTTCTGAATAGCACCTGTGATACCAGCCATGACAACCATAGGAATCAGGAATGAGATACCAGTCATAATGTGCTTTCTAAAATCTTGAAATTTCATAAATAATTCTTTCCCTTTCCAGTTAAATAAACCTTAGTACTAATAAATGATTATTTTGCTGCCAGTTTCTTTTCAATCGTAGTGAGCAGGCTCTTTGGCTGCTTCATTGCAACTGAAATAGGAACGTCAACAATTTTCTTGCCCTTGAAACGATCAGCGCCACGGATTGCGATGTCATGAGTATACAGAACTACATCAGCGTTCTTGATATCTTCTGCTGTGAGTTCATTCTCAACGCCTGCTGAACCCTGAGTTTCAACCTTGATGTCATAGCCTAATTCTTCTGCAGCCTTCTGCAGCTTTTCAGCTACGATGTAGGTGTGAGCAATGCCTGCCGTGCAAGCTGTAATTGCAACAATTTTCATATAGAAACTCCTTTCATAATCTTGAATTAGCTTGAACTTATTTTAATATAACATTTCGTAGGACTCAATACTATTAATAATATTTTTATCAATTTGATAATATTATTTGTACAATTGAGTAACTTTTGGTAATATTAGAAGTCAATGTCAAGGTCAACTATCTCTTCTTCGTTCAAGACCTTGTCAACTTCACCTAATTCGTCATCTTCGCAGAGTATCAGATTCTTGATTTCTTCCTTTGTCTGAGCCTGAGACAGCTTGGTTACTCTTACGTCGTTACCGAGCTTGCCGGCCAGTTCGCTTAATAACATCATGTGGTTTCTGGCAAATTCCTTGTCAGCGCTGACGCAGAACAGGAAGATCAGATGCGTATCCTGGAAGCCGTCATCGCTCATGCTGCTTTCCCAGCGGATCGGATTGACTGTCTTGCCGATCATGATGCCGTTGCGCAGAACAGAATTTGACTTGCCGTGAGGAATTGAAAGGTGTGAACCCATTCCTGTAGGACCTTCAGCTTCTCTCTCATAAATGTCCTTAACAAAAACGTCTACATCATTAATATATCCATTTTTTAAAAGAACGTTAGCCATGTTGTGCAGGACTTCATCCTTTGTGGTGCCCTGTACTTCAAGGTCAATAATGTCAGTGTTTAAGATATCATTTAAAGGCATAAACTACCATCCTCCTAACGCAATTAAATATTATCATGATTATTCAAACTTGGCATCATGTAACCAGAGATATTTCTCATCCTCATTTCTGGTTGTCTGAAGCCATGGATTACCCTCAAGATGACGGATCATCCAGCAGGTATACATCTGGAATCCCGGAGCTACTGACTGTGGATGCAGTGCTTCAGGTGTTATGGCTGAGAATGAGTTATCAACACTCTTGAATACCTCATCTCCTACGAAGCTGGCCCCGAATCCCTCAGGTCTGTCAAACTTGAAATAGTAAAGTTCCGGCTGCGGATGTCTGTGCGGCAGATATCCTGACCAGTTTCCTCTGTCGTTGAGAACTTCACCAAGTACCATGTTTGACCATGGAGCGATGTCCTTGTCAAAGATCGTGTTTACTCTTCTCTTGGCTACGTTGCCGAACTTGCCCATGCATGAATATCCCCATGGGGCATCTTCAGGCCTGTACAGCTTGGAATCAAATACGGTTTCGTTCTTTGTGCACTGTACCAGGAATTCACTTTCAGCCAATGCTCTTACGGTAACTTCCTTGCCGGTGCATACGTGCAATGCATAAGGACCTTCCGTAAATACGTCTTTTCTGCTTACTGTTTCCCTGTTTCCTTCCCAGACAAATTCAAGCTTGCCTGACAGGATCAGAACGGCGGTCTCCTCACCGTCTCTCTTAAAGGTTCTGACTTCATTTTCCTTCAGGTGATAAACTCTGACGTCCATGAGCATGTCACGATATTCATTATCGTAAGTGCTGAGGATCTCTTCGCCGTTTTCATCAAAATGAGGATAACCAAATAACTTCTTTTCCATTAACTTCTCCTTCTTTATTTCCTGCCGATGGCCCTGATTGCAGCCTCGGCAATGTTTTCCAGTGTCATTCCAAATTCTCTTTCCAGGTAATCCTGTGAGGCAACCATGCCGTAACGGTTATGAATGCCGATGAATTCCTGCGGTACAGGATGTCTTGCGGCAAGCACGTTGGCAATGGCTGACCCTAACCCGGTATTTACTTCATGATTTTCTGCCGTCACGATCGCTCCGGTCTTTCCAACCGACTTCAGCAGCAGTTCTTCATCCAGCGGCTTCCATGTATGCATGTCTATGACTTCTGCATCTATCCCCTGCTTTTCCAGCAGTTCCGCTGCCTTGATGGCGTTATAGACCATTACTCCTGAGGCAACTATTGTAACGTCCTTTCCTTCTCTTAACAGAACGCCCTTGCCAATTTCGAAGTCTGATCCGTCTTCATATATGGTTCTGAACGACCTTCTGATTAAGCGCATGTATGTCAGGTTCTTCTCAGCCGCTGATCTTCTGGTCAGGGCGTAGGTCTGTGCATAGTCGCACGGATCCAGAACTATGGCATTCGGTACATTCAGATATAATCCGCAATCCTCCAGAGGCATGTGTGTCGGTCCGTTGAATGATGCCGTAATTCCGGGATCTGAACCGATGATATGAATTGCTCTTTCGGAATATCCGGCAGACAGGAACGCCTGATCAAATGCTCTTCTTGAGGCAAATACGCCAAAGGAATGAACAAACGGTATCATTCCCGTAGCTTCCATGCCGCAGGCTACACCCACGGCATTTGCCTCGGCTATGCCGGCATTGAAGAACCTTTCCGGAAATTCCTTCTGTATTCTCGTCGCATTGATGCACCATGCCAGGTCACAGTCAATGTGGACGATCCTTTCATTGTTTCTCATCATTTCCAGCATTGCATCGCTGTAGGCATCGCGGTTTGCTCTTGAGTCAACGTCGTGTTTTTCTGCTACCTTGAACATCACAGTAACGCCTCCCTTAACTCGGCATACTTTCTTTCTGCTTCTTCCAGTACCTCAGCCCACTGCTGCTTATTCAGTGTTGATGAGTGCTCACCGCTGGTTTCCGCAAAGTCTATGCCCTTGCCCTTAACGGTGTTCAGTATGATCATTGTCGGTTTTCCCTTAACGGTTAACGCCTTTCTGACTGCTTCGAGGATCTGCTCAACGTCATTGCCGTCACTGACTTCAATGACTCCCCAGCCAAAGGCATCAAACTTGGCACCGATTCCCTTGCCGTGAGACATAACTTCATCGATCGTTCCGTCAAGCTGACGTCCGTTGCTGTCAACGAAACCAATCAGATTATCAAGATGATTATGTGCTGCGAACTGGGCAGCTTCCCAGACCTGTCCCTCATCACATTCACCATCACCGCAGATGACGAATACATGTGAATCAATTCCCTGCATCCTGTTGCCAAGTGCAACGCCGACTGCTTCCGAGATTCCCTGACCAAGTGAACCTGTCGTAATGTCTACTCCTCTGGTTCTGTTATGGTCAGCATGGGATGGGAAGTCTGAACCGGCTTCATTAAGATGGTATGCAGCTTCCTTTGGATAAAATCCAGCTATTCCCAGCGCGGCGTAAAGTGCCGGTCCGGCATGTCCCTTTGAAAGAATAAGCCAGTCCCTTTCCTTCCAGTTTGGATCCTGCGGATCATACTTCATTACTTCCCCATAAAGAACCGCAAGTACATCCGCAATTGACAGCGAGCCTCCGACATGACCGTTGCCCTTTGAGGCAATGATCTTCATGGTTTCCATTCTGATTTCGCAGGCCAGCAAACGCAATCTGTTCAGGTTTTCCATGTGCATAGTTTTCTCCTTTTTCAATGGAATCAGCGTTTCGATGTTAAAGATTTTTCTATCCAATTCAATTATAGCATACAAAAAAGCAATTTCCAGTGAAATTGCTCATAATTTTATCAAAATAATCATAATTTTATCATTGACAAGTTATCAATATGCTATTAAGATATGGTTGTATGAAATCAGTAGATCAACTTAATGTGGTTGTTCTCGAAGTAATTGATGAATTTCTCCTCTGGACATTTATCAGTGATGATTGCATCGATCTTTGAAAAATCTGCGAAACGGTTGTAGGCAATTACGTCGAACTTGCTGTGATCAGCAACGATGTATCTTACCGCACTGTGGCTCATGACTGCGGCCTTTATGGCTCCCTCATTAAGCACGGTGTTGGTCAGACCACGTGATACGGAAATGCCTACGGTCGAGATGAAAGCCTTATTGCAGTTATAGTTATATAAGGATGTATCCATGAGGAAGGATCCGGTGTTGTGATCAAGCACACCGCCGACGCCGATTCCCGTGATGTTCGTCACTCCTCTGAGCGCCTGCAAGACGTCAATGGAATGAGAGATCACTGTTACATTCTTAAGGTACTGCATGTAGTGCAGCATGCGGTAGGCGGTCGTACCGGAGTCGATGAAAATAACATCGCCATCCTGGACCATGCCGGCTGCCAGCTTGCCAACGTACTCCTTTCCTTCATTATTTGAGCTCTGACGTTCACTTACTGAAGAAACAGAGCTGATTGATTCTCTGGAATCATTGAAGACGACCCCACCGTAAACCTTGGATACAACACCCTGTTCTTCCAGGATATTGAGGTCGCGGCGCAGCGTCTGAATGGATATGTTAAACTTATGCATAAGTTCCTCGTTATTGGCTGTCTTCTTTTCGCGGATGTATGACAACATTTCCTTTTGTCTATTGAGTTTCATATTTCTCACCTATCTTTATTTATCTATATTATATTTTAGCAAGATTTTATCAATTTTAAAGGAGTATTTATGAGCAAATTAGCAGAAATGACCAAAACTTATCCACAGACAGAGCTGTGGAACGATTCATGTTCTTATAAGGAACTGTCTTATTCAGTAGAAAGAGGAGCTACAGGCGCTACCACTAATCCTGTAATCGTATTCAACGTCTTAAAGAAGGAACTTCCTGAATGGGAAGACACGATCAAGAAACTCGTTGATGAAAATCCAACCTGCACGGAAGATGAACTCGCTTGGATGGTCATCAAGGCTTTAGGCGCAAATGCTTCTACATTGTTACTGGATAAGTTCAGAGCTTCAAACGGACAGCTTGGCAGAATCTCATTCCAGACAAACGCCAAGTATTACCAGAACAGCCAGAAGATGGTTGAACAGGCATGTGACCTGGCCGCTACAGTTGAGAACTCACAGGTAAAGGTTCCTGCTTCAAAGGCCGGTATCGAAGCCATCGAAGAAATGACATACAGAGGAGTTTCAGTTAACGCAACCGTATCATTCACAGTTGCTCAGGCAATTGCCGTTGCTGAAGCAGTTGAAAGAGGTCTGAAGAGAAGAGCAGCTGAAGGACTTGATTCTTCCAAGATGCATCCTGTATGCACGATCATGTCAGGCAGAGTTGACGACTATCTGAAGAGCTTCTACGGCGCTACCGATACTCTGGTATCAAGCGAAGCCTATGACATGGCAGGCGTTGCCGTCATGAAGAAGGCATATAAGTTATTCAAGGAAAGAGGCTACCGCACAAAGCTGTTAGTTGCCGCCTTCCGTAACCGCCATCATTTCGAGGAATTCATCGGTGGAGACATCATCCTGACAATTCCTTACGGCTGGCAGAAGAAGTATGACAATTCAAACGTTGAGATCAAGGACAACATGTCAAAAGACGTTGATCCAGCTATTCTCAATGAATTACTGACTCTCGAAGAATTCAGAAAGGCATATGACGAGAACTTCCCACAGGAACAGTTCCAGTACTACGGAGCCTTCAAGGCTACCATCAACCAGTTCCTCAACGGTTATGACGGATTATTACAGTTATTAAGAAAGTACATGGTGAAATAAATGGCTAACACATTCTTGACACCAAAGACCATCGTTTCAGGGAAGAACGCCCTGGACGATGCCGGCAAGCTGTTAGGTGGATTTGGCAGGAAGGCCTTTGTCGTAACGGATGCCACCATGGTCAAGCTGGGAAACGCTGACCTCCTGTTAAAGGTTCTTGATGCACAGGGAATCGAATACTCAGTATTCCCGGAAGTAAACTTTGAACCAAACGACATCATCGTAAAGCAGGGCGCTGAGGCTTACAAGGCTTCTGAGTGCGACTTCCTGATCGCCTTAGGCGGTGGTTCACCAATCGACACAGCCAAGGCCATCTCAATCCTGCTGGCTTCCGATGCTCCACTTGCTTCATACATGGGCAAGCTCATCGACATCAAAAGACCTGGTCTGGTTGCCATTCCAACAACAGCCGGTACAGGTTCAGAAGCTACCAAGTTCACGATCATCAACGATACCGAAACAAAGGTTAAGATGTTATTAACCGGTGCCTGCCTGATTCCTGATCTGGCAATCATTGATCCGATGTTCACGATGAGCGCACCTAAGTCAGTAACTGCTCATACAGGCATTGACGCATTATGCCATGCCCTTGAATCCTATACATCAAGAAAGGCTCAGCCTTTATCAGATACCTTTGCCTTAAGTGCCATCAAGAGGATCTTCGGCAACTTGAGAACATGCTACAACGAAGGACATAACACTGAAGCCAGAATTCAGATGTCATTAGCAGCCTTGGAGGCCGGCATCTCATTCAACAACTCTTCTGTTACCATCGTTCACGGCATGTCAAGACCAATGGGTGCTCTGTTCCATGTCGCTCACGGCTTAAGCAATGCCATGTTATTAAAGGAATGCATGGACTTCGCCGTTAAGGGTGCATATGACAGATTCGCTGATGTTTCAAGATATCTTGGATTCTCAGACAGTGAAGACGACAAGACCGCAGCTGAGGCATTCCTGAAGGAACTGAACACGCTGTTAAGCGACCTGCATGTTCCGACAATGTCAGAATTCGGTATTGACAGAGACGAATACTTTGCCAACATTGACAAGATGGCTCACGATGCCTTTGCCTCAGGATCTCCTTCAAACACCATCAGAGAAACCTCTGTTGAGGACATGAAGGAACTGTACAAGCAGATCTACAGGTAACATTGAACTTCAATGTTACCTTTTTTTCCTTTATAATATTACTGATTTAAAGGAGTCACCTTATGTTAACCTTATCAAGTACGACCAGCGAAACAAGTTCAAACATGACCTTACTGTTTTATGTGATATTCGGATTCATGCTCCTGATGTTTCTCTTCAGAGCAGGATTAGGCTACAAGCGCTATAAGAATTCAATCTATCCGCACATCTATGACAACTATCTCATAGATTACTTCTACAAGCTTAATGTGTTCAGAGATGCCTCAAAGTCAGGCCTTCTTAAGAAGCTGATCGGCTATCACCGTCTCAACTATGCCAACATTACAAATAATGAAGGCAAGCTGGTAACGCAGATAATAACTCTGATCCATGCCAAGGGCATCCTGTCCATCGCCTATCTGACTTCCGAGGGCAAGTATGGCGGCAGTGACAGTGGAAACTGGTACATTAAGAGAACTGAAGACGGCAACGATAAGAAGTACAAGATTGAGAATCCCGTCATTTACCTGAAGGAATACAATCTGCATCTGTCCCAGGCACTTGAAGGAAGAAAGACTCAGAGTCTCATAGCCGTACCTGACAACACCGACATTACCAATCTTCATTCTTCATACAAGGTCGTCAGATATTCCGAACTTGAGAACATGTTTAAGGAAGCCGACTGCGGATACGGTCTCAACAATGCTGAAATTGATGAGGTCTATGAAAAGCTGGGCGGTAAGGTTGACCGTAAATAGGCACAAAAAAACAGAGCTGTTTGGCTCTGTTTTATTTTGATTAACCTTCAATCATGATGGTATGCTTTTCAGGCAATTTCTTTTCTTCCTTCTTTGGGATTTCCAACTTCAGAACACCGTCCTCATATTTAGCCTTGATGTCCTCGGTTGTCAACTGTTCACCTACATAGTAGGATCTCTGCATTACGCCGGCATATCTTTCCTGACGGACGATCTTGCCCTGCTTGTTCTTTTCATCTTCATCCAATCCCTTGGAAGCGGTTATTGTCAAGTAACCTTCATTAAGTTCAATGGTAATTTCTTCCTTCTTGAAACCTGGCAGATCAATTTCTACTTCATAGTTGTTTTCATGTTCCTTTACATCTGTCAGCATTTCTTTTCCGGCATGCTTACCGTATAACTTTCTGTCTACATTTTCCAGACTTCTGAATGGGTAGTCATCAAATAAATCATCAAATAAGCTTTCTGTAAAAATTCTAGGTGTTAACATAGTACATTTACCTCCTTTACTTTCTAATCATTGTTCAATTAATGAACTATGTTTTCAGTAAGGGAATGGAGGGTTTGGATTCTATATTTACCTCTGGAATCTTCTCTAATTCTCTTTACAATTATGTTATAGTCCTTATTTTTAGCACTGTCAATACCTGAGTGCTAATTTTTTTATTTTTTTTCATCACGACGAATGTGAAGAGATGCTGTTTATTGACAAGCAATCGTATTACAATTGTTCATCATATCACAAGCAATATATAATGACATTGGAGGACAAAATTATGAACAATAAAAAGGTAGTAGTATTAGGTGGTGGTGTTCTTGGAACACAGATTGGCCTGATGTGTGCTTATTATGGTTATGACACAACATTCTGGCTCAGATCAGAAAGTTCTGTCGGACGTACTCAGCCAAAGATCGAAAGATATTCAGCATTAATGTTGGAAGATCTGGCACAGGCAAAGGCCCTGGTTGGCACACCAATGGGTGCATTCGTATATCCAAGAGGACTAATCAAAGACTGGAAAGCAGCTACAGCTGAAAGCCTGGATGAATTATACGCAGCAGGCAAGAAGAACCTGGAAGAGAACGTTCACATTGAACTGGACAAGGCAGCTGCCGTTAAGGACGCTTATCTGGTAATTGAATCAATGTCTGAAGATCCAAAGGCCAAGATCGATGTCTACACACAGTTCAAGGATCTGCTGGATGAAGACACGATTCTGGTAACCAACTCTTCAACCCTGTTACCAAGCATGTTTGCCGAATACACAGGCAGACCTGAAAAGTATCTGTCACTGCACTTCGCAAATACGATCTGGAAGAACAACACGGCAGAAGTCATGGGTCATCCGACAACAAGCCCGGAAATCTACAATGAAGTCGTCAAGTTCGCTGCTTCAATCGGCATGGTACCGTTACAGCTTCACAAGGAACAGCCAGGTTACATCCTGAACTCCATGCTGGTTCCATTCCTGTCAGCAGCTCAGGGCTTATGGGCAAACGGCGTTGCTGATCCTGAGACCATTGACCTGACATGGCAGCTGGCAACATCTGCTCCTGCAGGCCCATTCAAGATTCTGGACATCGTTGGTCTGGAAACAGCCTATAACATCAACCAGATGAAACCTGCTTCTCAGCAGGAAGGCACGACCGAATACAAGATCGGCAAGCTCCTGAAGGAAAAGATCGACAAGGGCGAAACCGGTGTCAATGCCGGCAAGGGCTTCTACGACTACACAAAGAAGTAATTAACCACACGAAAAGAAGGATGCGTCATTGAACTAGTCAAGTAAAAGTAGACAGTTCATAAAAAAGCACCTAGAACCCCATTTCAGATTTGAACTGAAGTGGGGTTTTATAGTTGAGCAAATATGCTGGTCTATGATTGTTGTAGTATCACTTCAAGTAGAATCCCTAAATGATACATAAACTAAATGATTGATTATTCTTTTACGGGAATTCGGACATTGATTTCAGGTGTACTGCCCAAAGCAGGATTCTTAATATTCAATGCATTAAGAAGCCGCTGTATCTGATATGGAGTTGGTTCGAATTCACAGAACAATCCAATTCCAACAAACTGTTCTGCCTGCTGGCGGGTAAAGCTAAATACATGCGTATTACCGTCAATATCAGGATAAGTGATTTCTGTTCCTTTTAAGTCTTTTAACATGGCCATAACCATGCTTGAATATCTGCTTAATTTGGTTTCTATCAGCCCCTGTTCCATGGTGAACTCCTTTTTGATGTTAATATGCAAAACACCATTACTGATATTAATTTTAGAATTGTCGTTGGTTAAATCCAAAGTGGAAATCATGTCACCAAGGTCACTGTCTGTACAGTATTCAAGAATAAGCATTTCATCATGTGGTTCACTAGCCAGAACACGTGACTGTGGGGATATTATCAGACCATTTTCATATATTGTGATCTCTTTGTTGTTTGTGTCGTAAACAACAATTTTATTAAGATCGCCATCGGTTTCAACTTGTACTGCTTTTTCATTTTGCCTGAAAAAGAGACTCCAATCTACGAACTTACATCTGATGTACAGTGTGTGATCTTTTTCTTCTGTCTGTACAGATTTCAACCCCTGATAATTATGCTTGAGTAATTTTGGATTCCATACATGCAGGTATACACGTCCTGTATCTGCAAATTCAAAATTGATAATCTGTGGCGGCATGGTTCTTCCAACAATGGCATGGTCACTTACAAACCAGATCCCCACTACCAGAATTATGATTAGCGAGATTTTCAAAAATTTTATTTTACTGCCATACTGCCTGCCTGATTCTTTAACTACTTTTATAATTAATTCATCATTGTTACTGTTTTCTTCTTCTTGCATCATCTTTCCTTTAACAAGTTCTGAAATGGAAATACCAAGTTCATTGGCGAGCTCTTCCAGTAAGGAAACATCCGGGAATCCCTTGCCTCTTTCCCATTTTGATACGGCAGCTGTTGTCACACTTAATCGGTCAGCCAACTGTTGCTGGGTCAAACCCTTATCTGTTCTTAACTTCTTAATCAGATCGCCTGTGCTCCTGTTATCCATTTCGACCTACCTCCTGATTTCAGTGTAAACGCAGTAAAAAGTAAAAGGTATAAACCTTCTGTTGAACTAATTCCATTGTACTATCAGTTGAATTCCTTTGCCTATCAACGCATCGTTTAATTGCGTTTTTCCTTTAAAAAAGGGGATTTTTGAACTAGTCAAGTAAAAGTAGACAGTTCATAAAAAAGCACCTAGAACCCCATTTCAGATTTGAACTGAAGTGGGGTTTTATTGTCGCAGACAGATACCACGTGCTATGCGCGTGGTACGGGACCTTTTAGTGTGAAAAAAGACGCTAATTCCGGATATAATTTATGTGGCCTGGCAGCTACAGAAATTATAGGAGGAATAGCGTCAAATGAATGACAAAAACAGTTTATCACACACAACATACAGGTGCAAATACCACGTGGTAATACTGCCAAAGTATCGCAGGATGATAATATACAATTAGTTGAGGGCAGATATAGGACAAATACTGAGACAATTGATAGAAAGAAAACCGGATTGTGAATTGTTGGAAGCAGAAGCGTGTCCGGATCACATCCACATGTTGATAGAGATAGCACCAAAATATTCGATAGCAGAGTTTATGGGATATCTGAAGAGTAAGAGTACATTGATGATATTTGAGAGACATGCGAATATGAAATACAAGTTTGGCAACAGGAAGTTCTGGGCACGAGGATATTTTGTGGATACAGTTGGGAAGAACGAAAAGGCAATAAGGGAGTATATACAAAATCAACTGGCCGAAGATAAATTGTATGATCAGATGAGTATTAAGGAATTCATCGACCAGTTTACGGGTGAACCGGTGAAATAAGGCGATAAAAAAGCTGCTTTAAGCAGCAGCTTGTGAAAGCGTTGCGGCTGTCAGGCTTCGCTGGACGAAGGTCCTGCGCAACATCATGCCCTTATAGGGCTTTCGATACCACCAATTTTATTGGTGGTTATGATAGTTGAGCGAATATGCTGGTCTATGATTGTCGTAGTAATGTATGTACTTTTCAATATCTCCTCTCTGTCACTTCCTTTCTTCCTTCATTGTACTAAAAAAAGTAGACTGGTACTTTTTTGTACTTGTCTACTTTTAGCTTATCACTTCACATGCATCCTTCTTTTTTATTACCTTTTATTCTAGATCTTCATTGCCACGTCATAGGCATTCCAGATGACCGATCTCAGATTGCCGACCTTGTTGCAGTCGCCAACCAGGTAGGCTTTCTTATTCTTGCCCGTAGCCAATGGGGTAGGAAGATATCCAACGGCACTTATGACGGAATCGCATTCGATCTCGATCTTCGTGCCATCCTTCCTGGTGCAGATGATCTTATCGTCCTGAACCTCTGACAGAGATGTTTCCAGATATACCGGAACCTTCTTCCATTCAAAGAATTCTCTCAGATATGAACTGTTGGCCAGACATACTCCCTTCTGCGGTACCAGGTCATTCTTCATTTCAACGATGACTGGCTTCTTACCCTGAAGATACAGTTCATAGGCGATCTCGCAGCCTGTCAGGCCACCGCCGATAACCGCAACGGTTTCTCCGACTTCCCTGCCGTTAAGGTATTCACAGGCTTCGATCATCTTTTCGTGTCCGCTTACCTTCTTAAGTACCAGCGGTGTTGAACCCGTAGCTATAACCACCGGATTGTCACCGAATTCGGCAATCGTCTTTACCTCGTAGTTATAATTTACCTTGATGCCAAGTTCGTCCATCTGTCTGATGTACCATTTCAGCAGGTCTCTCAACTTGCCCTTGTATGATTCAGCACTTGCCGGAATGAATGTTCCGCCCAGCCTGTCTGTCTTTTCATATATCACCGGGTTATGTCCTCTAAGCTTGAGTACTCTGGCAGTCTCCATGCCGCCGATGCCTCCGCCGATGATGGCAACATCCTGTGGGCTGTCCGTCTTCTTTATGAAATGCTTGTCCCACTGCATCATTTCAGCATTTACGGCACACCTTGACATGTGCAGACTGTCATAGAGATCCTGATCATTAGGTACACCCTTGTAGTGAGCCATGTTGAAACAGCCGTTATGGCACAGTATGCACGGTCTGATCTCCTCAGGCTGGCCGTTCATCATCTTGGTCACCCATTCAGGGTCTGCCAAAAACTGTCTGGCAAAGCCGGCTCCGTCGATCTTGCCCTCTCTGATGCTTTCAGCAGCGACCTTAGGATCCATTCTGCCGGCACATACGACCGGAATGTCAACATGTTCTCTGATGTGTTCAACATATTCCAGGTTGCAGTTCTCCGGCATGTAGATCGGAGGATGAGCCCAATACCAGGCATCGTAGGTTCCGTTATCGCAGTTCAGCATGTCATAACCGGCTTCCTGCAGATATCTGGCAGCTCTTTCAGATTCTTCCATGTCTCTGCCGGCTTCCTCGAATTCCTCACCTGGCAAGGCTCCTCTTCTGAAACCCTTGGTCTTGGAAACAACGCTGTATCTCAGCGATACCGGGAAGTCCTTGCCGCAGGCTTCCTTGATGGCCTTTACGATCTCCACCGGGAAACGGTATCTGTTTTCAAAGCTTCCGCCGTATTCATCCGTACGGTGATTGACATATTTCAGCGTAAACTGGTCCAGCAGATAACCTTCGTGTACGGCATGGATCTCCACGCCGTCAACGCCGGCATCCTGAAGCAGCTTTGCACACTTGGCAAAGGAATCGATGAATTCCTGGATCTCTTCCTTGGTCATGGCTCTGGAAGGAACCTTGTCAGACCATCTGTTTGGAGACGGGGATGCACTGGCGGTTATCTTGTCCAGATCCATGAACGGCTTTGAGGCTGCTCTCAGGATCTTATTGCTGTAGAGCTTTTCCATCATTTCCGAAATGGTAAAGCTTCTGCCGAATCCTGCTGTCAGCTGAACAAAGAGCTTGGCTCCCGTCTTATGGAATTCAGGCATCCATTTCTTAAGATCGGCGTACATCTTCTTATTGGTATGAAGCCACTGCCCGAACATCGGATTATAGACCGGCTGACAGCCAGGCAATACCAGTCCGGCGTTGTTTCTGGCAACCTCCATGATGAAGCGGGCTCCATCCTTGTCAAAGTGATTGTTTTCCATCCAGCCGAAAAGGTCCGTACCACCCATTGAGGTCAGCACGATTCGATTCTTGATTTCCAGATTCCCTATTTTCCAGGGAGTAAACAAAGGTTCTAACTGTCTGTCCATACTAATCCTCCACTACGACCGTACCGTCTTCGGATACGTGAATCATCTGGCCTTCCTTAACATACTCAAGGAATTCCTCACCAAGGTCATCAACCAGTACGATCGGATAATCCGACCAGTTGGCCGTTAATACAGCTCCAGCAACGGCTAAGGTATCTGCCTTGTGCGGGAACAGCATGCAGGCCGGTCCCACCTTCATGCATGAGGCACAGTACAGTACCATGCCGCCTGTGGTAGAGCCGATCGTCTCAGGCAGACATAACGCCTTGCCCGGTATCAGCTTACCGTATATTTCCGGATTATTGTGATCCTTCAGAACACCTTTTGGGTTCATGAATGAGCCGGCTGTCTTCAGATTGGCGAGAGTATTGAATCCGGCATGGGTAACGATGGCTTCAGCATCTACCTTTCCCGGTACCACTGCTCTTCCCTTAAATGTTCTTGACATCACAGCTCACCTCCTGTCAGTATCTCAACAAGTTCCTTCTCGCTGTAGAATCTGGCACGGCTGTAATAACGCAGCTTATTTGAACAGGTTATGATGTTTGACTTGTCCGTTAACGGATTGGATGTATATGATAACGGACATAATCCGCTTACCGTTACGCCGATTTCCTTCAGTTTCTGAGCCTTGTCAGGATGATCCTTTTCAAATTCAGCCCTGACATCAGGCGCAGCACAGAATATCGTCGGCACCGTTACCTTCTGATTATTGTTTCTCTCCAGGGCTTCTGTCAGTCTGTCAGTCCACTCTGCCAGCTGTCTCTTGGAAAAGTGCGGACATCCGGCAAAGGCGATGTCCGGTCTGGCGTTCAGGTCTTCCCAGACTATCGGATAGCTGGCCTGAACTCTTTCAATTTCCGCATCGTCAACCACAAATACCCTGGCTTCCGGTTTGATGAGCTTCTCACCTAGTTCTACGGCTTCAGGTGTGATGTTTTCCACGTGATATAGGCCAACTGAGCCATTTGAGGCGCTGGCCGCTCCCATGTCCTTGAGGTAATCCTTTACCTTCTGATCAAGTTCAGTTCCCAGCCATTTGTCCAGTCCCTTAATGTAAGGAACATCCTCAACGCACTTGAAGCCGATTGCGCTTCCCAGTAACTGCGGCTCCGGCAGACTTGAGCACTTGACTTCAATTATCCAGTCAGCCTTTCTTCCCTCATCCGTCAGTAATCCGAATTCAGGCACGTAACCCAGAATGTTGCTCATCAGTTCAAGGATGCCTGAGTTACGGTTGCATCTGGCCCCTATTACGGAGTTGGCATAGGACACCGCTGAAGATTCAGCCCATCCCAGGATGTCGCCTTTCTTCGGTATGTTGCCTACCTCATTCATGTAGGCTGTACAGGTATAGGCATTCTTATCCTTGATGCCCATTCTTTCCCATTCCTTCTCCATTCTCTTCTGGTTGGAGAAGATCAGCTTGAATACTGCCTTCTGAGCCAGCGTTGTCGGTACGTGATCCTCTATTCCGCGGGGATCCGTTGTGAAGGACTGTTTTGGTAGCGCGCCGCCATCGATCAGCTTTTCCATCAAGTCAAATACGGGTTTCCAGGTCAGGGAACCGGTTCCTATTACCGCATGTCCCATTTCACCGGTTATCTTTACCATTCTTTCAGCCCCGAATGCCTCTCCATACATGATTAGAGTATTCAGGACCTTCTGCATGGCTTCACCCTGGTCTCCTCTTTGAATTGACAGAAGTTCATCATTCAGAATCATTTTCCGTCCTCTTTTCTATATCTTATTATCTTTTATTCATACTACCTTAATGATATTTTAACATTAACACCGTCAAAAACGGACTGATTGTGAATTAATCAGCAAATTAAGCAAGCGGTATTTCCCGGGAAATAAAAAGCTGAAGCGACATGCCTCAGCTTGTTTTTCTAATTCTCAGGAGCGGCAAAGTCCAGTACTTTCTCCGCTATTTCAATGGTGAAGTCCGGATCGTATATGATCTCTCCATCCAGTGAATAGGCAAAGCCCTTCTTCGCCTTGACTCTTACCTTTCTGGCCTTGCGGTATATCATGATGTCCTGAAGCTTTGGATCATCCAGATGCTTTCCCTTGGTATAGGTATCCAGCAGCTTTACGAACCTGATCCTGGATATCGGCTTTACCAGACATACTTCCATGTAGCCGTCATCAAGTTCTGCTCTTGGCGCACACTTGAAGGAGCCGCCCACATACTGCCCGTTGGCAACCGTACATAACAGGGCCTTGCCGTCCGGATTGATAAGTTCCCCATCCGCATATACTTCAAATTCATTTTTCATGCTGGTGATCAGGGCCTTGATGATTCCCATGGTATAGGCATTCTTGGCAGCGTTGCCGCCCCTGGCTCTTCCCTCGTTTACCGAAATGGCCACGGTCGTATCAAAGCCGAAGTTGACAACGTTGTCGCTGTAACGGTCGCCAACCTTCAAAAGGTCGATCTTCCTGGCCTTTGCGCTTAATAGCTTATCTATGTCCTTGAATCTTTCCGGGTCTTCAAAACACTTTACGAAGTCGTTGCCGCTGCCGCAGGGATAGCAGCTTACCTCAGCATTTTCCTGACCTACGGCGCCGTTTACTACCTCATTAAGGGTCCCGTCACCACCGCAGGCAATGAACCTGACCTTTTCCTCAGGATGTTTTTCACAGTATGCCCGGACATGTTCCGTCGCATCATTTACTCCTTTGGTGACATAGATTTCGCACTGATCCTTTCTTTCGGATCTGTTGATGGCTTCACTTATTGCGCCAACACTGTTTTCCGTTCCGGCACTTGGGTTAACGATGAATACGTATTTCATGGGTCATCCTCCTATCATCAGCATTCCCGCTGTTATCAGTAATTCCCCGATCAGGTATGTCGTCATGACCAGGAAATGTCTTCTCCAGATATGATCCTTGTTCTTATGATACCTGACCAGAAACAGAAGACAGTCAGAGGTAAAGAACAGTACGGCTCCGACATATGCCACCATTGAGCCCGTGTTTCTCAATGTCATCCACTGCATCAGGGCAAAGACATTCATTATGCTGTTTGCCCACAGATACCCGTTCATCGGAATGAGCATCATCTTCGGTGTGTTGTCCTTAACTGCCATTATGATCCTTATGGCAATCGTGAAATAAACAATGGCCAGCGGTATTACGATCAGCCAGTTTACATGATAATGTATGATCCCCGGAACATAGGCAAGTATGAAGAACACGTGACTTATCAGAAAGCTTATGCCTCCGGCAATGAACCACCTGTTGCCGTCAGGTATCAGAAGTACGTCGCCCAGCCAGCTGGCAACTAACGCTGCCAGTAACATGGCGTTGATGTTTTTCGCAGAAGTCACATAGTACAGAATCAGAAATATGAGCGGAAACGGCTTGGTCTTTGCCCTGTTTTTCTTATCGTTTATGTAGCTGTGGTATAAGTGTATCAGGCTGGTCAGACAGAAAAGCCCCAAAAACAGATATTTCAGCATGTTATTATGTATTATTTCCCTTCAATTATCATTATAGTTCACAATTTACCGACATACAATTACCAAAGAAAAAGGCCGGTTACCCGACCTTATTTCTTCAGCTTGAATACCGTACCGTCCGTTTCAATGGTAATGTTCATTCCTTCTTCTATCAGCAGGAGTTCACCGCTGAATTCGCTGTAGTAGATGTTGTCTTCATCATCTACCAGATAAACCATGGTCTCACCGCCGACTGTAACCAGTTCAACTCTCTTTACGGTAATATTCTTTTCCTTCATGTCGCCTGTGACAGCCGTTCCCTTGCTGAAGATGGACAGTGCCTTCTCCAGGGAATCATCAACTGCCATGTGTGAGTACTGAGAAGCGTCAACGATGGCATACATCTTGACCAGTCCCAGGTTGTCCTTCAATACCATTACGTAGGCAGCGGTGCCGTTGACATCGATCAGGCTCGGGAATGAAGCACGGTATCTCTTCTCCTGAACTTCACCCTCAGCAGCTCTCATGACGCTGTCCTCATCGGTTGATTCAAAGTATGATACCCTGATTTCACCGGTACGCTCGTTTGCCATGAGATAGCCGATGTTGGATTCGTCATTGGTTACGGCCGTAATGCCCGTGTATACATAGACGTCGTTGTCTCTGACGATGTAGCCGAAGTCATTGTCTCTGACTGATTCGCCGTCACTGTTATAGGTTGTTGTAGTGGTTGATTCGATCAGCCCCTTCTGGCCGAACAGACTGTTCCAGAAACCGTTGATCAGCTTGCCGTAGATGTCGAAATATCTGGCAATGTAGTCGCCGTTGTATACGATGTCTACCCACTGCGGCAGATCATTAACACCATATTTGTTCATTTCTCCGCTTACCGGATCTACTACGATGGCCCCGTTGATCTTCTTGCCGCCGAACAGGCCGATGGTATATTCGTAGGTTGAAGCCACATAGTATGGCTTGCCGCTTTCGTCAACTTCAAAGTGGATGTCGTCAAAGAATGTTGTTGGATACCTGAAGTAGATGTGTCTGGCCAGATCTTCACCAAGATAGGCGCTTGGCACGTACTTCATTCCCTCAGACAGTTCCACGTATTCAGCTGTCAGATTGCCCGGATCTACCATTACATAACCCGGAACACCGTTTTTCTTATTGTTTATCCACTTCCAGAATCCGGCATACTTCAGAGCAGATACCTTGACCGGCATGTCCTTATAGGCAATGGTCATGTAGGCATCTGAAACCTCAAACTGGCTTACGATCTCATTCAGGGCTCCGATCTTGCGGTTACCGAGAACCTTGCTGCTCTCAGTATCCATCAGAGGGATCTTCCTGATGTCAGAAACCTTTGGCAGTTCCTGGTGCTCCGTTGTTTCAATGCTCAGTATCTTTGAATAGGCTCTGGCATTGACCATCTGTGATGAGAATATTGCTCCAACCAGCATGGCAACTGCCAGTCCTGCAGTAATGAACACGGATATCCTGGACTTCTTCCAGCCCTGCCTGACCGGGAAGTAGATCCCATAGATCGTCAGGCTGACTGCGGCCAGATTTATCAGAACTATGAACCACAGTCCCGGATTATGCAGACTTAACGTCGGCAGTGTCAGATATGCAGTTAATAAGTCAAATATCAGCAGGGTTATTATCGTAAATAACAAACCTTTCTTTTTCATTTGTTGTTACCTCCCGTTATTGCTGCTGGCTGCTGCTGCGCTTGATTGTGCGCTGTCCTGGTCCTTGTCAAACTGGTTGATGGCCAGTACCAGCAGAATGAGCAGCTCTTCGTTATCTTCGTCGTATATTTCAACGCTGTAGTGCTTCGTGAAGTGCAGGATCTCCTCGCTGACTTCACATAACAGGTTGCCTTCCTCATCGGTAATGTTGTATTCCCATGAGAAGAAGTCGCCGTTGATCTTCCAGCCCAGTTCCTGTAATGTCAGTTCTGACCTGAAGAAAGTAAGTTCCTGACTGAGTCTGTCTACCAGATCATCACCGAGATATATGTCATATTCTCTCAGGAATAGGGTAAAGTTCTTCTTGACGTGGCCAATGAACTCACCGCCTCTGTACAGTTCGATGTCCGGAAACAGCAGTGTCGTGTTCCTGTAGTCATATACTGCATTTTCGTTTTCGTCATACAGTGAACCGTCTGCGTATAAAAGTCTGAAATTTTCCTTGAAATAATACTTCATGGTTTTTCCTCCCCGTTAAGGCCTGCCCCTTTTCAGGGGCAAACCTTTACTTTTCTTCTACGTTATCCAATCCGGTAACGTTTATGTTCTTATTTACCTTAGCGTCGTAGGTATTTGCCCTCAGGATCTCCCTCAGGTCTACGCCTGTGGCTTCTGACATGGTATCAAATACCTGCTTCATGATTACCGGCATGTTGCCGGACACCTGGGATACGCTGCCGTCACCGTTTCCGGCGCCGTAGATCGTAACCTTATCGATTGCGCTGATTGGCTTGGCTATCTCAGCAGCCAGCTGCGGCATGATGCTGATCATCATTTCTGCCATGGCAGCTCCGTTGTACTTCTGATAGGCCTCAGCCTTCTTTTCCATGGCCTCTGCTTCAGCGATGCCTTTCAGGCGGATGGCTTCAGCTTCTGCCTTGCCCTTGGCCTCGATTGCCTCGGCTTCCATCTGGGCAAGATACTTCTTGGCTTCAGCCTCTCTCTTAAGCTTGATCATGTTAGCCTCTGCAGACTGCTGTACGGCATACTTGTCGGCGTCAGCCTGCTTTTCAACCGTGGCTGCCAGTTCCTGCTGGTGGATCTCTACTTCCTTCTGCTTCAGTTCAGCCTCTCTTTCGGCTCTGGCGATCTGAGCATTTACGGTAGCGGTCTGGATGGACTTCTGCTGTTCCTGCTTCTGAATTTCATAGGCTGCATCAGCCATGGCCTGCTTTCTGTCGCTTTCCAGCTTCAGTTCGGCCTGCTTGATGGCCAGTTCATTGTTCTTCTTGGCAATTTCAGTCTCAGCAGCCACTCTGGCATCATTTGCGGCTCTGTCCGCTTCGGCCTTGGCAATGGCTACGTCTCTGTCAGCCTCTGCCCTGGCTATCTGAGCGTCCTTCTTGATTTTGGATGTATTGTCCATGCCAAGGTCATTGATCAGACCATTCTCATCAGTAACATTCTGAATGTTACAGGACAGAATTTCAATACCCAGTTTCTCCATGTCCTTGCTGGCCTTGGCCATTACCTGGTCACTGAATGAGTCACGGTCCGTGTTGATCGTCTTTAGATCCAGGGTGCCGATGATCTCACGCATGTTGCCCTGTAATGAATCCTGCAGCTCGTAGGCGATTTCCTGCGGTTCCTTGTTCAGGAAGTTACGCTCTGCCTTTAACATGCCCTCAGGCGATGTATCAATGCGCACCTTTGCGATTGCGTCTACCTTGACGTTGATGAAATCATTTGTCGGTATGTAGGAATCGGTCTTGATGTCTACTGATATCTGCCCGAGATGCAGGTGGTCAACCTTTTCCAGGAAGGGTATTTTAATGCCCGCCCTGCCTATCAGTACTCTTGGTGTCTTCTTAAGTCCTGATATGATGATCGCAACGTCAGGTGACGCCTTAACATAACCCGTCAGCACAATAACCATCACCACAATGATTATTAATGCCGGCACGATGAAGGGAATTAATTTCTCCATAAATCTTACCTCCTGTTCATTAATTACCTTTCTGATGACAATCTGCTAAAAAAGCAGGTACTGCTCCGCTGTACCTGCCGGTCCTCTTATAAACAAAGACCCATATACAGCGTTGCATATGAGTCTCACAGTCTATAGTTTGCCGGGTGTTACCACCGATTGACGACATAACTGCACTTGCGTGCCTGTTACTCCCTCTTGAGAATATGGTACCATAACCCTGGGGTTTGTAAAGTATTTTCAGTAATTATTTTTCAGAATCGTTCTGTAGGCCTTCTGCAGCAGGGTACGGTTGTTTTCGTACTGAAATACCCCCATGGCCTCTTCATAGGGCAGCAGGACGATCTTTCTGACCTCCTCAGGCTGAGGAACAGGGTTTTGGTTCTGATATGTAGCGAGGTAGTAAGTTACCTTCTTGAGGTGGCCGTTTACCGGTATTATGTACTCAATAAGCTCTCTGAAGTCAGGCAGGATCGTAACATCAAGCCCGGTCTCCTCCCTTACTTCCCTTACAGCGGTCTGTCTTTCGGTCTCGTAATCCTTCATGTGCCCCTTTGGGAAGCCGTAGGTGCCCTCCAGAGACTGAATTATCACGAACCTGCAGTCATTATTTTCCTTGGTGAAAATCACCGCTCCACACGATCTCTCTATTTCCATAATGATTTTTACAATTGTATCTTCCCCGAATTAATTGTATCATAATTCTATGTTTGGAGGGCTTTGGCATGGAGAAAAAGCAGACATTTTTACAGTTCATCAAGTACGCACTCATCGCTGCGTCAGCCGGAATCATTCAGGTAGTCAGCTTTTCGCTGTTTGAGGAAGTACTGCATCTTCCTTACTGGCCAAGTTATCTCATCTCACTGACCCTGTCGGTACTATGGAACTTTACCTTTAACCGCAAGTATACCTTCAAGTCAGCCAATAACGTACCGAAGGCCATGTTCCAGGTGTTCCTTTATTATCTGGTATTCACACCGTTATCAACCTGGTGGGGTCATGCCCTTACCAGCCTGGGCATTAATGATTACGTCATACTGGTATTCACGATGCTGGTCAACTTCATAACGGAGTTCCTGTTCCAGAAGTACGTAGTATTCAAACCTGAAAATAACTGAGCAAGTGCTCAGTTATTTTTTCTTTGTTATCAGGATTATTTCCGGAGGACAGTTCTTCTGATTCAGCATGTTCAGATATACGCAATGGTATTTCCCGGAATCAAGCTGTTCGCTGAAATCGAGAATGGCCTGTCTTTCCTTCTTGCCTTCCTCATGTCCCCAGTACATCACTATGCTTACAAGTCCGTTTACCCTTATCATTTCCAGGCTCTTTTTCAAAGCGGCTAGCGTTGAGTCTGCTAATGTGGTGATCGACTTGTTGCCATCAGGCAGATAGCCAAGATTGAAGACGATCAGATCAGGCTGCTCCTTCACGTACCTGTCCATGTTTTCGTGGGAATCGTGAATCAGTACAACATTGTCACGTCCATGTTTCTTCAGCAGATCTGCCGTATTGTCCAGTGCTTCCTGCTGAATGTCAAAGCTGTAGACCTTTCGGCTCAGCCTTGAAAGAAAAAGCGTGTCTTCACCGTTCCCCGCCGTAGCGTCCACGGTCACGCTGTCTTCGTTCAGATAGGATAGCCAGAGATTCTCGGCTAGCAATGTGGTCTTGGTAAGTATGTTGGTATACATTCTAGGCATCTTCCATCTTTGCGTTCTTCAGAACGATCATTATCATGAATTCGTTCTCAGTATAGGTAAAATCACCTTCGATGATGATCTCTTCACCTGTTGAAGGATAATCTTCAGGATACTTTCTGGCTTCACTTAATTCAAAGCCCAGACCCTGCTGGCAGCAGCCAAGCGCATCAGGAACGATGCAGCCGAAAATGCGGTTGCCGTTTGGATCCTCGCCAATGGCAAACTGACCCTTTACTCTGATCCTCTTGCCGTTGTATTCCTGTGGTGAAACCGTCATGTTGTATATTTCACTGTAGATCATGTTGCCGTTCATGAAGGAAATGTCAATCAGTTCCTTTTCCTCTTCAGGCTTCTTCTCAGGTTCTGTCGTATCAATGGTGACCGTAACCTTCGGGCCATCATCAACAGCGACAGGTTCTTCCTTCTTTCCGCAGCCTGCCATCATCAGCAATATCACTAAGCATAAAATCAGTTTCTTCATTCATCTGCTCCTGACAATACCTATTATATAGAAAATTACGAAAACAACCAAGTCTGCAACTACGATGGTTGAACCGACCGGAGTTCCTCTGAATACGGCAACAAGCAGACCACAGCAGGCACATACCACTGAAATCAGCGCCGAAGCAATCGTAACGTTTCTGAAACTCTTGAACAGCTGCATTGCTGTTACAGCCGGGAATATTACCAGTGCCGAAATCAGCAGAGAACCGACAAGGTTCATGGACAATACGATGATGACGGCGATGACGATGGCCAGAACCAGATTGTAGATATCCGTTCTGGTGCCCGTTGCCTGGGCAAAGGTCTCGTCAAAGGTCACCGCAAAGATGCGGTTGTACATTAATATGAAAAGCACAACCACCAGCAAGGACAGTATTGAACACAGCCATACTTCACCCTTAGTCAGTGTAAGAATTGATGTCGAACCGAAAAGCGTCGTACAGACGTCTGCCGAAACATTGGATGATACCTTGAATACGTTCATAAACAGATAGCCTAATGCCAGTGAACCAACTGAGAGCATCGCTATTCTGGCGTCACCGTTTATCTTAGTGTTCTGTCCATGTCTTAATAACAGTACCGCGGTTATGATCGTTACCGGCAGTATGATAAACATCTTCTCCTTGACCAGATCAAGGACCAGCGCCACGCTCATTGCCCCGAAGGCCACGTGGGAAAGTCCATCCCCAATGTATGAATATCTCTTTAACACAAGTATTACGCCTAATAATGAAGAACACAGGGCTATCAGTATTCCGGCTATGAAGGCATAGCGGACAAACGGGTAACTCAGATATACCAGTAATTCCCTAATCATTGCCGATCACCCTGGCCTTTCTCCTGTTTTCCAGATACTCATCCCTGGTACCGAAGAAACTTTCTTCATTTTCCAGTAACAGAATGTGCTTTGCCTGATCAAGCGCCTTATCCAGATCATGGGAAATCATGATGATGGCAATGCCTTCTCTGTTAAGCTGACCTATGAGCTGATACATTTCACATGTCGTTTCATAGTCAAGGCTGGTTGACGGTTCATCAAGTATGATCAGCTTTCTGGTCGCGCAAAGGCATCTGGCCAATAGAACACGCTGCTGCTGACCGCCGGAAAGCTCGTTATAACATCTGTCGGCCAGATCTTCTATCTTCATCCTTCTGATGCTTTCCTCAGCCAGCTTGCGGTCTTCTTCATCATAGAAGAACTTTTTGCCCAGCCGGCCCAGACATCCCGAAAGAACGATCTCGCGGACCGTCGCCGGAAAGTCCTTCTGAACGGAAGTATGCTGAGGCAGATACCCGATCTCGTGCTGAGTTAATCCGTCTGAAAAGGCTATGGTGCCGCTGTAAGGTTTCTTCAGATTCAGCAATACCTTGATCAGAGTAGTCTTGCCTGCTCCGTTTTCACCTATGACACAGAGATAGTCGCCCTTTCCCACGGTAAAACTGAGATTTCTGACGATCTCCTTTCTGTCATATCCAAATGAAAGCTTATTTACATCAAGTAACATGCTAATTCAATACCTTTCTCAATACTTCCAGATTATTCTGCATGATCTGCAGATAACCTGCACCCTTTTCAGCATCCTGTCCGGTTACCGACTGCAGGGAATCAATCACAACTGTCTCCTGATTCTTCCTTGCCGTGTTTTCCATGATCGTTCTGGCGATTCTGCCGTCATTGTTTTCCAGGATCAGTATGTACTTCAGTTCCTTTTCATCAACCTTTTCAGCCAGGAACTTTATAGTCTCAAAACTGGCTTCAGATTCTGCTGAGCATCCCTTGAAAGCCGCGTAATATTCCAATCCATAGTCTTCGACCATGTATCTGAAGGGGAATCTGTCGGCAAACAGAATTACTTTTCTGTTTCCTAAAGAAACAGTCTTCTTATATTCCTCATCAAGTTTTCTGAGTGATTCACAGTATTCGGCACAGTTCTGTGCATACCTGCTGCCGTTTCCCTTATCCAGGGATGACAGTTCATTCCTTATCAGTTCGCAGGCCTTCTGAGCAATTCTGAGTGACAGCCAGATGTGTTCATCATACTCTGTCTCCTCTTCTCCTTCTTCCTCTTCTTCCTGCATTCCCTCTGCTCTTTCATCGATTCTGAGATAATCAGAAAGCTGATCCATGAGATTAAGGTTCTTTTTGCCGCTGTTCTCTCTCTCTCTGACCAGGTCCTCAGCCCATTTATCAGATTCGCCGCCGACCTGGATGAACAGATCGCAGTCCGTAACCTTTATGATGTCATTTACAGAAGGCTGGTAATTATGCAGATCTGATCCGTTGCTCATTAACAGAACCAGTTCAACGTCTTCACTGTCTTTAATGATGTTTCTGGCCCAGTCATATAACGGGAATATGGTCGTAACGACGGTTATCTTTTCGCCTTTCTGTTTCCCGTTACCGGAACAACCCGTCATCATTAACAGGAAAACACACAGGGTGACCAGAACGGTCTTTCTAAACTTCTTCATATTTCCTGCACTCCTCACACAAACCATAGAAAACGGTCATTCTCGGCATGATCGTAAAGTTATGTTCACTGTTCAGATGATTTTCCAGAATGGTTATCTCATCACAGTGAATGTGTTCAATCCTGCCGCATCTGATGCACTTGAAGTGATAACAGTGACTGTCTTCACACCCCGTATACTCGTAACATGCCGGCGTATTCTCGTCAATTACCGATCTGATGACCTGCCCTTCCTGAACCAGCTTTTCCAGGTGACGGTAAACAGTGGTCAGGCCGATCTTCTCTTCCTGCTTTTTAAGCTCATCATAAACATCCCTGGCATTTACGTGTCTGCCCGGATTTTCCTTAAGATAGTTCAATACTGTGTCCTTCTGGACGGTTACATATGTCTTTTTTCTCATAATTTGAAAACCATTTTCATTTTGCCTATTCAGTATAGCACACTTTTTACGAAAAAAAAGAAAGAATTGCCTAAGCAACTCTTCCTGGGGGTAGTATATTAACAAGTCCTGAGACTTATTAACCAAATTTCTGAGAATAGTATAAAAGCATTTATATTTAAAACTCAATGCTCTTGAAGTAAAATATACATAGAAGGGACAATTGTATCATGTACAACACATCTACGGACAAGCAGGTCATTTACTCTCTTGATTCTTTATCCAACTCTCTGTATGATTTACTGAAAAAGAAATCATTTAACGACATCTCAATAACTGAGCTTTGTCAGAACTGCAACATTACCAGAAAGACTTTCTACCGCAACTGCGATGATCTGTATGACCTTATCGACTACAGCATCGACCGCCACATGGTATCTGCGATGGAGTCCGTATCCTGGTATCACTCGCCAACGCAGGAGATCATCACCTCCTTCTTCAGGTACTGGGGAAGTAAGAGGGATCTTCTCACACTGCTTTATGCCAAGGGACTGTTCCCTCATTTCAAGACGCGTCTGATCAAGATAATATCAAATAACAGCACCTACCAGAGACTGACAGCTGCCATCGGCAAGGTAGATGAGTCAATAAAGGAGTATTACGACTCCTTCCTGTTTGGCGGATTCCTGCAGCTGATGGAGGCATGGATCGTTCATAATTATGAGCTCAGTGTCGAAGAAATAGCTGAAGTCTTCATGATTTTCAAGCAGGGAAGGCAGTACAGATAAGACCGATATTCATTGTCGGCGTAATTCTGATAGTCTATAATTATGTTACCGGAGGCTGAATAATGTTCATACAGCAGTCAGTCAGGCACGAAAAGGACAAATACGTCAAGGGGACATTTGTCGTATCCACCAGAGATCCCGAATACCTTAAGGAACTGGAAAAAAACGAAAGCCGGGCCGGCTTCGTTGATTTTTACTATGACGTTGAGACAAACAGACTTGACTTCAAATTCCATAACTGTCAGGAATATGCACGACGGAACTATCAGGAGCTAGTGGAAACGGTCTGGAGAAAGATCAGACTGATAAAATCCTACTGGAAGACAGCGGATTACATGAACAGAACATCCATTACAGAAGAAAAAAAATAGTTCATTACGAACTATTTTTTAGTTTATTCCCTTATCTTTGTCCTGTACAAACTTGTACATGGCCCCAATCAGATTTGAATCATTATTGAACTGACAGGTCACGACATGAGGCTTTGGCGGAGACATCCGGCCAAACTGTCCTCTGACCACTTCCAGATTCCTTTCCAGCATCTCAAACAGCAGCGGCTGCTCACTGATGCCTCCTCCTATGGCAACCTTTTCCGGGTCAAAGACACACTGCAGATTATACAGCTGCCTTGCCAGCTCATAGGTAAACTGGTCGAGAGCCACCAGTACCTTTTCGTTTCCTTCCGATGCCATTTGGAATATCTCTTCACCACTAAACTGCTGATCCGTTTCCAGCTGTTCCTGAACTCTCGCCAGTAAACCGGCAGCACCGTTACGGTGTGCCCACGGTATTGCCCTGTCTCTGTCAAATCCCGGCCTGATGAAGGAAAATTCTCCCGAATACAGATGACTGCCGTATACAACCTCCCTGTTGTAGACCAGACAGCCGCCTATTCCCGTTCCCAGGGTAATGACGATGGCGTTTCTGTTATCCTTCAGGGAGCCGTATCCTATCTCAGCCATGGCAGCGCACTTGGCATCATTGGCAATTGATACGGGACAGCCCAGCCTTTCCTTGATCAGGTCCTTCAGATTAATGTCCCTGATGATGCTTACAAGCGAACCGCCGAACTTAACATATCCGGTTACCGGATCAATTACTCCCGGCATTGACATGGCAAAGCCGCTGACTTCCCCGGCTGTTTCTTCATATATTTTCTCTATTCCTGCGATGAAGTCTTCAAGAGATGAATAGATGGTGGGAAATCTGCCCTTATGCGTTATGTTCAGTTCTTCATCCAGAACTGCGTACTTGGTATTGGTACCGCCCACATCAAAACACAGGATCTTCATATACTTTCCTCCAACAAAAAAGCACTTCAAAACGAAGTGCCGTAACTTTATTACTTGCCCTGAGCAATTACGATCGCACTGGCTGTATCGCCTTCAGTCGTAATTGATACTTTGAAATCCTTAACGCCCGTTCCTTCCAGCAGTTCCTTTAATCTGCCGGTAATGTTGACATATGGGGCACCGTCCTCATGTTCCAGTACTTCAATGTCAATGTTATCCAGCTTGCCATTGATCAGATGATCTACTGATTTCCACACTGCGCTCTTTGCGGCGTAAACACCGGCAAAGAAGTCAATGCGGTCTGCCTGGGTGTCGGCCAGCTTTTCCTCTGCGTCGGTAAAAATGTCTTTTGCGTATTCAGGGTTATCTAAAAAGCGCTCTACTACGCTGATCGTTACTGAATCAATTCCTACTCCATAAATCATATTTCGTTCTCCTCTTACTATTCTAGTTTACTAGAAAACCGGCCTTTTGTATATCAGTTACTCGGTTTCCTCCCCCTTTTTGATCATCAGATCGCCGATCAGTATCAGCAACAGCCCGGAAGCTGCCGTGATTATCAGCATGATCCTGCCCTTTCCGGTGGTTACTTCAGCCAGAATGCGGCCGATTACAGGCAGGTGGAGCATGACCTTTCCAATATAGTTAATGTAGGGTACCGGGGAAATATCATTGTCGGGATTATTATCCCCCTTCGTTATGAACTGATGGCCGTTCGTGTCGTTTTCCACCACTCTGTGCGTAGTAGGAGTGGTTGCTCCGGATGCCTTATAGACGATTATGTCTCCCTCTTCAATGTTATAGGGACTGTCCCCATATACATAGATTATGCTTCCGACGGGCAGTTCAGGCTCCATGCTTGGAGATTCCACTACGTACTTCTCCACCGGAACCGCAATCATGACCGTTACGATTATCACCAGTGCTGTTATGAGTATTCCCAATATCTTTGTTATTCTTGCCAGCATGTCAATCACCTAAAAACAGGTTCTTCAACCTGTCAGTTTCCCGGAAGCCTGTAGATTTCTTCCCCTTCCTTTACCAGGAGGAATTCTCCTCTGGCCCAGGATTTTACGTATTCATCGTCCATCAGACGTTCCTTCTGCAGTAAGAGGTGTTCCTGTTCCTCTTCCAGTTCAGCCAGTTCCTTCTTGGCATCATTGATGTCGGCAATCAGGGTAAAGGTCGTGCCTACTTCCTTGGTTATCTGCCACACGAAATAAACTATGCCCCAGATCATGGCTGCGCACAGGATAACGGTAACGACGATGTTCATCGGTTTTTTCTTTTTCTTGATATTCTTCTTTTCAGTCACTGAGTTTCACCTCACCGGTAATACTAATAATATACAGATTATTGTGAAATTTCAACATTTTCCTCAACATGTCTTTCCTCGATGACTTCATAAAGACTGTCAGCGTCATTCTTTCTGACAATGTCTCTTACTTCCAGCACTCTGACTACCAGACAGCGCTGGCCGAAGGTCACCTCGATGACATCTCCCGGTTTTATGTCCGTGGAGGGCTTTGCCACTCTTCCGTTTACTACTACTCTCTGATTGGCGGCCAGTTCCTTTGATACCGTTCTTCTCTTCAGGATCCTGGCGACCTTGAGATACTTGTCAAGCCTCATTCTTATCACCCATTTTTTCAATAATGATCATCGCTCTGTTAACATACTGCAGCCAGTTTTTCTTCTTGGCGAATATCAGAGCTATCTTATTATGATTATAGCGCAGTTTTATGTCCGAAGATAAGTTCATTATCTGTTCAAACAGCCTGACCCCGTCAACGCTCTGGCTGAACTCTTCCGACAGTACCAGCCGGCATTCCTTTTCCAGTTCATCCATCCTGTCAAAGCGGTAGCTTTCCAGCATGACCTCTATTCTCTTCTTTTCAAACAGCAGCTTTACTGCATTCGGCAGCTTGCCGTATCTGTCAGTGATCTCGGCTTCCAGTTCGCTTAACTGAGCCAGACTCTTCAGTTTGTCTATGCGCTGATACAGCGTGATCTTTTCATAGTCCTGCGGAGCGAAGTTCTCCGGAATGTAGCCGTCAACATCGCTGATCTTCTTTCTGACTACCTCTTCATGCGGAACCACTATGCCCTTCTTTTCATTCAGGGCGTCCTGCAGCATGTCCAGATACATGTCCATGCCTACCGTATTGATGAACCCCGCCTGTTTCTCACCTAACAGATCACCGGCTCCTCTGATCGTAAGGTCTCTCAGGGCTACCTTGTAGCCGCTGCCCAGTTCCGTGAAGTCCTTGATGGCCTGTAATCTCTTGGTAGCCACCTCGGATAACTGTCTCTGCGGATCGTGCATAAGATAGGCATAGGCGATCCTGTCGCTTCTGCCGACACGTCCCCTGATCTGATACAGCTGGGAAAGACCGAAGGTATCAGCCTTGTCAATGATGATGGTATTGGCATTGGAAATGTCTATGCCCGTTTCAATGATCGTCGTACATACCAGTACGTCATATTCACCGGAGATGAATCTGTACATGACGTCTTCGATCTCATCTCTGTTCATCTGACCGTGAGCCACGGCGATCCTGGCTTCCGGAAGCTGCGTTTCCAGCTTGGCAGCCACCTTATAAATGGAGGCAGTATTGTTATGGAGGTAGAACACCTGTCCCTTACGGGCAAGTTCTCTCTGTATTACCTCCTTTACCAGATATTCATTCTTTTCAACGACATAAGTCTGGATAGGCATCCTGTTCATCGGCGGGGTATCCAGCTGTGAAAGCGACATTACGCCTATCAATGACATCTGCAGCGTTCTGGGGATAGGCGTAGCTGAAAGGGAAAGAACGTCTATTGTTCTCTTCAGTTCCTTTATCTTTTCCTTGGCCTGAACGCCAAAGCGCTGTTCCTCATCTATGATCAGAAGCCCAAGGTCCTCAAACTGGACATCCTGACTCAGCAATCTGTGCGTACCGATGAGAATATCGATCTTGCCTTCCTTAACTTCCTTTAATATTCTCTTCTGCTCGCTTTCAATGACAAATCTGTTTATGAGAGCGATCTTTACCGGGAATCCCTTGAATCTTTCGGTAAAGGTATTGTAGTGCTGACGGGAAAGTATGGTAGTCGGACACAGATATGCCACCTGCTTAAGGTTGTTAATGGCCTTGAAGGCCGCAACCATGGCCACTTCCGTCTTGCCGAAGCCAACGTCTCCACATAAAAGCCTGTCCATGGGCTTGGTGCTCTCCATGTCCTTCTTGACTTCCCTGATGGCTGTCTTCTGGTCTCTTGTCAGCTCAAATTCAAAGTTCTTCTCAAATTCTCTGGTTCTCTCATTATCCGGCGAGAAGGCAAAACCGATGTTCTTCTCCCTGTCGGAATAAAGCTGAACGAGTCTGGCCGCAATGTCATCAACGTCAGCCTTGAGCTTTTCCTTGGTCTTATTCCAGGTGCCTGATCCGATTTTGTTCAGTCTGATGCCCACGCCTTCGGAACCGACAAACTTTCTGACCAGTCTGAACTGTTCCAGCGGTACCAGTAATTCATCGTCGTCCTTGTACAGGATCCTCAGATAGTCACGGTGATTTCCCCTGATCTCCCTGGTTACGATGCCCTGATAACGGCCGATGCCGTAGTTGTTATGAACGACATAGTCTCCTTCATTAAGATCCTGATAATCATCCAGCTGGATGGCCTCATTGAACTTTCTTGAATATCTGCCCTTGCGGATGTTGGTGCCAAACAGCTCTCTGGCAGTCAGTACGACGATGTTCTCATAGTTAAAGCCCGATTCAAATAGTTCCGGCATGAAGGTTACTTCCTTATCGGCCAGTACTCCCCTGTCGTACATCTCTTCGGTGATCATCTTGCGGTTGCCTTCCGTCAGAGCTAATACGACCTGACGGCTGTGAGTAAGCCTCAGAATCTCATCAACGGCCTTAGCCAGCGGCAGTTCCGGGAAGAATACCGGTGAAACACCGCTTCTTATCGGATGCTTATAGTCGTTGAATACACCGATGCTGTAACAGTGCATGCCGGAGATGCTGCGGTAATAATCGGCATATACGCTGAAATAACAGAGTCCATGCCCTGCCTCAAAGGTCTCTCTGATGAATTCTGTCGTCTCATCATTGAACTGGGTGATGTTATTCTGTATTTCCTCTTCCGTAGACAGTATTATCTGCGGGTCTCTTACATAGTCAAGGAATCTGCCGGTTTCATTGAAGAAACATCTGTAACGGTACAGATAATGTTCAAAGATGTGGTTTCTGAGATAGTCGATGTCTCTTTCCACGTTTCCTTCCAGTTCTTCCGGGAAGTCGCATCTCTTAACGTCTCTTTCCAGCTGTACCCTGATCCTCTTTTCGACTTCATCAAAGTCTTCATCGTAGATCATGATGCTGGCCGGAACGATCTTTACTTCCTTTACGTGCTGGATGGTTCTCTGGGTATTAAGATCAAAAAAGCGGATACTGTCGATCTCATCGTCAAAGAACTCTATTCTGACCGGATAGTTTTCCTGAATGGTAAAAACGTCTATTACGTCACCGCGGCTGGAAAAGGTCAGAGGCTGATCTACCCTGTTGGTGTAACGGTAGCCGCTTTCAATCAGCAGCTTTCTTAATTCAGCCATGCTGACGGTAGTGCCGGTCTTAAGATCTATTATGTGTCTTCTGAATACCTCAACCTGAGGCATGTATCTGACCAGAGCTGCCGGATGAGTTATGATGACCCTTGGTTCATCATGCAGACAGAGCTGGGTAAGGGTCTCCATCTGAGAGGCGTACATGGTTGGAGATGAAGCGATTGCTTCTACTCTCAATGACTCTTCCACGCTGAAAAGCAGCACATCACTCTCCAACAGGGGGGTCAGCTTCCGGTAAAGCTGCTGTGCTGTATATAAGTTATACTTGACGACCACCATCATTCGCGGTTTCTGACGGAATGAGGCGGCTACTGTCAGCGCTTCTGCATCGGGAGACATTGCGGATAATCCGGGTTCATCTTCACTCAGAGCCCAGACTGCTTCATCCCCTTGCAGAGCCTTCCACAAATCGATCATTTCTCTCCTCGGTTGTATTTATTCATAACAGACTGAAACGGGTCTGTCATAAACTCTCTTGCGGCCTGGCTGGCTCTCTCAATGGCTTCCAGCCACAGCTTTCTTTCCTCGCCGCTGCTGTTTCCCAGGACAAAGTCGATGGTATCATGTTTGTTTTCACTGCCGATGCCCACTCTGATGCGGCAGAAGGAATCAGTATGGAGATGGGCAATGATGCTCTTGATGCCGTTATGACCTCCGGCGCTGCCCTTTTCTCTTAATCTGATCTTTCCTGCCGGCAGGTCAAGATCGTCATATATTACCAGAATGTCCCTTTCCGGATCCAGGTGGTAATATCTTACGGCCTTTCCCACGGCTTCGCCTGAAAGATTCATGTAGGTCTGCGGCTTCATCAATACGACCTGCTCACCGCCTACGTTTATCTTTTCTATCAATGCACTGAAGGCCTTTCTTCTGATTCTGACGTTCAGCGTGTCGGCCAGTTTATCCACGGCTAAAAACCCGGTATTATGCCTGGTGTTTTCATATTTTTCTCCCGGATTTCCCAAACCAACGATCAGTTTCATGTCTTATACCCCTTCGTGCTCTATTATTTTACACCATTTATCTGTTCTTACAACTAAAGTTGATTGATAACGCCGCAGAACATCACGTTTTTCATGTCCGGCATGATCATGAAGATGAACGGTCTGTCAAAAACGACCTTTCTTCTTTCCGTCGGTCCGCCGCCATACATGATGTCAACGGTATAGGCCGCGGCCTTTACTCCTTCCTCATCAAGGATCAGGCGGCAGGCGTGTTCGATCTTGTCAACTTCCATTGGCGTAGATGACAGTTCAGCGAATGCGTTACTGCCGGCGTCAAACATTGATCTGACTCCCAGCCGTGGCAGGATCTCTTCGATTTTATACTTACTGTCAACATCGAATTTCGGCATTGAAAGATCCAGCAGGCATGGAATCAGAAGTTCATCCCTTGATCCGTCAATCAGCTTCAGGAAGTCCTCGCTTTCAAAAACACTCCTTACGCTTACACCCTCATCTGGCATCAGAAACAGCATGTAGCCTTCGCCGTTACCGAACATATCCATGATTCCGCTGAATCCATTGCCTTCAACATAGAATCCGGAACAGGTTTTATTCATGAACGGTACCTTCACGTCAGAGTTAACACCATGGAATGTCGCATCCTTCGTCTTCAGAGGATCATATTCATACTGCCATCTGTTTGAATAATATATGGTTGACGCTACCGCCATCAGCATTCCCGGATCAAACTCCAGTCCAGAAATCTGCTTGCCCATCATTTTTCCCGTGTTGTCATTCATCCATGACTGGAATGCCATGGTGTAATCCCGGCTTCCCATGTCTCCTCTGAATCCCGGAACGAAATAATCATCCGCGATCTGTTTCAGCTTATCGTCGTTGATTTCAAGATTCTCATTAAGCCAGATGGAATTAGCATACTCTGATACCCTTTTACCGTCATCAGCATAATAAGCCTTCCACAGAGCCTGATAATCCTTCAGTAATGTATCTTCTTCCTTGCCCAGAAGATCAAGAATTTCCTTCTTTGCTTCACCGCTGGTCAGCCCGGCCATCAGGTTCAGATTAAGATACAGATTAAACGGAGAAAACACCTGGTTTTCCTCATCTCCAAGAAGTTCAAGTATCATCTTCCGGGTAAATACAGGCAGATTATCGTCGGTGTACGGGCGGCCGCTATTGGCTTTGTGACTTTCAACCGGATAAACCTGATACCTGCTGTAATCAAAATCGGCAATTTCGATCTCTTCCTGCTCGCTTGCCGGCTTTTCACCGGAATTACAGCCTATCATTACCATGACCATTGAAAAAACAAGCAAGATCTTAATCAGCTTCTTCATTCAACCACCCCCTGATGTCTGAAACGATTCTGTCAAGAAATCCTTCTTCACTTACGTCATACCATCTGACAGGCATCTGATTGTTCCACCAGGTGTACTGTCTCTTGGCAAACTGTCTGGTATGCGTTTTTATCTGTTCCCTTACCTCATCCAGCGTGATATTTCCCGGGAAATAATCTCTGAATTCCTTATATCCTATGCCATGCAAGCCGTGCATGTTCCAATCGTATTTATCATTTAACCGTGTTACTTCTTCCAGTAATCCGTTTTCAAACATCATATCCACTCTTTTGCCGATCCTTTCCTTCAGGACCTTTCTGTCCATGGTCAGTCCGACAATGAAGGCATCATAGATCATCTCATGCTTCTGACCGGCTTCCTGTTCACTCTTCAGATTGCCGCTTTCCGCCATCTGCAGAGCCCTGACGATCCTTCTGCGGTTATTCGGATGTATTACTTCAACAGCCTTTGGATCAAGCTGACACAGTCTTTCATAAAGATCTTCCGTCTTTTCGTTCTCATATTCATTCAGTTTTCCTTCAATGGCAGTAAATGAATAGTCATACAGCAATGCCTTGATGTACAGACCGGTTCCGCCAACCACTACCGGCAGATGTCCTCTCTCCTCGATCTCTTCGATCTTTTCCCTGGCATCATGCTGAAAGTGCTGAACACTGTATTCATCGCCGACATTCTTATAGTCAAGAAGATGGTGAATTACTCCCCCCATTTCTTCCGCGGTTATCTTGGCGCTGCCGATGTTCAGCTCTCTGTATACCTGGATGCTGTCGCCATTGATGATCTCTCCGTCAAAAAGCTGTGCGAGTCTGACTCCCACATCACTTTTTCCTACGGCTGTCGGTCCGACAACGGCTATTATCTTATAGGACACGCTTGAACTCCTTCTGTAACTGAGCCTCGGATATTGCCATCATGGTTGGTCTGCCATGAGGACAGTTAAACGGCTGTACGCATCTTCCCAGTCTGCTTAACAGCTTTCGGCTCTCCATCGCATCAAGATGGTGGTTGAACTTGATTGAACTGTGGCAAGCCAGCGAAGCTATCCTGTCCTTTCTGATATCCAGAACGTTCATCTTCTTTTCATTCAGTATCTCTCCAACCAGATCATGAATGAATTCCTCTTCGTTTATGTCTTCAAACCACAATGGAACCCGTCTGATCAGAACACTGTTGTTGGAGAATCCTTCCATTTCAATCCCTATGGCGTTGAATACCTCATTAAGTCTGTCGATCTGCTGGATCTCAGCAGGCGTAAGTTCGATCATCAGCGGAACGATCAGATCCTGAGTCATTACGTCATTATTTTCGATTTCCTGCTGTATGTCTTCATACATGCATCTTTCCATGGCGGCATGCTGGTCAACTATGTAAAGATTGTCTTCGTCACAGGCCAGAATGTAGTTGCCGTGAAGCTGTGCCAGATACTGGAATCTTTCGACAACTACCGCCGGTTCTTCCTTCCTTTCAGCCGGAACGTATTCTTCAGCTTTTTCCTGAAAGACATCATCATGCCTTACTTCAGTATATGTTGTCTCAAAAAGAGGTTTTTCCTCTATCCTGACGTTCTGCTTAGGCAGCTTGATCTCGCCCGGCTTGAACTGCTTCTTCAGCACTTCGTTGACATTGGTCTGGATCAGTGAACACAGCTGTCTTTCCTTGGACAGTCTTATTTCCCACTTTGACGGATGTACGTTGACGTCCACCAGCTGATAGTCAACATCTATGTTAAGTACGCAGACAGGATATCTGTCCGGCATCATGAATTCCCTGTAGGCATCGATTATGGCCTTCTGAATCAGAAAGCTTCTGACAATACGGCCGTTTATGAAGCAGTTAATGTACTGCTTTGTTGATCTGTTAATGCTTGGAAACACCAGAACACCCTTAACACTGAAATCATAGTCACTGAATTCAACGGGAATGCTGTTCTTGGCTGTTTCCAGACCGTATATGTGCATCATGGTTTCATCAAGCGAGCCGTTTCCCGGAGTCTGAAGCTTGAGTTTGTCATCAGCGTATAACTCAAAGGCGATCTGCGGGTTTCCCAGGGCAAACTTCTGCATCAGGTCAATGATCGCATTGAATTCGGTGTTGCCGCTCTTGAGGTGCTTCAGTCTGGCCGGCGTCTTAAGGAACAGGTTTTCAACTCTGACTGTCGTTCCTCTGGCTGAAGCTGCCGGTCCGGCCTTGATGATCTTACCGTACTCAAGGATTATTTCCGTGGACTGACTGCCATCGCTTGTCAGTAAAGATGTCTTACTGACAGAGGCGATTGAAGGTAATGCCTCACCTCTGAATCCCATGGTATGAATGTCCCATAGATCTTCAGATCTTAATATCTTACTGGTCGCATGACGGCTGAAAGCCCTGACGGCATCTTCCTGATCCATTCCGATTCCGTCATCACTTACCTCTATCATGTCTCTTCCGCCATTGACAACTCTGACAATTATCCTGGTTGCCTGGGCATCAATGGAATTCTCAACGAGTTCCTTGACTACGCCCATTGGCTTTTCAACGACTTCACCAGCCGCTATCATGTTTGTCAGATGTTCATCCAGTACGTGTATTCTGCTCATAAAATTACCTGATATTATTATACATTAATTTCTATTCTACTAGTCTATTTCAAATACTAATTCACCGTTGTCCCTTACCGTAAACGCCTTCTTTTCTGTATCTAACTGTAAAATAACATCACTCTTCTCAGCTATGCTCAGATCATGAGTAACTACGATAACACATTTGTCCCTTTCATGTGCCAGTCTCATCAGCAGT
>JAFWGU010000037.1 GCA_017512285.1 Erysipelotrichaceae bacterium | reverse complement strand
GAGATATTGAAAAGTACATACATTACTTTAACAATCATAGACCAGCATATTCGCTCAACTATAAAACCCCACTTCAGTTCAAATCTGAAATGGGGTTCTAGGTGCTTTTTATGAACTGTCTACTTTTACTTGACTAGTTCATGGAGATCCTTTTTATATCAGCTGCTGACGGATCTCCTCCAGATCGTATTCCTCATGATCAGGAGTGAAGTCCATTGATACGCAGTCTTTTTCGCTGTAGCGCGGTATGATGTGGAAATGCATGTGCATTACCGACTGGTTGGCAACCGGATTGCAGTTGTTGAGAATGTGGAATCCAGGCGCATTGAGTCTTTCCGTTATTCTTACGGCCAGCTTTCTTGTAACACTGATCAGATGACGCAGCGTTTCTTCATCACAGTCGTCAATGCCGGAAAAATGCTGCTTCGGAATGACCAGAGTATGGCCTTTTGTAAGCTGAGAAATATCCAGTATGGCGATGCATTTTTCATCTTCGTAAACCTTCTTGGAAGGGATCTTTCCCTCAATGATATCGCAGAAAATACACATATATTCAGCCCTCATTTCTTTACTAATATTATCCATCTAAAGTAAAACGCTTTCAATGCAAAAAAGGGCGAAAACTGCTTGAAAAAACGGGGGTATTGATATATAGTAGAAGCATATTTTTTCTGTAGGAGGTACTGGTGAAATGGACTCTTTAAAGAAATATATCACGGCTGAAGGCAGAGTTCTCAGCGACGATATTCTCAAGGTTGACAGTTTTCTTAACCACCAGATCGACACAGTTTTTCTGACCGAAGTCGGAAAAGAATTCAGAAGAAGATACAATAATTGTGAAGTTAACAAGATACTGACAGTGGAAGCCTCTGGCATCGCTATCGGTTGCGTAACTTCACAATTTTTTGATAACTGCCCGGTCGTTTTTGCCAAGAAGGGCCAGGCAAAGAACATGAGCGGTGATGCTTATCACGCTTCATTACACTCATATACCAGAGGCACTGACTTCGTCATTTCCGTGACCAAGAAGTATCTGACCAGTGAAGACAAGGTTCTCATCGTTGACGATTTTCTGGCCAACGGCGAGGCTTTAAAGGCTCTGATCAGCATAGTTTCCCAGGCAGGCGCTGAACTGGTAGGCTGCGGCATCGTCATCGAGAAGGCCTACCAGCCAGGAGGAGACCTGATCAGAAGTCAGGGCATCCGTGTCGAATCTCTGGCACGCATCAAGAGCATGAGTGTTGAAAACGGAATTGAATTCTGCGAGTAGGGATCACTGCCCCTGAATTCGATTTTTTATTTAAAAGGGTAATTAAGGTTGCTTGACCTTTAATTATAGAAGAGGGAAAAGGGAGGTACTTATGAAAAAATTATTTTCTCTTATGTTAGCTGTACTCATGGTAGTAGGCGTTCTGACAGGCTGTTCAAATGGGGAGAAGCCATCAGGCGAAGACACCGAAAAGAAGCTGAAGATCGGCGTCATCTTAGTTGGTGATGAAAACGAAGGCTATACCTATGCACACATGGTAGGCTTACAGCAGGCAGCTAAGGCTAACGGTCTTTCTGACGATCAGATCATCTGGAAATATTCAGTTGGTGAAACTCAGGACTGTTACGACCAGGCAGTAGACCTTGTTGAACAGGGTTGTACAGCCGTATTCTCTAACTCTTACGGCCATCAGCAGTTCATGCAGCAGGCTGCTTCAGAGTATCCAGATGTACAGTTCGTAGCCGCAACTGGTGATACAGCTGCTCTCAGCGGACTGAGCAATTTCTCAAACGCATTCACAAACGTTTATGAATCACGTTATGTATCTGGCATCGTTGCCGGTATGAAGCTGGCTGAACTTGAAGCTGCCGGACAGATTCCTGCAGAAAGCTACAAGGATGGCAAGGTCCTGATCGGTTACGTTGGCGCTTATCCATATGCAGAAGTTGTTTCTGGCTTCACAGCATTCTTCTTAGGCGTTAAGTCAGTATTCGAAAACGTTACAATGGAAGTCATCTACACCAACTCTTGGTTCAACCTGGTTGCTGAAGGTGAAACAGCCAATACATTAATGGCAGACCACTGTGTCATCATCGGTCAGCATGCTGACTCAACAGGTGCTCCAGCTGCAGTTGAAGCTGCATTAGCTAACGGCACAGTTGCTTACTCAGTAGGTTACAACGTTGACATGCTCGAAGCTGCACCAAACGCTGCCTTAACTTCAGCTACAAATAACTGGGGTGTTTACTACACATATGCATTCAAGCAGGTTGTAGAAGGCAAGAAGATCGATACAAACTGGGCTCAGGGTTATGAATCTGACGCAGTTGCCATCACAAAGTTAGGTCCTAACTGTGCTCCTGGCACACAGGAAGCTGTTGACAAGGCAATCGCTGAAATCAAGGCTGGCACATTACATGTATTCGATACAAGCACATGGACAGTAAACGGCGAACACTTATCAGAATTAAAGATCGACTTAACAGGCGACTTTGATACAGATGATGCAGAAGACAAGAACGCTATCTACGATGGCTACTTCCATGAATCAGAATTCAGAAGCGCTCCATCATTCAGCGTAATCATCGACGGCATCTTCGAAAAGTAATCGTTGATTTAAACTTACATTAGTATTTGATTTTTAACAGGTGAGGGGGACTCTGTCTTCCTCACCTTATAGAAAGGTTGATGACATGGATAACAACTGTGCTGTTCAATTGAAAGACATCACCAAGACCTTTGGAGCCGTCGTGGCTAATGAGAACGTTTCGTTCGACATCAGAAAGCACGAAGTACTGGCTATCTTAGGTGAAAACGGCAGTGGCAAGACCACTGTCATGAACATGTTGGCAGGAATATACTACCCGGACAGCGGGGAGATTTTTGTTAATGGGAACCTTGTTTCAATCAAGGATCCGAAGGATGCCTATGACCTGGGCATCGGCATGATCCATCAGCATTACAAGCTGATCGACGTTTTTTCTGCCCTGGAAAACATTGTTCTGGGTCTTAAGAATACCGATGGCAACGATCTGGAAAGTGCCCGCAAGAGGGTAAATGAGATCTGCAGCCGTTATGGTTTTGACATTGATCCGGACATGAAAGTATATGACATGACTGTATCACAGAAGCAGACATTGGAAATCATCAAAGTTCTGTACAGAGGAGCGGAAATACTGATCCTGGACGAACCAACCGCTGTGCTCACTCCTCAGGAAACAAGCAGACTGTTTAACGTTTTAAGAAACATGCGTGACGACGGCAAGGCAATCGTCATCATTACACATAAGCTCAACGAGGTCATGGAGATCTCTGACAGAGTAACGATCTTGAGAAAGGGCCAGTACATCGGCACCGTCAACACTTCCGAGACCAATCCTCAGCAGCTGACGGAAATGATGGTCGGCGAAAAGATCACACTGGACATCAACCGTGACTTCATCGAAGAAAAGCATCTCAGATTGGAAGTCAAGAATCTGACCGTAAAGAACATTGAAGGCAAGAAGGTCGTAGACGACGTTACCTTCAACCTCTACAGCGGTGAAGTGCTGGGTATTGCCGGCATCTCCGGTTCAGGTCAGAAGGAACTTCTGGAAGCCATCATGGGCCTGCAGAAACCGGAACCGGGTTCTTCCGTAGTTTACTATTCAACTGCTCATGGCGTTCATGAACTTGTCGGCTTAAGCACCAAAGAGATCATCAGCCATGGCCTGCATCTGGCCTTCGTTCCTGAAGACCGTCTGGGCATGGGCCTGGTCGGAAACATGGGCATGACCGATAACGTATTATTGAAGCGCTACAGAAAGGGCAAGGGACCTTTACTGCACCGTCAGCAGCCGATGCAGACAGCCATCAAGATCAAGGATGAGCTGGATGTCAAGACTCCTTCACTGGACTATCCGGTAAGAAAGCTTTCCGGTGGCAACGTTCAGAAGGTTCTGGTCGGCCGTGAGATCAATAACAAGCCAACCGTATTAATGACAGCCTATGCCGTAAGAGGCCTGGACATCAATACATCATATGCAATCTACAATCTGCTGAATGAACAGAAGAAGCGCGGTGTCGCCGTCGTATATGTCGGCGAGGACCTCGACGTATTACTGGCCTTAAGCGACAGGATCCTGGTTCTGTGCAACGGCAAGGTAAACGGAATTCTGGATGGCCGTACGGCCAACAAGGAAGAAGTGGGTCTGCTGATGACTCACCTGAAAGAGGGTGAATAGCATGGCAAACAGACAGCCAATTCTCAGAATTAGAAAGAATGAAGAGCGTTCCTTCCTGAGCAAACTGCTCATCAAGGTCATCTTCATCGGCATTGCCCTGCTGATCTCAGCACTGTTCATCAACCTGGTTACCAAGCTTGACCCATTGAAGGTTTATGCCTCAATGTTCAGAGGAGCATTCTCAACGACCAGACGTACCTGGATAACCATCCGTGACACGGCGTTACTGCTGAGCATTGCCGTAGGACTTACCCCGGCCTTCAAGATGAAGTTCTGGAATACCGGTGCCGAGGGACAGATCCTAGTAGGCGGTCTTGTTACCGCAGCCATGATGATCTATCTGGGCGACAAGCTGCCATCAGGAGTGATCCTTTTACTGTCATTTGTAGGCAGTGCGATAGCCGGAGCGATCTGGGGTTTCATCCCGGCATACTTCAAGGCCAGATACAACACAAATGAAACACTGTTTACTCTGATGATGAACTACGTTGGAATTCAGATCGTTGAGTTCTTCGTAGACGTCTGGGACAAGAAGCAGTCACACAGCGTAGGTGTCATCAATGCCACCAATCAGGCAGGCTGGTTCCCGTCAATCTTCGGTCAGCAGTATCTGCTGAACATCATCATCGTTGCCGTACTGACCATTGCGGTCTACGTATACATCAAGTATTCAAAGCACGGTTATGAGGTAACCGTTACGGGCGAAAGTGAAAACACGGCCAGATATACCGGTATAAATGTACCAAACGTAATCATCAGAACGATGTTACTGTCAGGCGCCATCTGCGGTCTGGCAGGCTTTACGGAAGTAGCCGGCATATCACATACGATCTCAGTCAAGACTTCAGGTGGCAGAGGCTTCACGGCCATCATCGCTGCCTGGTTGGCCAAGCTGAATCCGATCGTAATGATAATCTATTCATTCCTGATCGTATTCCTTAACAAGGGAGCCGTACAGATTGCCAGCGACTTCAACCTGAATGAATATGCTTCAAACATCATCTCTGCCATTCTGCTGTTCTGCATTCTGGCAAGTGAGTTCTTTACAAATTATGAAGTGATCTTCAGACACAAGGAGGAACACTAGTATGACGCTTGATATGATAATTGCCTGGATAACGGCAGCTGTTACTTTCGGAACTGTCATCATGTTCGGCTGTGTCGGTGAAACTCTCAATGAGAAGGCCGGCGGACTGAACCTGGGAACTCCCGGTGTCATGATGTTGGGTGGCATTGCCTCTCTGGCAGGAGCCTTCTTCTACGAGAAGTCCGTTGCCGTACCAAATCCGATCCTGTGCGTGCTGATCTCACTGATCAGCTGTCTGGTAGCTACGGCTCTGGCAGGATTACTTTACGGTTTCCTGACCATTACGTTAAGAGCCAATCAGAACGTTACCGGTCTTACGCTGACAATGTTCGGTACGGGTATTGCCAACTTCTTCGGCGGCTCACTCGTCAAGCTTTCCGGCGGTGTCGGACAAATCTCCGTCGCAGCTACGTCAAAGGCCTTCAAGGCTACCATGCCGATACTGTCCACCAAGCTTGGTATCGTATCTCAGCTGCTGTTCAAGTATGGCTGGCTGACCTATGTGATCCTGGCTCTGGCCTTTGCGATGCAGTACTTCTTCAATAAGACCAGAACCGGTCTTAACCTGAGATCAGTTGGTGAAAACCCGGCTACGGCTGACGCAGCGGGCATTAACGTAACATTATACAAGTACATGGCCTGTACCATAGGTTCAGCAATTGCCGGCTTAGGTGGTCTCTACTACGTCATGGACTATGTCAAGGGAACCTGGAGCAATGACAGCGGCATAGAAGCATTGGGCTGGCTGGCGGTTGCCCTGGTAATCTTCACCAGCTGGAAACCGAAGAATGCGACCTGGGGAGCCTATCTGTTTGGCTTCTGTTACTGGATCTACCTGTACATTCCGGCAGGCATTAACTCAATGTTAATGAAGCTGTTCAAGGTAACCAGAACGACCTACATGCAGAACCTCTACAAGATGATTCCTTACATCGTAACGATCATCGTACTGGTACTGGTAAGCTCGCGTAACAAGCGTGACAATCAGGCACCGCAGTCACTGGGAACTTCCTACTTCAGAGAGGAAAGATAGTAATAAAACCATTCCGGTCGGAATGGTTTTTTGGTGCGCTGAAAAACTGTTATAATGATGAAAACAGGGAGGTTAGTGAGTTGAAGAAACTTTTACTGATATTATTTGCAGGATTACTGGTAATGGCAGGCTGCAATAAGAAGGAGAATGAACACCCGGTAGATGGGGATGGCTATGACAGAAGCTACCGGCAGATATCCATGGAAGAAGCCGAGGACATGATGAGAAGAAATGACAACCACATCATCGTCGATGTCCGTACCGTTGAGGAATACGAGGAAGGCCATATTCCCGGTGCCATCTGCATTCCGGTAGAGACCATCGGCAAGGAAAAGCCTGAAAAGCTATGGGATCTGGACAGAATAATCCTGATCTACTGCCGCAGCGGTAACCGCAGCAAGCAGGCAGCTCAGAAACTGCTCGAGATCGGTTATACCAACATCTATGAATTCGGCGGCATAATCGACTGGAAGGGCGAAATAGAGACAGGACCAGAGGAATAATGAAAATACACAGCTTACTGCTGTGTATTCTTTTTTAATGTGATAACTGCGATCTCCGGCTTGTTGTTAATGCGGATCGGGAATTCCTTGCCGCCAAGCCCGCGGGATATGATCAGTCTTGTTTTTCCTTTTACGTGCAGGCCTTTGTAAAGCTTTGGAAACAGTCCCTGGTTCGGTGCATACACACCGCCGATGACGGGCAGTATGAACTGGGCACCGTGTGCATGCCCGGACAGCACCAGATCATAGCCTCTTTCGGCATACTGATCAAGATACTCCGGTCTGTGACTTAACAGAACCGTAAACAGACCTTTTTCCAGAGGCAGTTCATCAAGTTCCGTCAGTATGAATTCGTTTGGCAGGGAACCAGTTGATCTTCCTGAACGCCTGGGATCATCGACGCCTGCCAGTTGAAGGCGCTGACCGTTTCTTTTTATGTATTCTACTTTGTTTGTAAGCATGATCATGCCCATGTCATTGAGTTTTTCCTGGACATCGCTTTCCTTGGCCAGAAGTCTTTCCTCATGGTTTCCCGTAACGAAATATACCGGAGCAGCCTTTTTAAGGACGTCTGAGAGCACTTTGGCCTGATTCCAGTCAGTCTGTCGGGAATCTACCAGATCACCCGTAAATGCGATCATATCGCATTTCTGCGCTGCCAATAAATCATCCATCTGTCTGATGATGGCCTTGTTGCGGGTGTTATGCAGGTCAGAGACATGAATGATCCGGAAACCGTCAAATTCTTCCGGAAGATCGTCCCCGTTGATGTCGTAGAAGGATACAGAAAGGGTATGGGTTTCACTGTAGAAATAGTATGACAGTGCCGCAAGCACCAGTACAAGTATGAAATACAGCATGACGTCTCCTTTCTGATACACATATCATAGCAAAATCCGGGCTGATTAACAAAGCCCATGCCGTGATGGCTGAAAATGAAAAACAGACAGCGTTCTGCTGCCTGTTTTATAGATTCAATGAATACTAGTCGTTCTGTACCAGATATGAAGGGTAGTTGGCCTTTACGGTATTGAATACGTCAATGTCGTAAATGGTGAACTTGTGAGCCTTGAAATAGTTGTGGAAGACTGTGTCTCTGGTATTTGTCATGTTCTTGTATGCTGCAATGAACTCGTCCTTCATCTGATTGATGTTGGTATTCGTTACCTGTACAACATAGTAGGCACTGCCTGTATTAGCCTGAATTGCTTCAGATAATGTCGGTGTTGCCGTGTTCAGCATGAACTGCAGAACATTGTAATCAAGAGTTGAATTGTTGGCTAATGTGTAGAGCTTTTCCTCTGCGTATGCCGATCTGTCATTGTACTTTTCAGAAACTTCTTCAAATGACACGCCGCTCTTTAACAGGGCGATTGCCTCATTGGCTTCCTTCTGAGCATCTTCCATGCCGTTTGATCCGTCAACCCAGATCATCTTGGCCTTTACCGGCTTGTTTTCCTCAACCAGCTTGTCCCAGTTCTCGTCAATGTACTTGTCGAGCAGTCTGTCAGCCTTTACGGTTGAGATGCAGTAGTCCATGAATTCCTCAGCAGATGCGTATCCGTACTGCTTCAGACCTGTTTCGAAGTCAACGCCTGTTGATTCAATCTGAGCCTTGTAATCATCGTATGTGCTCTGAGCTTCCTTCTTGATGTCATCCGTTGTTTCTACCTCGGCATTGGCAATCTGCTTGAGAGCCAGGTTAACTACGGTATTTGAAGCGTCATCCTTCATCATTTCAGCGTATACATCACCCTTGGTAACAGTAACGTTGCCGATTTTGATGAGCATTTCCTTAGGATTTGATACGGTTGCCGTGGCATCCTTACAGCCTGCCAGTAAGGCTACTGTAATGAAACTTAATAATGCGATCTTAACTAACTTCTTCATAATTAATCCTCGCTTTCCACACCAATGTTATCCTTGATGAGCTTTTCAACTTCTTCATTTCCAAACTGGACGTTCAGTTCCTGAGCCTTTGCCCAGATGATCTTTGAACTGAGGCCGCTGTTTGATTCAAGAATTCTTGAAATGAAGTCATCTTCCTTCAGCAGGTCGATGTTCAGTGTTGAATCGCACTTGATCAGGAAGTATCCGAACTGTTCTGAGTATACCCAGTCGCTGACCTTGCCTTCTTCAAGTGAGAGGGCTGTTTCCAGGAATGTTTCATCGATGCCTGTTGTCTTGGTATCAACATAGCCGAATCTGCCGTTGTTTGAAGCGTTGCCGTCCTGTGAATAGGCAGCTGCGAAGTCACCGAAGTTGGCTGCGCTGTATGTGCCGCTTGCCCAGGCATCCTGAGCAGCCTTCAGCTTGGCGCTTTCTTCTTCTGTCGGGTTAGCAGGATCATCCATGGCGATTACCGTATAACTTACGATCCTTGACTTCAGTTCAGCCTTCTGTTCAGCTGTGAACAGTTCATCAATGTGCTCGCCGATGTATGAAGCATACATTGAGCTTGACTTGGCTGAATACAGCATGTAGTCATAGAAGGTGTCATAACCGTAATAGTATCTGGCTATCTGATTGAGATAGGCTTCATCGTAACCGTACTGTGTATGGTAATACTGCAGTGTTGATGCATAGTTCTTCTTAACGTCTGCTTCAATAGTTGCATCACCCTTGGTAGCTTCATCCAATAAGGCCTTCTGGAATGACAGCAGAATTCTGCTGTCAAAGTAATCATTTGACAATTTGTCATATAATTCATCAGCTGTATAGTTTGTGTCATCGACACTGAAAACTACCTGCTTGCCGCCAACACTCTTGCCGGGCAGCTTGCCCTTGTTCTGGTCATAAGTAAAAAAGATTGCTACACCTAGAAAAAATATAGCAACAATGGCAACAAACCAGTTTTCTTTTAAAAACTTAGCCATAAGCATTTCCTCCTTAGCGAAAATCCATATCATTATAGTATGTTTGAACCTAAGATGCAATTGTAAAATAATATATCTAATATATAATAGTTGCGGGACCATAACATCGCCGTTAATCATAAAGAGGGTTAATTGGAAACAGATGTGATATAATACAGAAGAATTGTGAGGAGTAGTTTTTATGCCAACATTGGAGATAAAGAACTTACACGTAAGTGTGGAAAATAAAGAGATACTGAAGGGTGTTGATCTGACCGTAAATGCAGGGGAGATCCATGCCTTAATGGGTCCTAACGGCAACGGCAAGAGCACACTCTTACTGACCATCATGGGTCATCCGAAATATACGGTAACCGAAGGTTCCATTACCTTTGACGGCAATGACGTTCTGCAGATGAGCGTTGACCAGCGTTCAAAGGCCGGTCTGTTCATCGCCATGCAGAATCCACAGGAAGTTCCCGGTGTAACCAACAGCGATTTCCTGAAGGCAGCCGTAAATGCTCACAGAGAACAGCCTATCAGACTGTTTGAATTCATCCGTTTGCTGGATAAGACAATTGATGAAGTGGGAATGAAGAGCGACATGGCTCACCGTTTCCTTAACGAAGGTTTTTCCGGCGGCGAAAAGAAGCGTAATGAGATCATTCAGATGAAGCTTCTTAAGCCTCAGCTGGCCATGCTCGACGAGCTGGATTCCGGTCTTGACGTAGATGCTCTCAAGATTGTTGCCGATAACGTTCTGGATGTCTATAAGCAGACCAACATGGGCATGATCATCGTATCTCACTATGAGAGATTCTATGAACTGATCAGGCCTACTCATGCACACGTACTGGTAAACGGTCGCATCGTCAAGAGCGGTGATCATGAGCTGGCCAGAAAGATCGATGCTGAAGGATATGAATGGCTGATCCAGGAACAGAATCTGGTTCTGGAAGAGGAAGAACCGGTCAGAAGAGCAGTTTCACTCGGCACCTGCGCTGCCAATGTCAGAGGTAAGGGCGAATGATGGAACTGACAGTTAATTCTTCTGAACAGTTTGTCATTGATACTGAGAAGAATGAAGTCAGCGAGTATAAGCTGCAGATAACTCCCCGCAGCAGGTCTGCCGTCATCATCACGGTTCAGGGCACCAAGAGTGCCAGACTGGACCTGGATGTAAGTGTCGGCGACAGCAGTGACTTCACATTGCTGGTGATCAATCACAACGAAGCAGAACTGGAAATAAACGAAAGATACAGTCTGTATGCCTACAGCAAGACCGTGGTTGCGCATTGCGACCTCAACGGCTATGATGCCACGGTCAATTCCGACTACGCCTTTAAGGAAGAAGGAGCAAGTCTGCTAGTACAGACGGCATCGCTTACCAGCGGCAAGGTCAGATTCAATCAGAACTGCATCCATGAAGCCGGAAACAGCGAGGCACATGTAAACAACTACGGTGTCGTACTTGCCCATGGCAACTGCGACATGGTGGTAAAGAATACGATAGTGAAGGGTGCTCACGGTTCATCAACGCACCAGACAAGCCGTCTTTTGACGTATGACAAGACATCAGTAGGCAAGATACTGCCTGTGCTGTACATCTATGACAATGACGTGGCAGCTTCTCATGCCGCCAGCCTGGGACAGCCTGACAGTGATCAGCTGTACTACCTGCAGTCAAGGGGCTTAAGCTATGGTGAGGCACTGAAACTGATCATCATCGGTTATCTTCTGCCGATCACCACGGTCATTTCCGATGAACAGCTGGGCAATACCCTTAAGGATGAAATTGAAATGAAGGTGGGCGAAGCATGTTCGATGTAAATGAGATCAGAAAAGACTTCCCGATGCTGCAGGGCAAGACCATGAACGGTCATCCTTTAGCCTATCTCGATAACAGCGCCACGACATTAAAGCCAAGGCAGGTCATCGAGGCGGTTAACCACTTTTACTGCGACATAACGGCCAATGCCCACAGAGGTGACTATGAACTTTCTCAGAAGGTTGATCAGCTGTATGAGGAAACCAGAAAAATCATCGCCAGGATGCTGAACTGCGATCCTCTGGAAGTTGCCTATACATCCGGAACCACCTATGGCGTAAACCAGGTTGCCTGGGGTTATGTCAGAACTCACCTTAAAAAGGGTGATGTAATACTTATCACTGAAGCCGAACACGCCTCAAACGTACTGCCGTGGTTCAGACTGGCAGATGAGTGCGGGTTTAAGATCGAATACATTCCTCTGAATGAAGAGGGAAGACTGACGATAGAGAACTTCAGGAAGGCCCTTCATGAAGGCGTCAGGTTCGTTGCCGTAGCTGAAATCGGCAATGTATTGGGTTACAGGGCTCCTGTCAAGGAAATGTGCAGACTGGCCCATGAGATCGGCGCCAGAATGCTGGTTGATGGGGCTCAGTCAGTACCTCATGGCCATACGGACGTAAAGGACATGGACTGTGACTTCCTGTGCTTCTCCGCTCACAAGATGTGCGGACCTTCAGGCATGGGTGTCATGTACGGCAAGAGTGAATTACTGAAGGAAACGGAACCGTTATGTCTGGGTGGCGGCAGCAATGCCAGATTCTTCAGCTGCGGTGACGTGATATTAAAGGAATCGCCTTACAAGTTTGAGTCCGGCACTCAGAACATTGAAGGCATCATGGGCATGGGTGCAGCCGCCAGTTATCTTATGGATATCGGCTTTGACAACATCGCTGCCCATGAAAGAGAACTGAGAGATTATCTGGTGAGACAGCTTGAGAAACTGGATAATGTCATACTGTACAATCCGAATGGAGACAGCGGCATCGTGACATTCAACGTCAAGGGCATCTTCTCTCAGGACGCTGCCGGCTATCTGGCTTCACAGGGCATTGCCGTAAGAAGCGGCAACCACTGCGCCAAGATCCTGGTAGATTTCCTGAAGACTGATGATACGATACGCAGCTCACTGTATTTCTATAACACGAAAGAAGACGTGGATGCACTGGTGGAGGCCGTAAGGACCTGCACCATTGAAAACTGCATCGGAATCTTCTTTTAGGGGGTAAGACATGGCAGGTTTATTAAAGGATCCAATGATCTTGAGACAGATCATCATGGATCATTATGAATATCCTCATCATCATAAGCTGGTAGCTGATCCGGCTTATTTGAACACGCACATGGCTTCAGAGTCATGCATAGACGACATCCATGTTCAGGCTAAGATCGAGGATGGCATCATCAAGGATGTCAACTTTGACGGCAAGGCCTGTACGATATCCACGGCCAGCACTTCAATCATGGCTGACCTGGTACTGGGCAAGAGCCTGGAGGAAGCCAGAAAGATCATTGATGCCTACTATGCGATGATCGATGGCAGGGAATACGATGAGGATCTGCTTGAAGAAGCTGTTGCCTTACAGGGTGTCAGCAAGCAGGCCAACCGCATCAAATGCGCAACCATCGGCTGGCATGGACTTGAACAGCTGATCAGGGAAAGCGAGGAAGGTCATGACGGAGAATAAGAAAAACCAGGAGATCTTCCAGTCACAGGATGACTATCAGTACGGGTTCTATGATGAGAACACCACCCTGTTTACCACGGGCAAGGGTCTTACCAGAGACACCGTAATAACCATATCAAAGATCAAGGGTGAACCGGACTGGGTACTGGACTACAGATTAAAGGCCTTTGAGACCTTTGAAAAGATGCCGGTGCAGACCTGGGGACCTGATCTGAGCGATCTGAACTTTGATGACTATACATACTTCATCAAGTCCAGTGAGAATAAGGCTTCCGACTGGGAAGACGTACCGGAAACCATCAAGAATACCTTTGACAGACTGGGCATCCCGGAAAGCGAGCAGAAGTTCCTTGCCGGGGTAACCACACAGTATGAGTCAGAGGCCGTATATCACAACATGTTACAGGAAGTACAGGATAAAGGTGTCATCTTCTTGGATACCGACAGTGCCATCAAGTACTGTCCTGAATTAGTAAGGGAGTATCTGGGAAAACTGGTTCCTTACACCGATAACAAGTTTGCGGCTCTTAACAGCGCCGTATTCTCCGGCGGTTCATTCATCTATGTTCCTCCTGGAGTAACGCTTGATAAGCCGTTACAGTCTTACTTCCGCATCAACTCCGAGCAGATGGGTCAGTTTGAAAGAACCATCATCATCGTTGACAAGGGAGCCAATCTGCACTACGTGGAAGGCTGTACCGCACCGATTTACAAGAAGGACTCTCTGCACGCAGCCGTAGTTGAGATCTACGTCAAGGAAGACGCCAAGTGCCGTTATTCAACGGTTCAGAACTGGTCAACTAACGTACTTAATCTGACGACAAAGAGAGCCAGAGTTGACAGAAACGGTTTAATGGAATGGGTGGACGGCAACATCGGTTCACACATCACCATGAAGTATCCGGCCTGCATACTGGCTGAAGAAGGGGCAAAGGGCATGACAATTACGATTGCCGTTGCCAATAAGAATCAGATCCAGGATACAGGAGCCAAGATGATCCACCTGGCACCAAATACATCAAGTTCGATCATTTCGAAGTCCATTGCCCGCAATGGCGGCTATGCAAACTTCCGTGACTGGATGTACATCGGCCCAAAGGCAGACAATGCCAGAACCAAGATCGAGTGTGATACGCTGATTCTTGACCAACTTTCAAACAGCGATACCATTCCTGCCAATACGGTACAGAACGATAACTGTACTCTTGAGCATGAGGCCACGGTATCAAAGATCTCCGATGAGGAATTATTCTATCTGATGAGCAGAGGCCTTACCGAGCAGCAGGCAACCCAGATGATAATCATGGGCTTCTTAGAGCCGTTTACCAAGGAACTGCCGGTTGAATATGCCGTAGAGCTCAATCAGTTACTGAAGATAGACATGGAAGGAGCTGTAGGATAATGAAATTAGCAGAAGCGTTACAGGCCAGAAGTGACCTGAAGAAGCAGCTTAACCAGCTGGAATACCGCATGAGCAGCAATGCTCTGGTACAGGAAGGCGAACAGCCGAATGAAAAACCGTCTGAACTGTTCAAGCAGTACAACGACGGACTGAAGCAGTTAGAGGAACTGATCATCAGGATCAACCTCACCAACAGCCGTGCCAAGGTTGAAGGTGTCACCCTGACTGAACTTATTGCCAGAAGGGATACTCTGAAGCAGAAGATTGATGCTTACAGAAGCGTTCTGTCTACGGCAAGTTCCAATACCTCAAGAGCAACCAGGACGGAGATCAAAGTTCTCTCCACCATCAATGTCGAATCATTCCAGAAGGATGTCGACAGAATGAGCAAGGAATTAAGAGAACTTGATAATAGGATTCAGGAAGCCAACTGGAAAATTGAACTGAAGTAAAATCAAAGGTGTAGTCTTAAGGGCGAATGCGATCTCTGTGACTGAGAATGAATGAGTTCACACACTAAAGGGATCTTGAATTGCGGGGCAGATTCGTTTTTACATTATTTATCTTAGTGTTTTGCCCGAATCGCGCACGACCGCATCGTTATAATGTATTGTTAATACCGTGCATTGACTTATGATGAGGGCTTTGGGTCTGGGGACAAAAAAAAAGAAACCTGAGCGTCTGCTCAGGTTTCTCTTTGTCATTTCTATGTTTTATCCCTGTGCCAGGAAGTTGTTGTACTTCGTGAACAGGTCACCCTTGCCGATTCCGCGTAAGTCATCAAGCAGCTTGAACCCTGCCTGAGTCTCTTCACATCTGAACTGCTTGTATTCAAATCCGGAATTGCTGTAGACGGGGGCTGTTGGGGTGAATACAAAGGTCACACCGTCGTCGGTAAAGAATACGCCATGGACTTCATCAATTCCTGCATAGAAGTTTTCGTAATAAATGAACGTTCTGTCTGTGTACATCTCGATTCTGGTCATGGCGTCATCTGCGATGCCGTCCATCGGGAAGTAATAGACATATGCCAGTTCAGGCTTATCAGTTCCGCTTACGAATATGTCGTCATACTCACTCAGATAAGCAGCTGATTTCATGATCAGGTACTTGTCTGACAGCTTGTAGAAATGCAGTTCGCCTATGTCAGCAGGTGAAATGCTCTGGCCATACCTGACGTAATCAGAATAAACCGTTACATCCGGACCGTCGATTGAATAGGTTCCAAGATAGGTTACCATTCCTTCATACATGTTCTCATAGAATTTGAATTCGCCATTGTCATAGAAAGTGATCTGCGGATAGTATTCCGGATTTACGCCTTCTCTGATGTTTACGTAATGATACAGAACATGGAAATCAGAATCATCACCAGGTGAAGGTGACGGATCTGGCTCAGGACTTGGTGACGGTGAAGGACCAGGATCGCTCTCATTTGCCTTAACGATGATGTGGATGGGCAGGTTAAGCTTGCTGTCCTTCTCGTACATTACCATTATGTCGGTCACGCCTTCCTTAACGGCGGTGACCAGTCCGTTTTCATCAACTGTGGCAACAGCCGTGTTAAGGGACTTGTATACCAGTCCGGTATCAGTAGCGCCTTCAGGCAGCACCTTGATGTTAAGCTGGAACGTCTTGCCTTCCAGCATCGTCACTTCGAGAATATCAGAATCCAGTTTGTCAGCTGGAATGTAGTCGCTTTCTCCCGGATCCGGTTTATCACTTGGTGAACAACCGGCAAAAACCAGGACCACCAGCAGTGTCAGCAGTACTGTTATTATCTTTTTCATTTTTATTACACCTCTTATTTATAATATACAGAGTTATCGCGTTTTTGACAACTTTTGTGACATTGATATATAATCGTCTTGTTTCAAGGAGTGGTAACATGGCTAATAACAAAAAGAAAACTGGAAAGCCTAATATATTCGTGTACATTCTGGCAGTTGCCGTAGCCCTGGCAACCATTTATTTCAGTTACAGGGTCTATCAGCTGGTAAGCGGGATCGGTGTTCTGCCACAGAAATACATTGACATTACCAGGTATTCACTGATTGGCATAAATGTATTCTTCGGCATATTTGCCTTCTTACCAAACGTGAATAATCTGAACAAGATCCTGCAGATAATCATGGAAGGAATCATCTGCGCAGCACTGGTCATCGGTGTCGTAAAGATTCCGGAATATCAGGGCAGAATTGAAAGAATGTTCACGGATGTCCCGGAAGAAGGAACTCTGAACTTCAGTGTCTATACGCTGGCAGATTCCCCGATCAATGAAGTCAGGGATCTCAATGATGTGGAGATCGGCATCCAGAAGAAACTGGATACTGAGTATCAGGGGTATTCACTGAAGGTAATTACCAAGGAACTTGAAGGCAAGAGTGTTCCAACTAGGGAGTATGAAGATCTGTACACGGCTGTGGATGATCTTTATTCAGGAAATATCAAGGCCATCCTGCTGAATGAGTCATATGAGACGATCCTTACCGGAAATGCGGACTTTGAGGATTTCAGGGACAGAACAAAGAAGATCTATACCATAGAGCACAAGGTTCAGCTGTCATATGATACGGCAGCCGTTGAAAACATTACGTCTGAACCATTTGTTGTCCTCATCGGCGGTAACGATTCCTGGGACTATGACGAGATACTGGACACTGCCGGTTATCAGGGCAGAACAGACGTCAACATGCTGGTAACAGTCAACCCGACAACCAAGCAGGTACTGATCATTACCATACCAAGAGATTCATACGTACCGTTATGGGGCGAGTCCTATGCCATGGACAAGCTTACTCATGCCACGGTATACGGCATCAATGACTGGATCGAGACAGTAAGCTACTTCATGGATGTTGACATCAACTATTTCGTGAGGATCAACTTCTCATCCCTGATCAACGTAATTGATGCACTGGGTGGGGTAGACGTATATAATCCGTATTATTTTGAGACAACCTTTGAAAACTACGTACCTGATGAGTACGGCAATCACGTATACAGGGAATATACCTTCGAGGTAGGCGATCTGCATCTGGATGGTGCAGCTGCCCTGACTTACTGCCGTGAAAGGAAGTATTACAATCCGGATGCCGGAATTACCGGAGATGAAATGAGAAATCAGCATCAGGCCATGGTAATGAAGGCCATTCTGAACAAAGTCACTTCCGTAAGCGTCATAACCCACATCACTGATCTGTTAAAGGCTGTTGAGGGAACATTCGCAACTGATTTGAACATAAACCAGATATACGGTCTGGTTCAGATGCAGCTGGATGACATGGCAACCTGGAACATCAACATGTTCGGACTCAGTGGCTATGGCGATATGAGAACCAGTTATGCCATGGGGTCAGCATCTGGTGTACTATACAGCGTGTTCATCGTCGATACAAATGACGTATATAAAGCACAGTCACTTATAGACAAAGTAATTGACGGCGAAATAATAACGATAGAATAAAAGGAAAGCATGCAGTTCAGCTGTATGCTTTCTTTTTTTTGACTGACAAATTAAAAGGGAGGCCACAGGCGGATATTCTGTCCGTAACGGTCTCTTTTTTTTTTGTGCGTCTTAGTTCGAAAACGTTTAAGTAAGGTTGTTGGAAACAGATATTTCGTAAAATATATAGGTATTATGCATATTACATAGTTAATCAGTTGTATTAGGTATTTATTGGTGCTAATATGTAGTTAAAGATAGAACTGATAATACGGAGATTTTTATTTATGAAAACTTTTTTAGGTAACATGCACGATTACATTTATCAGTCCACGTTTTATTCAGAAAGGATAATCAGTAACCGTAAGGAAATAACTGAGGAGTTCCTGAAGGCGATGACTGAAAACATCTCCAGAGTACTGATTACAGGGGCAGGTACCTCTAACTATTCACCGGAAGCCAGCAGGATCTTCTTTGAGAAGATGACCGGCATTCCGACTTTCGTCGTTCTGCCAACTTCAATTTCAAATGGTGAGCACATCATTGATGAAAGCTGTGCAGTCATCGGCATTTCAGCTACAGGTACCAGCAAGAATACGATTCAGGCCATTGAATATGCCAAGAAGTGCGGAGGCACGGGCATCGCAGTGACCAACGATCTGAGTTCGCCATATGCTGAACTGAATCAGTACAAGGTATTCCTGGATCATGGTGAGGAAGACTGCTCTCCGAAGTCAAAGAGCTATGTCTGCGAAATGGTGACCTTATGCATATGTGCTCTTGAGTATGCCCTGAAAAACGGCCGCATTACTGAAGAGGAATATGACGGTTACATCGCAAGACTGACAGCTACATGTCAGAATCTGACCAACATCGCAACGAAGTCAGACAAGTGGTATGACGAGCACGCCGAGGAATTCAGACAGTGCTACAGAATGCTGTTCGTCGGATATGGTGCCAACAAGGGAACCATTGAAGAGGCAGCTCTGAAGGTTCTGGAAACCGGCAGGTTCCAGACAGCCTGGTATGAACTGGAAGAGTTCATGCACGGCATCTACCATTCAATTCACGAAGAAGCCTACATGGTTTATCTCGCAAATACTCATGATGAGTACTTTGCACGTACTTTAAAGCTCAAGGAGGTATTGAGTCCGCTGACCGAACATCAGTTCGTCATCTGCAAGGACACAAACGGATTCCATGATGAAAGATCTCTCGACATTGATTTCATCGATGATGAGGACTTCTACTTCATTGAATACATCATACCGACCCACATCATCTCATACCGCATTTCTACGGGCAGGGGCATCAACCCCAACTACCCGAGTGATCCGCTGTTTCACAAGAAGATGAGCAGCAAGTTCGTATAATCATACCATTTGGGAAAAGGAGGAGTTCATATGATTACGCAATTAAGAATTGATGACAGACTGTTTCACGGAGAGATCATAGTACTTTGGGTACCTTCTCTCAAGGTTAACTCAGTAGTAGTCGCAGATGATGAGTATGCTTCAAATCAGCTGAACATCGTTACGGCTCAGCTGAGCAAGCCAAAATATGTAAAACTGAACATCCTGAAAATTGATGACGCTGTCAAGTATCTGCAGGATCCGGCACACGCAAGAGAAAAGATCCTTGTTACCTGCCGTGATGCTCAGAATGCATTGAATCTGTGCAAGCTGGTTCCGGAGATCCCGGAAGTCAACGCAGCCTGCATGAGACACGCTGAAGGCAAGAAGCAGATTCAGAAAAAGGTGTTCGTAGACCAGCAGGATATTGCTGATCTTAAGGAAATTGCAAACATGGGCAAGAAAGTATTACAGCAGAGTGTTCCTGCTGATGCTCCTATGTCCTTGGAAACTATGGTGAAAAAAGCACAATAAATAAGAAAAGGAGGATTATTATTTATGCTTTTGGTTCAAAGTTTGATTACTGCACTGTTAGCAGGCATCTTCCGCTGGGACAGCCGTTGCTTTGGACAGAACCTATTAGATGAGCCTATCGTTGTAGGCATGGTTCTCGGCTTGGTTCTTGGCGATCTGAAGACTGGCTTGTATGTCGGTGCACAGATCCAGTTGGTTTTCTTGGGAATTGTATCAATTGGTGCCGCTACTCCACCAGACAAGATGACTGCTTCAGTTATCGGTGTCTTCTGGGCTATCACAGCAGGTATTGACGCAGCTACAGTTGTTGCTCTGTCAATGCCAATCGGTATCTTAGGCCAGTTCTTAGGAATCCTGTGCCGTGTTATCAACACACGTTTCAACCTCACCATCGACAAGTGCGCTGCTGAAGGCGATACAAAGGGTATCGACAGAGCACTGTGGACTGGTGCCGCAATCTTCTTCGTATTGACTGCTGTTCCTGTATTCATCGGCTGCTACTTCGGTGCAGATGCCGTACAGGCCATCATCGATGCATTACCACCTGTCATTACGAACGGTTTACAGAGATCATCAAGCATCTTACCAGCAATGGGTATGTGTATCCTGATGAACTATCTGTATGACAGCCACTATGCACCATATCTGTTCTTAGGATTCACATTAAGTGCATTCTTAGGAATGAGCACATTAGGCTGTACATTCATTGCCTGCGTAATTGCTATGATCACATACAACTACGCAAGAGGCGCGTAAGTAACAGGAGGGAAGAAAAATGTCATTATCAAAAGAAGCTCTTAGAAAAACATTCTGGCGTGGTATGCCATTGCAGGGCTGCTTCAACTATGAAAGACAGCAGACTGTTGGCTGGCTGTACGGCCTTGTTCCAGGTCTGAAGGAAATCTACGCAAATGATCCAGAAGGCTTAAAGGAAGCATTAGTAAGACATACTGGTTTCTATAACACTTCACCTCAGTTCACATCAGTCATTCAGGGTATCGTTCTTGCCATGGAAGAGCAGAAGGCCAATGGTTCTGAACTCATTTCAGGCGATGCAATCGTTGCTATCAGAACAGCCCTTATCGGTCCTCTTGCAGGTATCGGTGACTCATTATTCTGGGGAACATTAAGAACAATCGGTCTTGGCGTTGGTATTGAATTATGCTTAGTCGGCAACATGTTCGGACCAATCCTGTTCCTGCTCATCCACAACGTACCACACGTACTCTGCCGTTACTACGGCCTGAAGTTCGGTTATGAAAAGGGCGTTGACTTCTTCACATCAGCTGAAGGTGCTGCACAGATGCAGGACATCACAGACGCTACCAAGATCGTTGGTAACGTCGTAGTAGGATCAATGATTGCCACAATGGTTGGCTTCAGCACAAAGATCGTTATTCACTCTGGTGAAACAGCTTATCCATTACAGGATATGTTCGATTCAATCATGCCGAAGTTACTGCCACTGGCACTCGTATTCTTCTGCTACTACCTGATCAACAAGAAGCATGTTAAGACATTGACACTGCTGCTTGCCCTGATCGTATTCTCAATCTTACTGGTAGCCATCGAGAGCATCCCAATTTTCGCTGCATAACAGCTTAGGTTGCATTTATGAGCCCAATGATGAGTCCTGCTGATCGCGCAAAACTGCCTGAAGATGCAATGCTTAATTATATTAAGGAAACACCTTCAGTTTTGCAGAACATTGTAGATGGAAGGAAAGAGTACAGCAGAGAGTTTACGGAGAAATTTGTCAGGGAACAGTATAAGAGAGTAATCCTCATCGGTTCCGGGACATCTTATCATGGGGGACTTTCCGTAAGGTCCCTGATGGAACGCATTCTGAATGTGTCCGTTGAGGCCCAGTATCCGCTGCTGTTCATGAATTTTACATCTGTTTTTGACCGGAAGACTCTGGTCATAGGCATTTCACAGAGCGGTGAATCCAAGTCTACATTGCAGGGTCTGGAGTACGCCAGAAAACATGGCTGTGATACCGTCTCACTCAGTGAGAAGGGACCTGAAGCCATCATCGCTGGCTATGCCGACATCAACCTCAGGTTCAACTGTGGAGATACGGAACTGGCCGGCCCCAAGACAAAGGGGTATCAGGCCACGATGCTTGACCTCATCATCCTTGCCCTGGAAACAGGACTGGCAATGAATACCATCACCGAAGAGTTTTACAACGACTGTATTGCGAGAATTCAGAAGACAATTGACAATCTGAACAACGTGATTCAGAACTCCATTGACTGGTACTATGCCAACAAGGAAGAGCTGATGCAGGCAAAGCGCATCATCGTAGTAGGTTACGATAATAACTACGGTAATGTTCTGGAAGGCCGTCTGAAGACTGAGGAAGCAGTCAGATTTGGAATCGAAGGTTACGAAATGGAAGAATTCATGCATGGTATCTACCATTCAATTGATGAATCAGTCCAGATCGTTTACCTGGCTCAGGAAAGCGGATTTAAGAGCAGAGCAGTACGACTGAGGGACTTCATGCATGAATGGACACCTCATGAGTACCTGGTTGGAAATTTCTCTGACGGTAACGTTCAGAACCTGAACGGATTTGTTGACGACGAGTATTTCTGCATATTCGAGTACATAATTCCACTGCAGATACTTGCGTTCCACTTGTCAAGAGACAAGGGAATCAATGCCAACATTCCGAAGATACTGAATTTCCATTATCGGATGGGAAGCAAATAAAAAAAGGAAAAAGGGCATGACCGGAATTATTTATGGCCATGCCCTTTTGAAAGGATGTATTTTATGCTTAAGAATCTATTGATCGTACTGGCTGCCGGTGCAGCCGCATTCATTCTGTTCATCATCGTCATGAACATTTCAAGAAAGAGAGCCGAACAGATGGTTCAGATGCTGTTCATTGAAAAGGATACTGAAGGCTACCGCAAGATGGCCGACAGCTTTCTTTCCAAGGTGCTCATCAGCTCCAAGCAGCGACTGATATTTGAGATGACTTATAATCGTCTGACCGGAAATGATGAACAGCTGGAAGCTGTCTTCGCAGCCCTTGGCAAGAGAAAACTGGCTCCGCAGGAAGCCTTTGAAAGGTTTCAGAGCGTTTTTCAGTATGATCTGAAGAATGAGAAGTATGATGATCTTGAGGCAGAGTATAAGAAGATCACTGATCAGTTCGGCAGCAGTGATGATCTCTATTATAAGGGAACGCTAAGAGAGTTCAGCTACATGTATTCAGTTGACTACAAGGGTGACGTATCACTGCTCCCTGAAATGGAAAAACTCTGCAGTACCATACCCGTTGAACAGTCAAAGGGCATCTTTGCCTTCAGGTGTTTCCACCTGTATACTATAAAGGGAGACAAGAAGAAGGCTGAAAAGTACAGAAAGATGGCTGCTGAATTACTTGGTAAGGAAGTCGTTGATGAAATGATCAGCATTCAGCACATTGATCGTCAGTAGAAAAGAGGTACATCATGCATCCGGTTATTGAAGTATTGAAAGCCCAGAAACAGGGGAGAAAGATCGGCATTTATTCCTGCTGCAGCAGTAATGAACTTGTATTGAAGGCTGCCCTGTTAACAGGTAAGAAGACCAATTCATATGTCTTAATAGAAGCAACCGCCAATCAGGTCAACCAGTATGGCGGTTATACCGGCATGAAGCCAGCCGACTTTGTTGCGCACATTGAAAAACTGGCAGATGAAGTCGGCATTGACAGAAAGAAAGTCGTTCTGGGAGGAGACCACCTGGGACCTCTGACTTTCAGCAAGTATGATGAAGAAAAGGCCATGAATGAAGCGGCAGAGCTGATCAGACAGTATGTTTCAGCAGGCTTTACCAAGATACATGTTGATACCAGCATGAAGGTTGCCAGCGATGATCCGGATACCAGGCTGGCAGATGAAGTAATAATCAGAAGGGGAATAGAACTCATCAGGGTTGCCGAGGCAGCCTATGAGGAGCTTAAGAAGAAAGATCCGGCGGCAGTACATCCTATCTATGTCGTAGGCAGTGAGGTGCCGATTCCGGGAGGTGCTCAGGAAGTTACGGAAATGGAAGTGACGAAGCCTGAGGATTTCATTAATACTGTGGAACTGTACCGCAGTAATCTGAGTAAGGAAAATCTCAGCCATGTATGGCCATACATATGCGCCATAGTTGTCCAGCCTGGAGTAGAGGAAAAGGACGATGGCTGTACTGAATATGACAGAAATAAGGCAGCTGACCTGATGAAGGCCATCTGGCAGTTTGACAGTCTGATGTTTGAGGGGCATTCCACCGACTATCAGACAAAGCATAAATTAAGAGAAATGGTAGAGGATGGTGTGGGCATTCTGAAGGTAGGACCTGCACTGACCTACGCAATGAGAGAAGCCGTATTCGCCCTGGCATATGCCGAAAAGATAGCTTACAGGGGAAGAGAAGAAGAACAGTCTCACTTTGTTGAAGTATTGGAGAAAACCATGAAGAATGATCCAGGCAACTGGATCAGGCACTATCATGGCACGGAAAGGGAAATAGAGTTCAAACTGTTATATTCATTCTCTGACCGCTGCCGTTATTACCTGCCAAGAGAAGAAGTCAGAGACAGCTTTGAAAAACTGCTGAATAACTTCTCTTCAGGAGTATCACTGGCTCTGTTATCCCAGTTCTTGCCGGTGCAGTATACAAGAGTCAGAGAAGGTTTACTGGAAAACAAGCCGGAAGCTCTGATAATTGACAGGATCTGCGATACCATTGATGAATACATGTTTGCCACCAGGCAACAGGAGTTATAGTGGTTAAGCTGGTAATATTTGACCTGGATGGGGTAATAGTAGATTCAGAAGTAAAGAACAAGGAGAGGCTTTACAGTTTTCTTGTGCAATATAACCATGACATCACCTTTGCCGATGTGTGTAAGACTGCCGGATTCGGTAACACCGAAACAAGAAAGTATGTTGGTGAAGTAACGGGAATGGACGCTGATGAGGCATATGGCCTTTACAGTGCATTTAAGAAAACATGGCAAGGCATCAAAAGCTATGGCGACATCGTAAATGAGGATGCCGTTGAACTGCTGAAATGGCTTAAGGTTAACAATTATCTTATTGCTCTGGCATCTTCCTCGACCAGAAAGAAACTTAATGTGAAGCTTTCGGAAAGCGAGACCCTGCAGTATTTTGACTATCTGGTTTCTGCAGAGGAAGTGGAAAGGGGAAAGCCTGATCCGCAGATGTTCCTGAAGGCAGCCGAACACTTCAATGTAAGTCCTGAAAACTGTATGGTCATTGAGGATTCTCCTGTCGGCATAGAAGCTGGTAAGAGAGCAGGCATGACGGTCGTTGCCAGGGATAACAGAATACTTCCGGTCGATACATCAAAAGCTGATTACAGAGTATTTGATCTCACGGAAGCCATTCCATTCATCAAGAGTAAATGAAAAAGGCAGGAAGCAATTCCTGCCTTTAACACGTAATGGGGTTATTTATTCAGATCTGTATTCTTATTCAGCAGTCTCTGTATTCCTTCATCGCTATAGGATAACAGTTTGCCATAGTTATAAGCTATGGCTCTTTTATTGGAGTCAGTGTAATTGCCGCTGTCAATGAATTCCTTCTTCTGTTTCTTAAGTGAAAGGTATTCTTCAAGATACCTTTCTTCACAGTAGAAGATCACATTGAACTTGCCCCGGTTCATTGATTCAGGGAAGAGGACAGTAAGGAATGGTTCGTTTTCAACATAGTATCTTACATTGTACTTTTTGCACAGCTTATCAAAGTCATTGAGAAAGCAGTCTCTGAGTTCCTTACTGTCACAGGGATGTGACAGGGCTATCTTCTTTACTCCGGCAGCGACCATTTCACAGAAACAGTCAGCAGCTCCAAGGTGGTATGAATAATTATCTATTGTTGGCATGGGGTTACCTCCGGTTATTGGCTACATTATATCACAGGAATTGAATGTTATCTGTTCCATGTAAATAGAACAAAAATGCTCATGCAGCGCTTCATTTATGTTTGTTTTTCATTCCTGTTACCAAAATATATTGACGTTTACTAATGTTTATTTGGGCTTTTTATACTTAAAATGGTATAATTTCATCGTAACAGGGGGAGTGGAAGTGTCATTCATAAGAAATAAACTTGTAGTTGTATTAATTCCTATTGTATTGTTGCTGCTGTTAGGAGCAGGTGGATACTATATTCACACGCAACAGGAAAATAATAGAGCTACTGACATTGATCTTCCGGATGCCAAGATAACAAAGTCAAACGTAATAGTTTATCAGGATCATGATTATGATCCTCTTCGTAATGTTGAAATTTACTCAAGCTATTCCAAAATCAGGCTTGATGGCGAATTGGATACTTCTACATTGGGTAAATATCCAATAAGCGTATATGTGGATGGTGAGTATCTGGGAAAGTTTACCGTTGAGGTAAAGGAATTCGTAGAGAAAACAGAAGATGGTTGCCGTAAGTGGGTAATTGATGTCCATGAATCAGCTGAAATCAAGGAAGAAGGTCACTATGAAGATGTCTGGGTTGAAGAAGTCGGACATTGGGAAGAAAGAATAATTACACCTGGTGAACCTGAAGAAGGACACTATGAGATGGCTCATTTTGATGCAGTTACCCACCAGGAAGACATCTATGAAGATACTACTGTTTACTGGTTCAAGTATGCTAATGGCATAGTTCAGACCATGGATGACATAACAGCTGAACAGGCTCAGGCCATTGCAGAAGTTGATCCTGACATTGTGGAATACGGCTATGATGTTGAACACAATTATGTTGAAACAATTACCGTGGTTGATTCGGAAGCATATGATGGCGAGATATGGGTAGTTGACAAGGAAGCTGTTCCTGCTGTTACAGAACAGTATTGGGTGGTAGATGCACCTGGTCATTATGAGCAGCAGTGGATCATAGATGTTGAACCAAGACCTGCAGTTAAGGAGCAGGGACACTGGGAACCTGTTGAATGCTGATGAGTGAGGTAAAGTAGTATGGAAGGCTTATATGATATACATGCTCACATAGTGCCGCACTTTGATGATGGATCCAAGAGCCTGGATGAAACACGGCAGATTCTGGAACTTGAATATCGGGATGGCGTGAGAACCATTATTGCAACATCACATTTCCGCAGGGGAATGTTTGAGACACCATTACATGTCTATGACGAGCAGTTTGAAAGAGTCAGAAAACTTGGTGAGTCAATGGGAATAACCATTCTTAAGGGATGTGAGTTTCATGCCAACATGGAAATGATTGACATGCTGAACAAAAAGGAAAGATATACCATGGCTGATACCAGGTGTGTTCTGGCTGAATTCAAAAACGGTTCAGATAAGGCTTTTATAAAAGAGCGCTGCTATGCCTTGCTAAGTCATGGCTATCAGCCGATAGTAGCTCATTTTGAAAGATATGAAGCATGCCGTAAGGACATTGATTTCGTGGCTGAATTAGTAGACATGGGCTGCTACATGCAGATGAATTCTCAGAGTCTCATTGGTGAAGACGGCTTTTTCCTGAAGCAGTACTGCAAGAAAGTTATTAAATATGAACTTGTTCACTTTCTGGCGACAGACTGTCATAACACTAAGGAAAGAAAGCCTACACTGGGTAAGGCAGCTGATTATATCGAAAAGTTCATGGGTGAAGGTTATGTCAGAGAATTGCTGATTGAAAACCCAAGAAAACTGATCATTGAAGAAAAATAGAAAATTGCTCTATAAAAGGGACAGTTTGGTGCCTTTTCGAAGTAAATTCTTATATCTGAGTATATTAATTGGGCGAGACTTATGTATTGTGTTATAATACGGAAGTCTTTTAGGTAAGGAGACTATATGGATACAACTAGCAGGCAGAAATATGAAGACGAAATAGAGATTGACTTAGGTGAGTTGATTGCTGTTCTGTGGGAAAAGGCATGGATCATAGCCCTGACGGCAGTAGTACTTGTCGGCATAACGGGAATTGTTACTAAATTCCTGATCACACCTCAGTACAGATCTACCACTAGTATTTACGTACTTGCCAGACAGAATGACAGTACACTTACTACCAGTGACTTAAGTGCTTCTACACAGCTGACCCAGGACTATGCTCAGCTGATTAAAAGCAGAACGGTTGCTGAAAACGTCATTGCCAATCTAGGTCTGGACATTACACCGGAGCAATTACTTGGTAAGATCACTGTTAGTACTCAGAGCAATACTCGTATCATATCAATAAGTGTTTTAGATGAAGAACCGGAAGTTGCCATGAAGGTTGCCAATGCGGTAAGAATCAGCGCTGCCAATCAGATTCAGATGGTTACAAACTCTGAAGCTGTTAACGTTGTTGACTCGGCTAACTTACCGACTGTCAAGGCAAGCCCTTCATTAACTAAGAACTGTGCCATTGCCGGTTTATTGGGAGTGGTATTAAGTGCCGGTATTATTCTTATTCTGCATTTTACCAATGATACCATTAAGACAAGTGAAGATGTTGAAAAGTATCTTGGATTATCTACATTAGGAACAATTCCTCTTTCAAAGGCTTTGGATACTACTACAGGTAAAGCCAAGAGAAAGAAAAGTGCCAAAAAAGCGAAAGCGAGGAAGCAGGCATGAGAAACATAGAGATTAAGGTCCCCGAGCTTGACTACAGTACTGCTGAAGCATATAAGACATTGCGTACGAACCTGAAATTCAGCGGCACTGATAAAAAAGTAATTGCGGTTACCAGCTGCATGGAAAATGAAGGTAAGAGTACTGTTATCATGAACCTGGGCATTGCCTTGGCAGAGGCCGGAGAAAAGGTTGTCATGGTTGACTGTGACTTAAGAAAGTCTGTTCTTTTGGGAAGGACAAAAGTTGGCGAGGAAGTATTAGGCCTGACTCATTTCCTGTCAAGACAGGCAGTGCTTAATGACATTGTTAATGTTACAAATGTTAACAATTTCCACATGATCTATGCTGGTCCAACACCTCCAAACCCTGTAGAACTGTTAGGCAGTTCTCATTTTGCCAACATGATCACTGCTTTGAAAAAGGCTTATGATTATGTGCTTATTGACTGCCCACCGTTAGGAATGGTTATTGATGCAGCTGTCATTTCGCAGCAGTGTGATGGTGTCATGCTGGTTATTGAAAGTGGCTATGACAGCTACAGATTTGTCAGAAGCATACAGGAACAGCTGGAGAAGGCAAAATGCCCGATTCTCGGCGTTGTTCTTAATAAGGTCGACATTTCAAAGAGTGGTTATTACGGCCATTACTATGGTAAGTATGGTAAATATGGAAAATACGGTTCTTACTATGGTGACTATGGAAACAACAGCGAAAAAGAAGAAGCGTAGCAGCCAAAGTAAGAGGTGATGCTTATTTCTGAATGGTATGTTGTCAGAGTCAAGTCCGGTGAAGAGGAAGAAGCAAAGGAATTGCTTAAATCCTATGATTTGGATGTCAAGATATTATCAAGAGAATATTATTGGAAGTCCAAAGGGCAGGTTCAAAAAAAATACAAAAAATTGTTTCCTGGATACATATTTGTAATAAGTGATTTGAATTATATAGATTTTGATATCAAATTGAATAACATACGATATCAGAACGGTAAGATTTATAAAAATCTAAAATACGACAACACTGGAATACCGGCTTTATCAGAAACTGAAAAAACTATGATTTGCAAGATGACCGGAGATCGTGATAATGATGTTGTCGAGTCTTCTGTTGGCTTCATAGAGGGAGATAGGGTAAGAATTGTGGAAGGCCCATTATTTGGGTTGGAAAGTAATATTACTTATATTAACAGGCATAAGAGAATTGCTCGCCTGAGTATTGATTTTTTAGGGGAATTAAGAGAAATTGTAGTTCCCCTGGAAATAGTCGCAAAATATTAATCGATAAAGGGGTAATCGTATGAGGCGTTCCCTGAGTAAGGTTAATTTTCATAAACAGAAGTCCACTAGTGGGTAGTGGATGGGGAGTTTATGACTTTTTTGGAATTGTTAAGGTAGTTTGAAAAACATGAGTAATAAAAGAATTAAACATTGGAATATTATAGCGTTATTATTGGTAGTTTATGATCTGATTGCAGTAAATATGGCCTATTTTGGTGCCTTGTTGCTGAGATTTGATTTTAGATTCTCAATGATACCAAATCAGTATCTAAACGTTTGGAAATCTATGATACCAATTTACAGCGTATTCTGTTTATTGGTGATATGGGGACTCAAACTGTACAACAGTTTGTGGCGCTTTGCAAGTTATAATGAACTTGTTAGAGTAACAGTTAGTTCAATCATTACTACTGTTTTTCATGTGCTTGTAACGTTAGTTTTCTTCCATAGAATGCCAATTTCCTATTATGTTTTGGGTGCGATGTTACAGTTCATGGCAATTATCGCCATCCGCTTTTCTTACAGATTTGTCCTTCTGGTCAGGTCAAAGACTTATGGAGCTGGGACCGGGAATGTAAAGAGAATAATGCTAATTGGAGCAGGTAATGCCGGTCAGATCATATTACGCGATATTCAGCAGGCACAGAAAGTTCATGAAAAGGTAGTATGCATTATTGATGATAACCCTAATAAATGGGGCAGGATCATAGACGGTATTAAGATTGTTGGTGGCAGAGATGATATTTTGGAGAATGCACGTAAATATAACGTTGATAAAATTTACATTGCCATTCCAAGTGCAACAGCACATGATAAAAAGGAAATAGTTGACATATGTAAGGAAACTGGCTGTGAAATAAAGACGTTGCCTGGTATTTATCAGCTGGCAATTGGTGATGTTACAGTCAGTTCTTTAAAAGAAGTATCTGTAGAGGATTTATTAGGCAGAGAACCAGTTAGCGTAAACCTGGCTGAAGTGTTCTCCTTAATTAATGGTAAAAGAGTACTTGTTACAGGTGGTGGTGGCAGTATTGGTTCAGAATTATGCCGCCAGATAGCCGCTCATAATCCGTCACAACTGATTATTGTTGATGTCTATGAGAATAATGCATACGATATACAACTTGAATTGAAGGAGAAATATCCTGATCTGGACCTAGTTGTCAGAATCTGTTCTGTAAGAGATTCCAGAAAAATGTTCCAGGTATTTGAAAAGTATCAGCCTCAAATCGTTTATCATGCTGCGGCACATAAACACGTTCCATTAATGGAAGACGCACCTTGTGAAGCAATAAAAAATAACAGTTTAGGCACATATAAGACAGCATATGCCGCAATGGTAAATGGCTGTGAAAGATTTGTTTTGATATCTACTGATAAAGCTGTTAATCCGACAAATATCATGGGCGCTTCAAAGCGCTTGTGTGAAATGATTATCCAGTCATTCGATAAGAAAATCAAAGAAGGCAAGGCATATGAGATACCTGAGTTATTCACTCATGAAGGTGAAGAAAAGGTTGAGAGAGAAAAACTGTTAAATACAAAAACAGAATTTGTTGCAGTTAGGTTTGGTAATGTATTAGGATCAAACGGTTCTGTAATTCCAATCTTTAAGAAACAGATTGAAAAAGGAGGACCTGTAACAGTAACTCACCCTGATATAATCAGATATTTCATGACAATACCTGAAGCCGTTTCGTTGGTGCTTCTGGCTGGAACGTATGCTAAAGGTGGAGAAATCTTTGTACTAGACATGGGATCACCGGTTAAGATTGATACATTGGCAAGAAACCTGATTAAACTATCTGGCCTAAAGCCTGATGTTGATATCAAGATAGAGTATACAGGCTTAAGACCTGGTGAAAAACTCTATGAAGAAAAACTGATGAGTGAAGAGGGTCTTACTAAGACAGACAACAAGATGATTTACATTGGAAAGCCGATCGCATTTGATACAGATGAGTTTTTGAGAGAATTACCAGAGTTAATGACCATAGCTTCATTGAACAAATCAAAAGAGGTGAAGAAAATGGTTAGCAAGATAGTTCCGACATATCACCCTGTATCGAGAAGCAATCTGGGAAATGTAAAGATAGATGAAGGATATACACGTGAAGTGAATATCAGCGGTTTAAAGAATGAATCAGTTTATGATGATCAATAAGACTGGAAAATGATAGTAAGTGAGGCAATTAGTAATGCATGATTTTTTAAATGATTCACGTTTTGACGGCATTCGCAGATTTTCGCAGAAAATATGGCTGTCAAGTCCTACTATGCATGGGGAAGAACAGTATTGGGTGGATGACGCAATAAAGACAAACTGGGTTTCTACTGTTGGTGTAAATATAAATGAAGTAGAAAAACAAATGGCTGAATACATTGGCTGTAAATATGCAGTAGGTTTATCCTGCGGTACTGCAGCTTTACATATGGCAACAAAACTTGCTGGTGAAAGATTGTATGGTCAGGCAAAGCCAAATGCTGGAACTCTGGCAGGCCATCGTGTTTTTTGCAGCGACATGACATTCGATGCAAGTATCAATCCTGTTGCATATGAAGACGGTGAAGCAGTCTTTATTGATACTGAATCCGATACATGGAATATGGATCCTGTAGCATTGGAGAAAGCATTCGAACTGTACCCGGATGTTAAGCTTATTGTGGTTGCACATCTTTATGGTACCCCTGGTAAGATGGATGAAATCAGAAGAATAGCAGATGCTCATGGTGCGCTAATTGTTGAGGATGCTGCAGAATCATTAGGGGCTACATACAAAGGAACACAAACAGGTCTTTTAGGCGATTATGGAATTATAAGTTTTAATGGTAATAAAATCATTACTGGTTCTGCTGGTGGACTGTTTCTGACAAATTCAAAGGAAGATGCGGATAAGGTACGTAAATGGAGTACTCAGAGCCGTGAAGCTGCTCCTTGGTACCAGCATGAAGAAATAGGTTATAACTACCGTATGAGTAATATCATTGCTGGTATTATTCGTGGGCAGATTCCATATTTAGATGAACATATTGCGCAGAAAAGAGCAATCTATAATAGATACAAAGAAGGTTTAAAAGATCTTCCTGTTACCATGAATCCATGGAATGAAAATGTAAGCAATCCAAATTTCTGGCTATCATGCTTATTGATTAATGAAGACGCTATGGCTCCAATGGTACGTGGCGAACAGGACTACTTATGGAAGTCTGAATCTGGCAAGAGTAGTCCACAGGAAATTTTAGACGCTATAGCTTCATTTAATGCTGAAGGACGTCCAATCTGGAAACCAATGCATATGCAGCCAATATACAGAACAAATGCATTTATTACTGTTGAAGGTAATGGCCGTGGCAGAACGAATGCATACATTGCTGGTTCTGGCATTGATGTAGGTGCTGATATTTTCAGAAGAGGATTATGTTTACCTTCTGATAATAAAATGACACTAGATGAGCAAGATATAATCATTGATATTATTCACAGGTGCTTTAAGTAGTTTATTTGGAAATGTGTTTTGTTTTAGAAGGTAGAAATAAGAATAAATTGTATAGAGAATGAAACTATATAGACAAAAAAGTTTTTACGAAAAATATATTAAGAGGTTGCTAGACATTATATGCTCGCTTCTTGCAATAGTTGTTTTTTCATGGTTGTTCATTATTATTGCAATAGTTGTCAGAATAAAAATGGGTTCTCCTGTACTTTTTAAACAACCACGACCAGGAATGATTGATCCTAAAACTGGTAGAGAAAAGATTTTTAATATGTATAAATTTCGTTCTATGACTGATAAAAGAGATGAGAACGGAGAATTACTTCCCGATGAAGAAAGACTTTCAACTTTTGGAAAAATGCTTAGAGCTACAAGTTTAGATGAATTACCAGAAGCTTTTAATATTATTAAGGGTGATATGAGTGTTATTGGCCCTAGACCACAGCTTGTAAGAGATATGGTTTTTATGTCAGATGAACAGCGAATGAGACATACTGCAAAACCGGGATTAAGTGGATTGGCTCAAGTAATGGGCAGGAATGCAATTACATGGGAAGATAAGCTGAATTGGGATTTAAGATATATTAATAATGTTAGTTTTGTAGAAGATTGTAAAATAGTCTTAATGACTGCAAAAAAAGTTTTCTTCCGAAAAAACATAACTGAAAGTAATAAAGAGATTGATGTGACAATTGATTATGGTGATGAATTGTTAAAGAATAAGCAAGTGAGTAGGGAAGAGTATGAAACTATGCAGATAAAAGCAATCAATCTCATAAAGGAATTTGAGGAAAAAGCCTAATGGGAAAATATAGTGTTTTAATGTCATTGTATAAAAAAGAACACCCTGAATATTTGCGTGAAGCATTAGACTCAATGCTCAATCAAACTGTTAAGCCAGATGAAATAGTGCTTGTGGAGGATGGTCCTCTCACAGAAGAGTTGTATGCTGTTGTGGAGGAGTATAGACCGTACCTCCATATAGTCTTAAATGAGAAAAATTTGGGTCTCGGTTTAGCACTCAATGAAGGGCTTAAGGCATGTAAAAATGAGCTTGTTGCCCGTATGGATACGGATGATATTAGTAAACCATATCGTTGTGAGAAACTACTAAAGCGTTTTGCTGAAAAGCCGGAACTGGCGATTGTAGGTAGCCACATAGATGAGTTTGTTGGAAATCCGAGTAATGTAATTAGTCAGAGAAATGTACCTACTACTTCAGAAGCAATTTATGAATATGCTAAAAGAAGATCAGCATTTAACCATCCTGCCGTGATGTACCGAAAGAGCGCAGTACTTGCCGAAGGCGGTTACAGTGACTTGAAGCGAAACCAGGATGTGGATCTGTTTGGAAGAATGTTGTTTAAAGGCTATAAAGCGGAGAATATCGATGAGGCATTGTTGTGGTTTCGTAGTAGTGAAGAATTGGCTATAAGGAGAAAAAGCTGGGAGAACACAAAGAGTTATATTGCGACAATTAAGAAGTTTTGGAAGATGGGTTATAGTAGTTTTCTAGATTATGTGATTGTTACAGTCGCCCAGATGGGAATGTATTTCCTGCCAGTAAAAGTACAGAATTGGGTTTATAAAAAGTTTTTAAGGAAATAGGGATAAAGGGACAATCGCAGAAAATATCAATTGTTGTTTCTGTATATGTCAGAGACATAGACAAAATATACGTGTAATTAATGTCTAACTGGAACTCCCTTTTGTGGAGAAAAGATATCTTCGTGAAGATTATATATGTCTGATTACAATAACTTTTTAATAAAAAATTTCACAGATAATCAGAAGACTAGTAAAAATCTTTGTACGGGTGTTCCAGGCAGTAGTTAAATCTGATGCTTAAACAAACAGTTGAAGAAGAAGTGATGTATAAGTTTTATGCTTAGCAATTTACTAGATTACATTCCTTCATCAATGCATCAGTGTACGAATAAGTCAACCGTACTGTCAGTCAGCCTGATACAAATGGCAAGAATCTACGAGCGATGTAACAATCTCTTTAAGAAAAAGGATAGCGCAGATGGGAATGTATGGTCAGTACGCAGATACCATCGATGCATTTATTGCAGTTGTAACTTCGCTTGAAAAGATAATCTGTAAGTAAGCGTGAATGTACTTTCAACAAAAAGGTAAAGAAAATGGTGCAGTATTTTTGGAAAAAGTTGACAAATACTTTAAAGTAGACAAACATAAAATGAAATGCAAAATGTTTTATCAGTATCTAAAAGGTTGGATGAATAAAATTCTAACAGTAAACAATTCTGTTGGTAATAAGATACCTTATAAAATTGACTGATGATATAATGATATTGCCAAATATTGAAATACTTAAGCAGCCATTCGGCTCAATGTTTGGCGACATCTCCGGTCGGATGGTTGCTTAAG
>JAFWGU010000036.1 GCA_017512285.1 Erysipelotrichaceae bacterium | reverse complement strand
TATCAAAAATTGGCTATCAAGGATAGTTGTTTTCAGTGTACTTTTTATTCACGATTTCAAAGAACTCTCACTATATGTCAGATAACTTGTCTTTTATTCACTTTCCCCGGGGAAAGTGCTTGATTTCTTTATAGTTATCTCCATATTATTAATTTCTTTGTATACCTAAATTGTAGCAAATCAGCTGCCAGAACACCAACAGTAACGATTTATGTTGAAAAAGTATTTTTCAAAGGTGATACTTTAGATATGGAAGTAAGAAAGACCGAGAGAAAACCGCTGGAAGTCGTTGCCGGATACATTAAGGAAGGCGACCGTTTTCTGCTGTTTCGCCGTCCTCCTTACAAGGCCAGAGGCTTAGGCTGGGAGTTTGCCGGCGGAAAGATCGAAAAGGGTGAAACGGGGCAGCAGGCCCTCAAGAGGGAACTCAGGGAAGAGATAAATGCGGATGTGACCGTATATGATGAAATGGCAGACTGTTACCATGACTACGATGATCTGAGCATTCATCTTACGCTGTATCAGTGCGCTCTTTCGGAAACGGGGTTTTCACTCAATGAGCATGTTGACTGCCGCTGGGTGACCCTGGAGGAAACTGAGAAAATGAACCTGTGTCCGGCGGATAAAATCTTAGTCGAAATGCTGAAAAGAAAAAGTGAATTGTTATAGAATATGGGTAGAGAATAAGGAGCATAATATGAAAATCAGTGAAGTTATTCAGATAATCAAGGACCACCATTACAAGGAATGGAACGGCAATGCGATCAAGCCTGAAACCACCCGTGACAAGGTACTGTATGGTGATGTTGATAAGGAATGCACAGGTGTCGTTACGACCATCTATGCCAGCGTTGAGGTAATCAGAAAGGCAGCCAAGATGGGTGCCAACCTGATCGTGGCTCACGAATCACTGTTCTGGAACCATGGGGACCATACGGATTGGCTGCAGGATAACAGCACCTTCAAGTATAAGAAGGCACTGCTTGATGCCACGGGCATTACGGTATGGAGAGACCACGACCACATTCATGCCGGTGTAGACTGGGAAGGCGAGAGAGTTGACGGCATCTTCTATGGCCTGTCTGCCGAACTGGGCTGGCTCGACTACAGAATCGGCAACGTAAACAGACCGATGATGTACGAGATTCCCAAGACACCTACCAGAGATGTGGCTGAATACCTCATGGAAAAGATGAATCTTAACGGCATCAAGACCATGGGCAACGTTGACGGTTACACCAGCAGGATCTTCATTCCTTCTCATGTAATCGGCCCGACAGATAACCAGATGCTTACCATTGTTGAGGAAAACAACATTGATACGATCATCGCCATGGAGATCACCGACTTTACGCTGGCCATCTTCATGCGTGACGGCGCAATGCTTGGTCAGGACAGATGCGTACTGGCTGCCGGTCACTTCAACGTCGAGGAACCTGGCATGAAGTGGTTCGGTGAAGTGTTCTTACCAACCATATTACCGGCTGAACTGCCAATAAAATTCATCCAGGCCGGTGACTCATATACAATGTTATTAAGGAAGAACTATTAATGAAAATACTGGTAATAGACGGCCAGGGCGGCAAGATGGGCAAGGCCATCGTTGAACAGCTCGTTAAGGCCGGACACAGGGACGATGTCATAGCCGTAGGTACCAATGCGGTAGCTACTGCCGCCATGATCAAATCCGGGGTAGCCGGGGCAACCGGAGAAAACCCCGTGAAGGTCAATGCGGCAAAGGCTGATTACATCATCGGACCAATGGGCATAATTGCGGCAAATTCTCTTCTGGGTGAAATAACTCCGGCAATGGCGCTGGCGGTATCAGAGAGCAATGCCAGAAAGCTGCTCATACCTGTCAGCAAGTGCAACATCCAGGTCATGGGGACCGTGGATAAGTCAATGAATGATTATATCATGGAGATATGCGAGTATCTTGATGAGGAGGAATAGACATGTTAAATATCGGTGACAAGGCTCCATTGTTCAGTTTGCCTGATCAGAACGGCAAGGTACACAATCTTGAAGACTACCGCGGAAAGAAGGTAGTTCTGTACTTCTATCCAAAGGACAATACTTCAGGCTGTACCAAGCAGGCCTGCAATTTCGCTGAATTGTATCCGCAGTTCACGGAAAAGGGCGCAGTAGTTCTGGGTGTCAGCAAGGACAGTGTGGCTTCTCATAAGAAGTTCGAGGAGAAATACGGACTGCCATTTACACTTCTTTCAGATGAAGGGCTTGAAGTTCTGCAGGCCTATGATGTCTGGAAAGAAAAGAGCATGTACGGCAGAAAGTATTTCGGCGTGGTAAGAAGCACCTATCTGATCGATGAAAACGGCATCATCATCAGAGCCCTCGAAAAGGTCAATGCCGGGGAAAATCCCCAGCAGATGCTAAATGAACTATGAAAGGAAGTACAACAGATATGGTAACAATGTTAGACTGCATCAGAAGAACGGCCAAGGTCGCTGACTACATGTTTGATAACAGTGTGGAAGTAACTGATGCAGTAGAAAAATTATTAAAGGACAGAATCAGTGAGATCGATGAGATCATCATGGTTGGCTCAGGATCAAGCCACAACGCCATCGTTACGGCAACGCCATTCATGGAAAAGGTCAGCAACCTGCAGGTTCACGGCTTCTTCCCGAATACCTTCCTGAACAAGACGGTATTCAATAAGAATGCCCTGTACATCTTCGCTTCTCAGAGCGGTACCTCAAAGCTGGTTACTGACATGATCGTGAAGGCTAATGAAAACGGATTACTGACACTGGCAGTTACTGACGATGCCAACAGCCCGATAGCCAAGGAAGCCAAGGCTCATGTTTCGATCTGCGTAAACGGCGAGGAATACGGCTACAGAACCGTAGGTTTCTGTGCAACCTTCCTGGCACTGCAGTTGATTGCCATGAGGATCGGCTGCATGAACGGTTTCCTTAGCAGGGAAGCCTATGAAGCTTACATCGCTGACGGCAAGAAGGCAGTTAAGAATCATCCTGATGTAGTTGAAAGATCACTAAAATGGTTTGAAAGCAGAAAGGATGTTCTGAAAAATACCAGAACACACATTTTCTACGGTTCTGGCGACTTATACGGCATTGCACTTGAAGGTGCCCTTAAGTTACTGGAAGTTGCCAAGCTGTACATGGCCATCGGCTATGAACAGGAAGACGGCCTGCACGGCCCATGTCTTGGCTTTGTAAAGGGAGATGTCGTCATTGCCTTAAGCGACGGCGTCAGAGACAGGGAACTGGCTCATTCAGTAGTCAGATTCTCCAAGAATGAGCTGGGTCAGGGCTACATCTTCGGATGTGACGTTGAAGACGATACAGACCTCGCATTCAACATCTGCTCAGAGAACTTCAAGGCTCTTGAAGTCGCCCCAGCTGTGGAAGTACTCTCATACATGATGGCTGTGATCAATGACATTCCGGTAGAACCGATTGCCACCAGAAAACCGCATCCGTCATCAAAGTATTTCCAGACGCACAGCGGAAGATAGAAAAAAGCACACTCACGTGTGCTTTCCTTACAAGTGGTGCCGGATGTGAGAATTGGACTCACGACCCCACCCCTACCAAGGGTGTGCTCTACCACTGAGCTAAACCGGCAGCACATTAAGTATAATGAAAAAAGTCATTTCTGTAAATAGAAAAATAGTAGGACGCAGATTATGGAACTGTTGGAACTGTTAAAGGAAAGATATTCAGTCAGAAAGTATTCAGAAAGACCTGTTGAGCAGGAGAAGCTTGATAAGATCATTGAGGCTGCCATGGTAGCTCCGTCCGCCAAGAACTTTCAGCCTGTCAGGATCTATGAGCTGAAGAGCGAAGAAGCAATCGCCAGAATAAGGGGAATTACCAGATGTGCTTACAATGCTCCGGTAGTCATGATGGTAACGGTTGATAAGAACATTGAATGGCACAATGAGCTTGAGGAGGGTGTAACTTCCGGCCAGCAGGATGCCGCCATCGCTGCGACTCACATGATGCTGGAAGCAGCCAGCCTGGGCATCGGTTCAGTATGGGTATGCTGGTTCCCGAATACGGCAGTACATGAAGCCTTTGAATTGCCTGAGAATGAAAAGGTCGTTCTCTTAATGCCGATGGGCTATGCCGCTGATGACAGCAAGCCGGTGGCAAATCACTTCAACAAGATCAGTAAGGAAGAGATGGTCAGAGAACTGTAGCAGCTGTGAAACAGCTGCTTTTCTGGTGCAACAGTTGAAATATCCGGAAAAATCCTTTAATATTCATTATTAGCTGATGTAAGGGAGAAAAAGCATGGCTGAAGGCAGAAAAACACTGGTCTTGCAGGAAGTTGAACCTGTAACGGTGGAAAAGGAAGAAGTTCAAGTTAGCGAAGAAGAACAGGTAACCATTCCAAAGTGGAGGATGGCTGCCAGGTTTGTCGTTGGCTGCGGTCTGCTTGTTGCAGGATACCTGGTCAAAGAAAAGGACGTCAGGAACATACTGCTAGCCGTCGGCTACATGCTGTTTGGCTACGACGTAATAGTCGAAGCCTATGAGAGCATTCTGAAGAAGAAGATCACCGACAGCTCTGTCATGATCTCGCTGGCTACCATACCATGCTTCTACATTGAAAGAGGACTGGATGCCGGTATTGCCATGGCTCTTTACCGCATCACCCGTTATATAAGTGATAATTATATAAATAAAATAAAGGAGACCGTCAACAGTGCTACTGAACAGGGAAGATATCCGGTTCACTGGGTAAAGGATGACCAGGTCATCGACATCGGTAATGACAAGGTCAGAAGTGACATGATCCTTTCAGTTGGCAGAAATGAGGAGGTTCCTGTTGACAGCGTTCTATTGTCTGACAGTGCTCTGGTATCAACTGAGAACATCAATGGCGTAAAGGCTCCGCTGACCCTGGAAAAGGAAGCTGAGCTGGCCAGCGGTTATGTAAACGCAGGTGATGATCCTATCAGGATCAAAGCTCTGAAGACTCTGGAAGAATCCACTTCCAGCAAGATAAAGAACATCATCCGTGACTGCAAGATGAATTCCAGCAAGGCTGAGGAAACCATTACCAAACTGTTCAGGTTCTTTACGCCTGCCGTAATGATCCTGGCAATTGCCATGGCTATACTTGGACCGCATGTCCTGTACATAACATATGAGGAAAGCATCTTTGCGGCCTGCTGCTTACTGGCAGTAAGCTATCCGTTGGGCATGCTGTTATCGGTACCGCTGGCATTCTACTGCGGCTCTTCAGCAGCCGGCAGAAACGGCGTACTGATCAAGGGAGCCAGATGTCTGGAGCAGCTCAGTGACTTTGATTACCTGGTTCTGGACAGAACCAATACCATCGACAACGACTTCATTCAGGTTGCCGAGATCAGAACGGACATGGACATAAATGAGTTCATGAGCATCGTAACGGCAATTGAATCCCAGAGTGACCATGCGATAGCCAGGGCAATTCTGCACGATGACAGAGTCATGAAGTACGATGAGTCAAAGGTCAGAAACTTCGCCGTTGAGGATGGCATGGGCATTACGGCCAAGTACGGACGCAGGCAGTATCACATCGGCAACATGAACTACATGAGATCCCTGAAGGTGAAAAACCTTCCGGAGGAATACGATAACGCGATATATGTCTGCGACAGAGAGAACTATCTCGGTGCCGTCCTGTTTACCGACAACAGCAAGGACACGGCAATTAAGGACATAAATGATCTGAAGGATCTCGGCGTCAATAACATCGCTCTGTTCAGCAGTGAGTCTCAGGAAAAGCTGAATACTTACATCAAGACGCTTAATCTGACCGCCGCCTTCGGCAACATGACTTCAAAGAGCAAGGAGGATAAGATAGTCCTCTTCAAGCGTCAGGGCAGAACGGTAGCCGTAGTCGGCGACAGTGATCACGACCGGGAATTACTGAAGGCAGCCAGCGTTGGCGTTACCATGGGTGTCAGAAATCCTGAAGCAGCCTTTGAAAACAGCGACGTCGTACTGATGTATGATTCTCTGGAAGGTCTGGTAAAGGGCAGAAGGACAGCCAGAAAGACAACGGGAATCGCCAGATTCAACATTGCCATAAATATCGTGATCAAGCTGATTCTGATCACCCTGGCAGTGGTAAGATTGGTGCCGATATGGGTACTGGTGCTGGCGGATCTGTTCATCGCATTGCTGTCAGTCATCAATTCAGCAAGACTTGCAAGGTAGTATGAGAATACTGCCTTTTTTGTTATAATGGGAAACGGGAGTGGTAATTTTGCCTAACATCATAGCACATTGCTGGTATGGCGAAGTCATGAGTACGAACCTGTACAGTGACAGCCTGCGCAATATCATAAGAAAGCATCGCAACGTCTTCATGCTTGGTACCCAGGCATCAGATTTCTTCGCGGCTTATCACCGCATGCCATGGCAGTCAAAGAAGAATGTAAAACTTGTCCAGGGATGCCTGGGCAAAATGCATAACGACAGGATCGATGAATCATTCAGGTACATCTTTGAATTTGCCCGCAGGCAGCAGGATGACGTGATCACTGCCTATGTGGCCGGATACATCTGCCACTGGGCTCTGGACATGAGTGTTCATCCATATGTCTTCTATTCAACGGGAAACAGTCAGGAAGCTGCCGGACTTTCACATCAGCTTTTTGAGACCTACATCGATTACAGGGTAATCAGGGACAATGACCTTGATACTGATGATTACGCTTCCTATAAACTGATTGCGAATAAGGAGCATGCTGATGGTAAGATCGCTGAACTGTATTTCGGCGTGCTGCATGATGTATACGGATTGAATGTCACTAAGAAGGAGATCACTGACAGCATCAATGACTTCCGTAAGATCCATAAGCTGTTATGGGATCCGAAGGGAAAGAGATACGGCTTTGTTGAAAGACTGGAGAATGCCTTTGGCTTACAGGGTTTCGGTACGACGATGATGTTGCCGCAGGAATACGACAGCGAAATGGATGCCATAAATGACAGAAAAGCCGAATGGCATAATGATGCTGATTATGAAATTACAAGCAATGAGACATTCTATGAAATGGCTAAGAGAGCCATTGGCGAGGGAGTAACACTGCTGACGCTGTTTGACAGGTACATGAAGGGGGATATCGAAGTTGAAGCTCTGCTTGAAGACATCAACGACAGATCTTTCTTTACCGGACTTGATTACCGTAAACCGCTGAAGTTCTACAGACAGGATATTGAAAGATGAAAGAGAGAATCGATCTGCATGAGATGACGGTCATTGAAAGCAAGATAGCTCTGAACCACTTACTGGAGACATTGCCCTTTAAGTGTACGGAGCTTTTGGTCGTTCATGGCTATCACAGCCATGTGCTCATGGACTTCGTAAGGAATGAGTATACTCATGCCAGGATCAAGAAGAAGGTTTTCTCTCTTAATCCGGGAGATACTACTTTCGTTCTCAAGAACAGGACTGAAATGCAGAACAGGACAGCCGTTAGGGAAGTAACGAGAAAGTACTTCATGAAGTCAGAGGACCTTCAGTTTTCCCGCTGGGAAAAGAATGACCTGTTGCTGGCCAAGAGGTTATGGCAGAACAGAGACGTATTCAGATATCTGGCTGATGACGTGACAAATGATGAGGTATTATCCAGACTCAATACCGAAATGTACAACGAGGGCAAGTATCATGTATCCTGCTGGCCGATCTTTACTAACAAGAATGAGTTTCTGGGAGCATGCGGACTGCTACCGGTAAAGGGTAACAGAAAGAAATACGGCCTTGCCGTCTACATCCTGCCGGAGTACTGGAACAGGGGATTTGGCACGGAAGCCTGCCGCAGAGTACTGGAACATGCCTTTGATTACGTGGGGGCTACGGAGATAGTAACGGACAATAATCCTGATAACATTGCCTATGAAAAGATCCTGGATAAACTGGGATTTCAGATGGTTGATGACGAGTACAATGAAAGAACGGGATTATTTCATCCAAATTACAGGTTAACAAAATGAAATAAAGGTGGTAATATATACATACCGAAATGGTGATGAGGGGTTAGCTCAGCTGGGAGAGCACTTCCTTGACGTGGAAGGGGTCATGGGTTCGAGTCCCTTACTCCTCACCATTTTTTTATTTAGAAAGGGTGGGAATATGAAAAAGAGAAAGTTCTTCATTGATTACAACGCTCCTGTTACGCTGACGTTTTCACTGATCTGTCTGCTCAGTCTTGCCTTAGGCTACTATACCAACGGCTACACTACAAGAATGTTTTTCATGACATATTTCAACAGTCTGTTTAATCCGTTGACTTACATAAGACTGATCACCTATGTTTTCGGTCATGCCGGATGGGATCACTTCCTGGGCAACATCATGTACATTCTGATGCTCGGACCTATGATAGAAGAAAAGTACGGCAGTAAGAACCTTCTAAAGATGATAGGTGTTACCGCAGTAGTAGGCGGCATTCTGAACAACATCATCTTCCCTGACATTGCCTTATGCGGTGCCAGCGGTGTCGTGTTCATGATGATCGTGCTGGCCTCAGCCACAAGCTTTGAGAAGGGTCAGATACCATTGACTCTGATACTGGTACTCATCATTTATCTCGGCGGAGAGATCTATGATGCCATGTACGCTTCCGACAAAATTTCTCAGCTGGCTCACATTGCCGGAGGAATCTGCGGGGCTGCGTTCGGCTTATACTTCATGGGGTACCATAAGGAACCGATTTAAAACAGAACAGTACAATGAAGACGGTTTGTTTAAACCGTCTTTTTTATATTCCTGTTATGATTTTAGTCAGCCTTTACTATTCAGATATAGTACAATTATAGCGAAGCAGGGTAGAAAAAATGAAACTGAATGAAATCAAGCAGAATCAGACAGTAAGAATTAAGAGTGTTGGCGGTGAAGGGGCTTTACGTCAGCACTTCCTTGACATGGGCGTAATCCCGGATGCATTGATCACACTGGTCAAGTTTGCTCCGATGGGTGACCCGATGGAATTAAGAATACACGGTTATGAACTGACGCTGAGATTAAGCGAAGCAGAGAAGATCGAAGTAGAGTTAGTAACCGAAAATCCTGCAGAAACACAGAATAAACAGGATAAGGAAAGAAAGGTACTGCATCCTGGTCTGGGTGAGGAAGGCAAGTTCCATCCCAAGGGAAGCGGCAATCTACTGCCGGATAACGAGACGCTTACCTTTGCTCTGGTTGGCAATCAGAACAGCGGCAAGACTACGTTATTCAATCAGCTTACCGGTTCAAATCAGCACGTAGGCAATTTCCCTGGTGTTACAGTTGACCGTAAGGATGGTGTCATAAAGGGACATCCGAATACACTCATAACGGACCTGCCCGGCATTTATTCAATGTCGCCTTATTCCAGTGAGGAAAAGGTTTCCAGAAATCATATCATAAGAGAAAAACCGAAGGCGATAATCAACATCGTTGACGTCACCAATATAGAAAGAAATCTGTATCTGACCATTCAGTTACTGGAAATGAACGTGCCGATGGTCGTAGCTCTTAACATGATGGATGAGATGACCGGCAATGGAGGTACGGTAGACATCAACAGAATGGAAGACATGCTGGGAGTACCGGTAATACCGATTTCTGCCGCTAAGAATGAGGGCGTTGATGAACTGGTAAACCATGCCATCCACATTGCCAGATATCAGGAAAAGCCGGTATACCATGACTTCTGTGAGAATAATGAGAATGGCGGTGCCATTCACAGGGCAATACATGCCATCATACATCTCATTGAAGACCATGCTGTCAGGACGGGCTTACCGACAAGATTCGCTGCCAGCAAGATCATCGAGGGCGATCCGCAGATCATGAAGATGCTGGAACTGGATCAGAATGAAAAGGAAACCATCGAGCACATCATCGTTCAGATGGAAAACGAAAGAGGTCTTGACCGCAGCGCGGCCATGGCAGAGATGCGTTTTGCCTACATATACAAGGTATGCAACAGCTGCGTCAAGAAGCCTAACGAGAGCAGGGAACACATCCGCAGCGGCAAGATAGATAAGATATTAACAGGCAAGTTCAGTGCCATCCCGATGTTCATACTGATCATGGGACTGGTATTCTATCTGACGTTTGCGTTGATCGGACCGTTTTTGCAGGACCTTCTGGCATCAGGAATCGATGCCCTTAAGAACGTCGTGAAGGCTGCAATGCAGAATGCCAACGTCAACATGGGCTTACAGTCACTGGTATCTGACGGTCTGTTTGAAGGTGTAGGAAGCGTCTTAAGCTTCTTGCCGATAATCGTAACCATGTTCCTGTTCTTAAGTCTTCTTGAGGACAGCGGCTACATTGCCAGGGTTGCGTTCGTAATGGATAAGCTGCTTAGAAAGATAGGCCTGTCCGGCAGAAGCATCGTACCGATGCTGATAGGATTTGGCTGTACGGTACCCGCGGTAATGTCCACAAGAACATTGCCAAGTGCCAGAGACAGAAAAATGACGATATTACTGACGCCATTCATGAGCTGTACGGCAAAGCTGCCGATATACGGATTCTTTGCCAATGCGTTTTTCCCGAAGATCAGCTGGATAATCGTAACCGGATTGTATGTTCTGGGCATCATAGTCGGAATACTGATGGCTCTGGTGTTCAAGAAGATCCTGTTTACCGGTGAAGCCGTTCCGTTTGTCATGGAACTGCCGAATTACCGCATGCCTGGGTTTAAGAATGTAATGCAGCTGTTATGGGAAAAGTCCAAGGACTTCCTGCAGAGAGCCTTCTCCGTAATTCTCATAGCTACGATAGTTGTATGGTTCCTGAAGAGCTTTGACTTCAGATTCAATCTTGTTGATGATCCTCGTACAAGCATTCTGGCAGCTGTTTCCAGCCTGCTAGTACCGATAATGAAGCCGGCAGGATTAGGAGACTGGCGAATCGTAACATCGCTTGTATGCGGCTTCATGGCCAAGGAAAGTGTTGTTTCAATGATGGAGATGCTGTTTACCGATACCGGTGTTGCCGGTGCCATAAGTTCACTTACGGCAGCCTGCATGCTGGTATTCAGCCTGCTGTATACACCTTGTGTTGCGGCTGTTGCCTCAATCAAAAGAGAACTCGGCAGTAAATGGGCAATCTATGTCGTAGCCTGGCAGTGCTTATTGGCCTGGGTTGGAGCTCTGATCGTCAGAGTAATCGGAGGTCTGTTATGAACTGGGGCAATCTGATCGTCATCGCAGTCATAGCGATATTGGCAGTGTTTGCCTTAAGAACCATCCGCAAGGATAAGACAAGCTGTAATAACATCTGCAGCGGCTGTGCCTTTGGTGCAACCTGCTCCAGAAAACATAATAACTAAAGAAAAACAGTGTTTATTGCAAACACTGTTTTTGTCTTCATAACTGTCTGTACAGATCCTTCGGCTTTATGCCGTTTTTTCTTGCCAGATTATTCCAGTTGCGGTTGGCAATGAGTATGTAGAGCCTGCGGGGGAACATGAAGGGTTCCGTGAAAATGTCATTTACTGAAGTACGGTTATTGATGGCTTCAGCCATCTTGTCCAGGCCGTCTGCGGTGTGTTTTCCCGGTCCCTTTGCCAGCGGGATATTCTGGGCTATGGCTCCAAGCAGTTCACCTGCACTTGCCCCAAGCCCGCCACAGTATTCAAAATTCATCCTTGCACACCATTTCTTAACGGCGCTGAAAAGGTTTACCAGCTGACTGCTTTCATACAAACCCATGTTTGCCAGAATGTATACTTTCTTCTTACATCCATGATATTCAGCTTCACATTTCTGCATGAATCTGATCAGCTGAGAGGGAAGTCCGTCAACGTAAAGCGGCATGCACAGGATGAGCGTTTCAGCATTCTGAAGCATGGTCATCAATTCATTCATCCTGTTCATGTACTTTGGCAGTGCAACGGTTTCACATTCACCGTTAAGTCTCTTTGTCAGTTCCCTTGCCAGCATGGCAGAATTGCCGTTTGCCCAGCGCAGGCTGGCGTTGAGAATTACTGTTTTCCCGTTAGTTGCTGAATCAGAAACAGTTCTTCCTGGGGCAGGTTTCTCACATTCGCGGAAGATGACTTCTTCAACATGGGTTCTCATGTTGACACAGACGGCAGTAACGTATCTTTCGGCACATTTCCTGTCGTCCTCACTGAGATCATGACCGTAGAAAATAAATGTTACGGGCTTATCCTCATCATAGCGTTTCTGATGATGTGACTCATTGTTTACTATCTCAAACTGCGGCAGAACGTAGCCCAGGCAGCGATCCAGAACATTCTTCACGAAACCGGAAAAGCCTCCGTAAGTGTAATGGCTTATGAAGGTCACTTTTTCGGCATGATGGATCAGATAGCCCATGTTATCATAGCCGTCTTTTATTATGCACTGACCGGGAGTCTTATGCCAGCAGCTGAAACAGCCCGTGCAGGGCTTAATGGTTCCGTTATCGGCAATGACGGTCCAGCCGTCATAGTCAGCACTGATCTTTTCCCACTGTTCATGGTTCAGATCATGTATGACCAGATTCATGTGATCATTCCTTTCATTATAGGTGTCTTGCTTATGAAAGCATTATAACAGATGCGCATTGAGAGGGCTTTTTCAGTGCCCGTAATGAGGTGGAATTATGTCGTTTCAAATCATGAAATAGGGAGGCAAAAAGAATGGGAAATATTGAGCGAAAAATCAAATTAGTCTATAATGTTAAATGGAATACAAGGGAGGCATAACTAATGACTAAACAATTCATGTCCATGGATGGTAATACAGCCGCCGCTCATGTCGCTTATGCGTTTACAGAAGTAGCAGCTATCTACCCTATTACCCCAAGTTCAACAATGGCAGAAGTAGTTGACCAGTGGGCAACACAGGGACGTAAAAACATCTTTGGCAGTACAGTAAAGGTTGCTGAAATGCAGTCAGAAGCCGGTGCAGCTGGTGCCGTTCACGGTACTTTGCAGGCTGGTGCATTAGCTACAACATTTACTGCTTCACAGGGATTATTATTAATGATTCCTAACATCTACAAACTGGCTGGCGAATTGTTACCAGGCGTAATCCACGTTGCAGCCAGATCCTTAGCAAGCCGTTCTTTAAGTATTTTCGGTGATCACCAGGACGTATATGCATGCCGTCAGACAGGCATCTGCATGTTAGCTTCTAACTCAGTTCAGGAAGCTATGGACTTAGCCGGTGTAGCTCACTTATCAGCTATCAAGGGTTCAGTTCCGTTCATTCATTTCTTCGATGGTTTCAGAACATCTCATGAAATCCAGAAAGTCGAAGTAATGGATTATGATTACCTGAAGGGACTTTTAGACCAGGATGCTCTGGAAAACTTCCGTAAGAAATCAATGAATCCTCATGGCAACCCAGTTACCAGAGGCGGTGCAGAAAACGACGATATCACATTCCAGGGCAGAGAAGCTCAGAATACTCATTACGCTGCTGTTCCTGATATCGTTAATGACTACATGGCAGAAATCAGCAAGCACACTGGCAGAGAATACAAGCCATTCGTATACTATGGCGCACCAGATGCTGACAGAGTCATCGTTGCCATGGGTTCTGTAAATGAAACGATCGAAGAAGTAGTTGATGCTCTGAACGCTTCAGGACAGAAGGTTGGTGTCATTAAGGTACACTTATATCGTCCGTTCTCAGCCAAGTACTTCCTGAACGTCTTACCAAAGACAGTCAAGAAGATCGCTGTATTAGACAGAACAAAGGAAATGGGCACACGTGAACCATTATTCCTCGATGTAATGAACGTATTAAGAAATCATGACATTAAGCTGATCGGCGGCCGTTACGGTATCTCAAGCAAGAATACTCAGCCTAACCAGATCAAGGCAGTTTATGATGAATTATGCAAGGAAGATCCAAAGGAAGAATTCACACTGGGTATCGTTGATGACGTTACACATCTGTCACTGACACCTGATCCAAACTTCACAGTACCAAGTGACTACACTTCATGTCTGTTCTGGGGCTTAGGCTCAGACGGTACAGTAAGTGCCAACAAGTCTTCTGTTAAGATCATTGGTGATAACACTGACTTATATGCTCAGGCATATTTCCAGTATGACTCACGTAAGGCTGGCGGCGTTACAAGAAGCCACCTGCGTTTCGGTCCTACACCAATCCGTTCAACATACTATGTTACGAACATCGACTTCGTATCATGCTCACTCGATTCATATGCTCTGAAGTATGACCTGATCGCTGACCTGAAGGAAGGCGGCACATTCTTACTGAACACGACACTTGAAGGCGAGGCACTGGAAGAATACCTGCCGAACAGAATCAAGTATCAGTTAGCTAAGAAGCACGCCAAGTTCTACACGATCAACGCTACAGACATCGCTCAGAGAATCGGCATGGGCCGTCATACAAATACGATCCTGCAGTCTTCATTCTTCGCTCTGAATCCACAGATCCTGCCATATGAGACAGCATTAGGATTAATGAAGGCAGCTGCCAAGAAGTCATATGGACGTAAGGGTGACGACGTAGTCAACATGAACTACAAGGCAATCGACTCAGGTAACGAAGGATTAGTAGAAGTACCAGTTAAGCCGGAATGGGCTGAACTCGATCCACACTTCGAATTACCGAAGACAGGTGATGCTTACATGGATGAATATGTCAACCAGATCGGTAACCTGTACGGCTATGAAATGCCAGTATCAGCATTCACAAAGCATGGCGTATTAGACGGTTCAATGAGAAACAACGCTTCATACAACGAGCATCGTAACATCGCTGCATTCGTTCCGAAGTGGAATCCTGAGAACTGTATCCAGTGCGGCTTCTGTTCATTCGTATGTCCGCATGCAACAATCAGACAGTTCTTACTGACTGATGAAGAAATTGCCAACGCTCCACAGGAATTCGAGACAATCAAGGCTATGGGCAAGGGTGTTGAAAACCTGAAGTTCAGAATCCAGGTATCTCCGGACAACTGCGTAGGCTGTGGCTTATGTGCTAAGGAATGCCCGGGCAAGGGCGGTAACAAGGCATTGACAATGGTTGATGTCAAGGAACAGCTGCCACAGGCTCCGTTAGCAGACTACTTATACAAGGAAACAGAGTACAAGAGCCAGTACTTCTCAACAGATACACCTAAGGGATCACAGTTCCTGAAGCCGTATTTCGAAGTATCAGGTTCATGCCCGGGCTGTGGCGAGGCTCCATACTACAAGTTAGTTTCACAGTTATTCGGACCTGACATGTTAGTAGCCAACGCAACAGGCTGTTCATCAATCTACAGCGGCTCAACACCATCTACTCCATTCGTTAAGGATGAAGACGGCAACGGTGTTGCATGGGCTAACTCATTATTCGAAGACAATGCTGAATTCGGTTACGGCATGGCTCTGGCTAGAAGCTACAAGAGAGCTTCAATGCTGAAGATCATGGAAGACGAACTCGAAAACGTTGAACCAGAATTAAAGGCATTATTCGAAGAATATCTGTCAATCAACGGCAACCGTGCTGAAGAGAAGCGTTTACAGCCAGAATTAGTCAAGGCATTAGAAGCCAGCGCTAATGAAAACGTCAAGCCTCTGTTAAAGGATGCAAGAGATCTGGTAAGCGCATCAGTATGGATCGTCGGTGGTGACGGCTGGTCATATGATATCGGTTACGGTGGATTAGACCATGTAATGGCTAACAACCTGAACGTTAACGTTCTGGTATTAGACACAGAAGTATACTCTAACACAGGCGGACAGTCTTCTAAGAGCTCACAGGCTGCTTCAATCGCTCAGTTCGCAGCTGGCGGTAAGGCAGTAGCTAAGAAGGACTTAGGCCAGATCGTCATGAGCTATGGCCACGTATACGTAGCAAGCATCTGCATGGGCGCTGACAGAGTAAAGGCTATCAAGGCTCTTAAGGAAGCAGAAAGCTACAATGGACCATCACTGATCATTGCATACTGCCCATGTGAACTGCACGGTATCAAGGGCGGTCTGTCAAAGCAGCAGCAGGTTCAGAAGGAAGCTGTACAGTGCGGCTATGTTGCATTGTACCGTTACGATCCGAGAAACGAAAAGCCATTGACAATCGACTTCATGAAGCCAGACTTCGACAAGTTCAGAGACTTCTTAATGGACGAAGCAAGATACAACAACCTTGTTAAGGTAAATCCGGATAAGGCTGAAGAACTGTACGAAAAGGCTAAGAGCGATGCTCAGAGACGTTTCAACAATCTGTTAAAGAAATACGAAGCTCAGTAAGCATTAGTTATGTATTGAAAAACCGGATGGAGAGATCCATCCGGTTTTGTTTTATATATAATGATTATTTGTTGTCTTCCTGATACTGTCTGACGATTTCCTGATAGCGGTCAAAGTTATCCGGTGTGTTGTTTATCAGCAGGTCAGGGTTCTTTTCCCTTATCTTTTCAATGATCTCATCATAGCCGTCCTTTGTTCTACGGGCGATAGCGATGTATTTTCCCTGAACCAGGAAGGCTGCCAGGAAGTGCTCCATACCCTGGTCGATAGGTGAGACCATGGCAATGTCGCTGGTTCTGATCACCGTGACAGTTTTGCGGTTGAACAGATAGTTTTCTGTAAAGGTCGGATCACTGTAGGTAAGAGGGGAATTGCCCAGCTCTTCAGCTACTTCGTCTATGTCGTAATTGCCGGCAATGAACTTCAATATCTGATTGACCTTGGCGGCATGCGTCATTATCAGTGACAGGCAGAACATGAAGGCGATAAATCCCAGCATCAAGGCGTAAGCTGCCAGAGATCTCAGGGTCTGATTGTACGTGTCAACGACCAGATACGTGCTTCCGAATGTACGGTAATAGGTTTCAATAGCAAAGTTATAGAATTCCATTACCTCTTTTACGAAGGCGTCAGACGGTGTAACGATGGACCCCCACAGTCTGTAGGGAACCACCTCAACGTTGTCGTCATAATAATATTCGGCCTGCCTGGCCATCTTGCGATAGGTATTGTCGTCGATAAGTACCATGTAATAGTACCAGTCATCGGCTTCAATGCCTTCATCTATTACGGCATGGAACGTCCTGCCGTCTCTTTCCCTTATTCCTTCATCTATTCCGGTAACGTCCAGGTACGCCTTATCGCCGGCATCCAGTTCAACACCGTTGTAGCAGACATATTCTGACTGCCTGTTCTTTGGTACATAGTTGGTGAAGCCATTCGCAAGTACCAGGATGGAAGATATGACTAACAGAATGGCTGCCAGCAATATGATCTTGTACTCCTTAGGTGACTTGAAATACCTTCTGATGAGTTTCCTGCTTTCCTTCATGGTTTGTCCTCTAAAAAATGGCGGAGGATATGAGATTCGAACTCATGCGAGCCTTTCAACTCCTAACGGTTTTCGAAACCGGCCCCTTGAACCGCTTGGGTAATCCTCCATGCCATGCTTATATATTATATGGTAAATATAATAAGGACGGCAAGCAATGAAAACAAATGAAAAAGATGAAAAAATAATTCTGAAAAATTTTCAAAAACAGGTAAAAAATAGTGTGAAAATATGGCAACATAGCTGTGAAAATTGTTGACATATTCTCATAAAAAGTTAAAATAAGTGTATTAGTATCTTAAGGTACTATGCATTTTTTCAATGAAGGGAGAAAAAAATGAAGAAGTTATTAACAATCTTACTCGCTCTTGCTATGTGCTTCAGCTTTGCTGCATGTGGTAAGAAGGAAGTTACTGTTGATGAGTTCCGTCAGTTCAATGCTGAAACATATGGTTCTGATTGTACAACATTGTATAATAACGCTTTAAGCGATTTCTACAAGATCTACTCAGAAGCCAAAGCAAACAATACTGACATGGCAAAGAGATATGCTGACATGGCTATAGCTGAAGCTAAGTTAATGGAAGCTGCTGTTATGATGCCTCTTTACACTCGTGGCGGTAACTACGCTATCTCAAGAATTGCTCCGTACACAGTTGGTTCTGCATTATGGGGAACAGATGCTGACAGAAACGACACATTAGTTGTTGTTACTGATTTCATCACCAAGGAAGACAGAGCAGAAATGAGAGAAAAGTACAATGAACTCAAGGGTACAGGTACTTACATGCAGTGGGCTAAGGAATTCTTAACAAGCAAGGGCTACACAATTAAGGATTCTTACACCACAACATATAACGGCGAAGGTCAGACAATGGATGCTTTAGCAACATCTAAGCAGGCTGATACAGACTTAGTAGTTGACACATATGCCGGCTTATTAAGATACGACTGTGAAGGTATCCAGCAGCCTGAATTAGCAACTGGTTATACAGTTTCTGAAGATGGCAAGACATACACATTCACAATCCGTGACGGTGCTGTATGGACAGACTCACAGGGCAGAGAAATCGCTCCTGTTACAGCTGATGACTTCGTTGCTGGCTTCCAGCACATGTTAGACGCTCAGGGCGGTCTGGAATGGTTAGTTGAAGGCGTCATCGTCGGTGCTCACGAATATATCGAAGGCGACCATGACTTCTCAAAGGTTGGCGTAAAGGCTACAGATGAGCATACTCTGGTTTACACATTAGAAGATGCTACACCATACTTCCCATCAATGCTTTCATACAATATCTTCGTTCCAATGAACAGAGCATTCTATGAATCATTAGGCGGCAAGTTCGGTAATGATTACACAGCTGATACACAGTATGGTACATCACCATCAACAATCGCATACTGCGGACCATTCTTAATCACAAGCCAGACAGAAAACAACTCAATCGTTTACCAGTTGAATCCAAAGTACTGGAATGCTGAAAACGTTAATATTAAGACATTCACAAGACTGTACAACGATGGTTCAGATGTTACAAAGGCTTACAATGATGCTAAGGCTGGCGTTATCGATGGCGTAGGCTTAACAACAAATACAACAGTATTAGCTAAGCAGGATGGCTTATTTGACAAGTATGCTTCAGTTGCTTTAACAGAAGCTACAACATTCATGTCATTCTATAACCTCAACCGTTTAGGTTTCCAGAACTTCAACGATGGTTCAGTAGTTTCACCACAGTCAGCTAACGATGCTAACAGAACATACAACGCTATGCAGAACGTTCACTTCCGTAGAGCATTATCATTCGCATACGACAGAGCTTCAGCAATGGCTCAGAGAGTTGGCGAAGAATTAAAGCTGAACGCATTAAGAAACTCTTATACACCATACAACTTCGTATCATTACCAGAAGAGACAACAGTCAAGATCAATGGTAAGGACGTTACATACCCAGCTGGCACATTCTACGGTCAGATTATGCAGGATCAGATCGATGCTGATGGCGTCAAGATCACTGTTTACGATCCAGAGCAGCCAAACGGTGGTGACGGTTTTGATGGCTGGTACAACCCAGAGAACGCTAAGGCTGAATTAGACGAAGCTGTTAAGGAATTAAAGAAGCTTGGATTCACAGTTGATGCAGAACACCCAATTTACATTGACTTACCATACTATGCTTCAAGCGAAGTTTATACAAACATGGCTAACTCATACAAGCAGTCAGTTGAAGCTGCATTAGGCGGATTAGTAATCATGAACCTCTGCGCTTGCGAAACAGCAGATCAGTGGTACGGTGCTGGTTACGACACAACCTATGGATATGAAGCTAACTATGATATCTATGACTTAAGCGGATGGGGCCCAGACTATGGTGATCCATCAACATACCTCGATACAATGTTACCAGAAGGTGCTGGTTACATGATCAAGTGTATCGGAATGTGGTAAAATAGTTTTACTGTAAATCCTTTTAGTTAAAATTTAATTATAGGAGAGTAATTTATTTTACTCTCCTATATATTTCTGTTCAGGAAGGTGTTGTTATGACAAAATATCTGATAAAAAGACTTCTCCATGGTTTATTGTCAGTAGTAGCTGTTGTCGGACTGGTTATGATGCTCATTTACTCATTAATGAACCGTAACCTGATTTTCGTGAATGACCCTCAGTATACAAAACTGAGCAACAACGTAAAGACAGTCTACATGCATCAGCAGTGGGAAGCGTATGGTTACATTGATTATGAAAACTATACTGACTTCATTTCTCAGCTGCACTTGCAGGGTGAAATGTCTGACAGTGAATATGAATCTGCCAAGATCTTAGGCAGAGATGCAACCAAGGATAACAAGGTCACACAAAAGTACGTAAAGATGTTCACTGAACATTATGAAGACCTTGGCTGGAAAGTTACCAGACTTAACGCCATTTCATATGGCGGAAACCGTATAGCCGCAGGCGGTGACTCAAAGCTGCTGGCAAGCAGAGACATTCCTATTTTCAAGCGTATGTGGGAATACTTCTCTAAGATCATCAAAATTGAAGATGTTAATTATGCCAAGAACATTGTTGGGGACAGAGGACTGACATTTACTCTACACGATCCTATTTATGATGGCAGCTTTTCACCTGCAATCATCGGCAATGGCACTGAGCATAAGTATTTATTATATTTCGATTCGCAATTCCCTTATATTCATCAGAATATAATTAAGATAAAACTCGGCACATCCTATTCCGTAAAGAAGGGCATCGACGTCTGGGATAACATTACGACCAGACAGGGTTCCTATGTCATGAGAACCGTCAAGTTCCCAACAGGCTTAGTTGAACAGAGTGCCGACGATCTGCATACTGCAAGATACATTGAGGGTTCAAGAGATGCTCTTGCCATGAACAGAGACCGTTTCGTTGACGATTATACAAATGTTGATACCTATAAGAACAGCATGTCCAGAATAGGTTTCTCATTTGTCATCGGTATCATTTCCGTTCTCATTGCCTATGTCATCGGCATTCCTGTTGGTGTCATCATGGCTAGAAAGAAGGATAAGCTGGTTGATAAGATCGGTACGATCTATGTAATCTTTATCATTGCCGTACCGTCACTGGCTTACATCTTCCTGTTCAAGGCAATAGGTGGAAAGCTGGGCTTACCGACAACGTTCATTACCGAACGTCTTACAACTTCAATGTACATTCTGCCAATCATCTCCTTGTCATTACCGTCAATTGCCGGTTTGATGAGATGGATGAGACGTTACATGATCGACCAGATGAACTCAGACTATGTCAAGTTCGCCAGAAGCGGCGGCTTAACCGAGAACGAGATCTTCTCAAAGCACATTCTGAAGAACGCTGCCATCCCGATCATTCACGGTATTCCTGGCAGTATCTTAGGCTCACTTACGGGTGCCATCATTACTGAACGTGTATACGTAGTACCTGGTGCTGGTAACCTGTTAACGACAGCCATTAACAATTACGACAATGGTGTTATCGTAGGTGTTACACTGTTCTATGCCATGTTATCCATCATTTCAATCATCCTGGGTGACATCTTAATGGCAACAGTAGACCCACGTATTTCATACACCACAAAGAGCAGATAGGAGGAAGGAAAATGAATAATGATAAGATCAATGAAACTGGTTTATCAAAAGAAGAATTATTCTCCTTCGTAGACCACGATGAGCTCGAATCAGAAAAGATCACTGCTCCGCGTTACTCCTACTGGCAGTCAGTATTCCGCGTATTCTTCAGAAAGAAGATCAACATCGTCATTCTGACGCTGCTGTTCATCATTATCATGTTTGCGTACATTTATCCACTGGTTTACCATTACGATCCGTTCGCAAACCTGAACAGACCGGAAATGAAGCACCTTAATCCTTCAAAGGCCATTAAGGTAATGGGTCTCAGCATCCATTCAATTCTCGGTACCGGTGCATCAGGACAGTCAACATTTGACGCAATCTGGAACGGTTCAAAGATTTCAATCTCACTGGCCTTCGTATGTGCAGCCATCAACATGACCATTGGCGTTCTGTTAGGCGCTGTATGGGGATTCTCAAAGAGATTCGATATCTTCATGACTGAGGTATACAACATTCTGGGTAACGTTCCATACGTACTGTTCATTTCCGTAATGGTTATGTTATTCAGTGCCAGCTTCTGGACAATGGTATTCGCTCTGACGATTACCGGCTGGCTGGGTATCGCGTATTTCATACGTACTCAGGTAGTAATCATCCGTGACAGAGAGTATAACCTCGCCAGCAAGTGTCTTGGCACATCAACAGTCAAGATTGCTTTAAAGAACATCCTGCCGTTCATGACATCAGTAATCGTTACATTACTGGCTTCAGAAATTCCTTCATACATTTCATATGAAGTATTCCTGTCATACATCGGCATGGGTCTTTCCGATATGTCATTAGGTAAGCTGATCTATTCAGCTGAAAGTTCAATGGTTACCCCGGGATGGGAATTTGAATTCTGGAGCCCGGTTGCCATTTCATCAATCATTACAGTCGTACTGTATGTTGTCGGTCAGAACTTAGGCGACGCATCTGACCCGAGAACACATATGTAGGAGGTAACAGTATATGGATGAAAAGAAAGTACTGTTATCCATCAAGGATCTGGAAGTTCAGTTCCATGTCCGTGGCAGAATTCTTACTGCCATCCGCGGCATCTCACTGGACATCTATGAAAACGAATCAATCGCCATCGTAGGTGAGTCAGGTTCCGGTAAGTCAGTATTTACCAAGACATTCGCCGGCATGCTTGATTCAAACGGTTTCATATCAAAGGGCAGCATCATTCTTAATGATGATACTCTGGCTGATACAGTTGTTGACTACAGCGATAAGTCAAGAAAGGTCGTTGCCAATGCCTTAACAAAGCTCAATGAGTATTCAAAGCTTGAACTAGGCGCAGCTACCTATAAGGAAATGAGAGAACTGGAAGCTGAACTCGAAAAGAAGAGTGGCTTACCGGAAGAAGTACAGGCAGAATTCGAAGCAAAGATGAATGATGCCACTCATGACATTACCGAGTTACAGAACTACAGGCAGACTCTGGCTGACAAGGAAGAGATCAAGAAGACAAACGAAAAGATCAAGGCCCTGGAAGCAGATCTGAAGAAAATGTCAGAAGACCTCAAGGCAAAGACAAAGGCAGCAGCTGACGCCGTAAAGAACGACAGCGCCTACATGTCAGCCTATAACAAGAAGATGGAAGATCTGAAGAACAGATACGCTTCAGAGACAAAGGGTGAGATCTCTGATGAAACAAAGGCAAGAAATGAGATCATTGCCAAGGAGATCCATCTATCAAGCGGACGTTTCAATTTCAGGCAGAGAACCAAGGCTGTCAACGGCTTACTGAAATCACTGAAGCAGGCCATGACTGAGGGACGTGATCTTAATGATGAGGAAGTAAGAAACGAAGTATTTGACGAAGTTACCTTCCGCGTTAAGTATCTGGATGAAAATGAACAGCAGTTACATGGCACATGTATCCTGAACCTGGCCAAGTTCTCAAGTGAGAAAGACTGGACACAGGTCAGAGGAAGAAGAATTGCCACGGTATTCCAGGACCCAATGACATCACTGAACCCGATCATTACCATCGGCAAGCAGATCTCATCAATCATCATCAAGCATCAGAAGTGTTCTGAACTTGAAGCCAGAAGAAAAGCCATCGAGTTAATGAACAAGGTCGGCATTCCAAAGGCTGAGGAAAGATTTGATGACTATCCGTTCCAGTATTCAGGCGGCATGAGACAGAGAATCGTCATTGCCATCGCCTTAAGCTGTCAGCCAAAGATCCTGATCTGTGACGAACCTACAACGGCTCTTGACGTTACCATTCAGGCTCAGATCCTGAAGCTCATCAAGGACCTGCAGAAGGAATTCAACTACACCATCGTATTCATTACTCATGACCTTGGTGTCGTTGCCAACGTTGCCGACAGAGTTGCAGTATTATATGCCGGACAGATCATTGAACTTGGCACCGTAGAAGACATCTTCTATGATCCAAGACACCCGTATACATGGGCACTTCTGTCTTCATTACCGCAGCTGGCTGAACGTAATACGGAACTGTATTCAATCACCGGTACACCGCCATCACTTTACAACAACATCGTTGGTGATGCCTTTGCACCGAGAAATCCTTACTGTCTGAAGATCGATACCTTAGTGGAACCTGATCTGTTCCAGGTATCAGATACACATTGGGCCAAGACATGGCTGCTTGATCCGAATGCACCGAAGGTTGAGAAACCAAAAGTCATTCAGGGCATTCATGAAAAGCTGATCAAGGCATTTAACATACAGGAGAGTTAATTATGGCTAAGAAAGAGAATAAAGTTAAGTTATCTGAAACGGCCAAGACTTTCCCGGAACATGGCCCGATTGCCGAGAACGGCAAGGAAATATTACTGTCTCTGAAGAATGTAGACATTACATTCGGTAAGGGCGAAACAACTGTTGAAGCAGTAAAGGATGCTTCATTTGACATCTACAAGGGAGAAACATTCTCACTGGTAGGTGAATCAGGAAGCGGTAAGACAACCATTGGCCGTGCAGTCATCCGTGTAAACGAACTGACTAACGGTGAAATTGATTACAAGGGTGTCAGGATCTCCGGCAAGATTCCAAGAGAACTTGACAGAGAAGTCATCAGAAACATTCAGATGGTCTTCCAGGATCCGGCAGCCTCATTAAACGAACGTGCTACTGTTGACTACATCATTTCAGAAGGTTTGTATAACTTCAAACTGTTTGAAAATGAGGCCGACAGAGTTGCCAAGGTAGAAAACATGATCAACTCAGTTGGTCTGCTGCCTGAGCACTTAACACGTTATCCGCATGAATTCTCAGGCGGACAGCGTCAGAGAATCGGTCTGGCCCGTGCAATGGTCATGGAGCCTGAACTGGTAGTAGCTGACGAACCGATCAGTGCTTTGGACGTATCCATCCGTGCACAGATCCTCAACTTACTCAAGAAGTTCCAGAGGGAAAAGGGACTGACATATCTGTTCATTGCTCATGACCTGTCAATCGTCAGATTCATTTCTGACCGTATTGCGGTCATTTACAAGGGCAGGATCGTTGAAATCGCTGAGAGTGATGAGCTGTTTAACTTCCCGTTACACCCATACACTCATTCCCTGATTTCAGCTATTCCTATCCCGGACCCGAAACTGGAAAAGAACAAGGTCCTGTTCACTTACAATCCTGCAGTGCATGATTATTCAGTTGATCAGCCTGAGCTGGTTAACATCGGCCATGATCACTATGTATACGGCAACAAGGAAGAAATTGCCAGATACAAGGAACTGCGTGATAAGAATGAACCGATCAAGACCATCAACGTCGTAACCTCAAGAGAGATCACGGAAGAAGAAAGAGTCAATACGGCCATTACCGAGGCAGAAGCTGCCTTCCTTAAGAGACCTATCCATGATACCGGCAGTAACTGGTATATCGCATTCGGTGTCCTGTTGCCAATACTGGCTCTGATAGCTTCATTCATCTTCTTAAGCAAGGAGCACGTATTCAATTCACGTGCCTGCAAGAAGGGTGCGATCATTGGTCTTATCATCAGGGCAGGCATTCTCGTAATCTTTGCGATAGCGTTATTATTAGTGGTGATTTAACATGAGACGGACATCTCGCGATAACGGCTTCCATGGGGAACCGATAGAAAAGATAGAGCTTGACGAATCTAACGTCAGGCGCAGAGTCATAGTAGTCATACTGGCACTGCTTATCGCCGGGGTGTCGATAGGTTATGGAATATCACAGCTAACCAAGAGCAATAAAGGTTGGAATGTTATTCAGGTAAACTCATCGTCACAGGTAAACAGTGGTGTTGAGTTTACCTTTTCTTATTATCTGGGCCTTGACGGTTCGCCGACGGCTGAAAGAAAGGCCCTGACATTACTGTACTCAAGACTGTGCGAAGAGGCTTATCAGACCTATGACATCTACAATGATCATGATGGACTGCATAATCTCTGTTACATCAATGAGCATCCCAATGAAATGATAACAGTCAGCGATAAGCTGTATCAGTCGCTGAAGCTAATTAACGACCATCAGGACCGCCACATGTTCTTAGGCCCGATCTATGAACTATACTCAGGCGTTCTGTACGCTGATTCTGATACCTCGGCAAGAGTGTTTGATCCGCTTTACAGCGATGAATACAGGCAGCTGTATGATGAGATACTGCCGTATGTAAATGATCCGGAAAGCATAAGCATTGAGCTTGTGGGAAATGATCAGGTAAGGCTGAACGTATCTGCTGATTACATCAGCTTCTGTCAGAAGAATGACCTGCATCATTACCTTGATCTTAACTGGATGCGTAATGCCTTCGTAGCCGACTACATCGCTGATGAACTTATCGCCAACGGTTATACTCATGGCAGGATCTCCAGCATCGATGGCTACGCCAGAGTACTGGGTGAATATGAATTTGAGTACTACATGTTTGACTATGTCAATGGCGAAAGATTCCAGGTGGGAAATCTTAATCATGAAGCTGCCAATGCCTATGTAATGCTGAAGAGCTTCCCGCTCAACGACCGGGATTATGACTATCACATCTATGAGGACGGCAGCGTCCGTACCGCTCATCTTAGACTTGAAGATGGACTGAGCGTTGAAACGGATGCCCGCGATTACATCGGGTATTCTTCACAGCTTGGCTGTGCGGAAGTGCTGATGAACGTCATTCCGGCATATTTCTCTGATCCGCTTTCCAGGATCGAAGACAGCCGGATCTGGTACGTATACATTAATGACAGCACCGTTTACTACAGTAATCCTGCTGACGAAACGATGCAGACATACGAGACATATCAGAGAAGATATGTGAGTAATTAGTTAAGAATGAGAACCTCCGAAAGGAGGTTTTCATGCGATTTGTGAAAATGCAGGCATATCGTTACCACATATTTTACGATATATATATAATTACACACAAAGAGGTAATGACATGTCAGCTGAAAAGTATGTAGGAGACAAACAGTTCTATTCAGATGTCTGCAGGCTTGCGATACCAAGCATGCTGCAGCAGCTGCTTTCAAGTGCTATGGGCATGGTCGATACCATGATGGTATCTGCCATTGGCATGGTTTCTCCGGTTGGCGTAGCTTCTCAGCTTGGAAACATCTGTTCCTGCATTTCCTTCGGCGTAATGGAAGGTACGGGAATATATGCTTCACAGTTCTACGGGGCAGATGACAGAAAGAATCTGCAGCGCACTTTCGGACTTTCGATAATTCTGTCGCTGATCGTAGGCTTCGTATTCTTTGGCCTGATTGCCCTGTGGTGTGTACCGGTCATAGAATTCTATGCCAGAGATCCTGAGGTCATCCGCTATGCCAAGATCTATCTTGATCTGGTCAAGTATTCATTTCCTCTGAACACGTGTGCCCTGGCATTCAACTATTTCTACAGATGCATACATAAGACAAACGTTTCAATGTGGATCTCAACGACTTCCATGGCTACCAATGCCATCGTCAACTATATCCTGATTTATGGTAAACTCGGCTTTTCACCGATGGGTGTTGCCGGTGCCGCCTGGGGCACGATAGCTTCACAGGTGGTAGCTCTGGGACTGTACTACGGTTATTCCGTCATCAGCAAGGCAGCCTTCATCGGCAGTCCGCGCATCATGTTTGACATCAGCAGGGACTTCTTCAGCAAGGTCATGGTAAGGACCTATCCGACAATAGCCAACGAAACGCTGTTTGGCTTTGGAACGTCACTGTACATCAAGGCATATGGCTTATTAGGCACCAGGGTCACTGACTCCTATTACGTAGCCAATACCATCACCAACATGTTCTTCTCCGTATGTAACGGTCTGTCCGTTTCCGGCAGCATGCTCTTGGGAGCTGAACTTGGCAAGGGTGACGTCAGAAAGGCAACGTTGGAAAGCCGCTGGTTTCTGTATCTGGGATTCGCTCTGGCAGCCATTACCGGCATCGTCGTAATCGGTGCTTCCCAGCCGCTGGTATCACTGTTCTGCCTGACAAATCCGGAGATAATAGCGATGTCTGTTGCCCTGGTAAGGGTATCGGCCTTCCGCATAGCCCTGAGAATGATCGTTGTCGTCATCTTCTCATCATTAAGAGCAGGCGGAGATTCAAAGATGCTGATGGTACTGGACTGCGGCATCGTATGGCTGGTTGGCATTCCGCTGATCTATGGAATGATTTCTCTGCTGCACATGCAGAACTTCCCGCTGATCTATTTCCTGGCTCAGTTCGAACTGGTTGCCAGAATAATAATCGGCATGAGAAGATTCAACTCCAACAGATGGGCAGTCAACCTTACCGGCGAGATCGCAACCGCGCAGAATTAAACAGACAAACACCGCAGCAAAGCGGTGTTTTTTGATGACTTTGGAACGCTAATTAGGTAGACTAATATTGGTGATGGACATGACAGAAGACAGAAAAGATCTCGAATTAATGGACTACATGGAACCTGAATGCGTCATATGTGACAAGCCTGTCGGCTTCAGGCAGAAGAAGCAGATGATCCCTCAGCAGAGGATTTCACAGAAGCTTGATGAACTGATGGGCAGAAAGGAATACCAGCAGGCAGAGAACCTGCTGAAATACTGGCTGGAGGAAGCCAGAGTTTCCCTTGATGATCAGGGCACTTTCATGCTGTATAACGAGATGATGGGCTATTACCGCAAGGTTTCCAATAAGGAGAAGGCCTATGAGGCTGTCGACAATGCCATCAGCATGCTCGATGAACTCGGCTACCGGGACAGTGTAAGCGGGGCAACCTGCTACACCAATGCGGCTACCGTCTATACTGCATTCAATGAACCGGAAAAGAGCATTGAACTGTTTGAAAAGGCCAGGGCCATATATGAGAATAACAGGGAACACAACGAGTACAAGCTGGCATCATCATATAACAACATGGCTACGGCTCTGGTTGCCTTGGGAAGATTTTCAGAAGCAGACGAACTGTATCACAAGGCTCTGGACGTCGTCAGCAAGTGCGAAAACGGCGAACTGGAAATGGCCATGACCTATCTGAATATGCTTGATGCCCTCATAAGTGAAAAGGGCATTGAAAGCATAGATGATGAAGCAGCCGTGTTATTATCGGAAGCCAAGGACTGCCTCGACAGCAGGGATCTTCCCAGAGACAGCTATTATTCATTTGTCTGCGACAAGTGCGTTGGAATATACCGGTACTTTGGCTGGTTCAGATATGCCAGGGAACTGGAAGAAAGGATTGCGGAGATAGATGAAAGGGCTTGATCTGGCAAGAGCATTCTATGAAGAATGCGGTCTTAAGATGCTTGAACAGCAGTTTCCGGACATCCTTGACAAGATAGCCGTGGGATTACTGGGAAGCGGATCGGAGTGCTACGGGTATGATGATGAGATCTCTCAGGATCATGACTTTGAACCCGGATTCTGCATCTTCCTTCCTGATGAAGCAGTGGTAAGCGAAAAACAGGCCTTCCAGTTGGAAAGAGCCTATAACAAGCTGCCTAAGGAATTCAGGGGATATAAGAGAAATCTGCTTAACCCGGTAGGAGGAAACCGCCATGGCGTATTCAGGGCGAGTGAGTATTTCCTGGAAAAGACGGGAAGTGCTGATGGCAGTCTTACTCTTCAGCAGTGGTTTACGACACCTGAATACGTGCTCTCTGAGGCCACCAACGGGGAGATTTTCCGGGATGACAGCGAACTGGTCACTTCCATCAGGAAAAACCTGCTGGACATGCCGCAGGACGTGTTTTTAAAGAAACTGGCAGGCAATGTACTGGTTATGAGTCAGTCGGGCCAGTATAACTATAACCGCTGTCTGAAGCGTCAGGAAACCGCCGCAGCGCAGCTGGCCATAAATGAATTCGTACAGGCAACGATGAAGGTGGTATTCCTGCTGAACAGGACCTACATGCCTTACTACAAGTGGAGTTTCAGGGCAATGAGAGAACTGCCGAGGCTGTCGGTGATCGCCGAGATACTGGAATATCTGCTTACAAGCGGTAATGATGAAAAGGAAGCAGTTACCAAGACAGGCATGATCGAAAACGTAGTTTCACTGATAACAGAGGAACTCAGGGCACAGGATCTCAGCGATGAACAGGGTGAGGAACTGGAAAGACACGCCTACAACATCAATGACAGAATAGAACAGAACGATATCAGAAACATGGATGTATTCTCTGCAGTAATGTGAGGAGTCATCCTTTTTTATCGCAATAGCCAGTCTGTGTTGACACATGTGTGACTGGAAAATCAGACTATTCTGTAGCCAAAAAAACACATTCTGAGACATTGGAAATGTGAAAAAAATATCTTTATCATTTTCAGATTATTTTCATTGACAGTCATATTGGACGTATTTACAATTGTATTTGGAAGGAATTAGTTGGAAATCCAACAATATTTAGAATGGTATGAATTATCAGAATGATTTTTTGATTAACGTTTCTGCTTTATACAGATACACACAGAAATATTTTGATAAGAACATGGCCGTTTTTAATATCGGATCAGGCCAGATGGTTTTTTTATTGCTCATTTATGAGCATGAAGGCATATCAATGCAGCAATTGAGTGAAATGGCTGACATTGACAAGGGCACGACCACCAAGAGCATCAGAAAGCTGATCGATGAGAACTTCGTTGAGATCAGAACTGATGAGAATGACAAGAGAGTTAAGAGGATCTACACGACCAAGAAGGCTGCCGGAATCATCAATGATCTGTACAGATTTAGAAATGATTACGTGAATCAGCTGATGAAGGGTCTGGATGAAGAGACCATCAACAGGGAGATCGGCGTGATTGAGCAGATCACGCAGAATGCCAGGGAAATAGTTCCTGATGACAGCTATTCAGACATCAAGATAGCCGGTCTGCAGAAACTGACCCTGCTCGATTACCCGGGACAGGTAGCCTGTACGATATTCACGGCAGGCTGCAACATGAAATGTCCGTTCTGCCATAACAAGGATCTGGTATTCATTCCTGAAAACTCAACTTACGAGGATCCCGATGACATCATCGAGTTCCTGGCCAAAAGAAGGGGCATCATCGATGCGGTATGCATTACCGGCGGTGAACCGACCTTGCAGGCAGGACTGATCGATTTCATCAGACAGATCAAGGAGATGGGTTACAAGGTAAAGGTTGATACCAACGGACTAAATCCAACCAGATTGAAACAGATCGTAGAATCCGGATATGTGGACTACATTGCGATGGATGTAAAGAATTCCTTAGGCAAGTATGCCCTGACGGCAGGAGTCATCGAAGCTGACAATCTGCAGAGGCAGATAAAGAAGTCAATCAATTATCTGCTGAGCGATGTCATTGACTACGAGTTCAGGACAACTGTTGTCAGGCAGTTCCACACGAAGGAAGATCTGATCGAAATAGCCCGGATGATAAGAGGGGCAAAACACTACTATCTGCAGCAGTTCGTTGACAGCGGCAGATGCATCGAAGAAGGATTTACGGCATACAGTAAAGACGAAATGCAGGAATTATGCGACGAGGTCAGGAAAATCATTCCTGAAGTACAGTTAAGGGGCGTCTAGGAGGAGAAAATTATGTACAAGGTTGTTAAAAGAGATGGAGAACTGGTAGAGTTTAATATCAATAAGATTTCAGCTGCCTTGACAAAGGCATTTGAATCAACGGGAAAGAACTATCACCCGTCAATCATCGACATGCTGGCCCTGAAGGTCACAAGTGACTTTGAGCCGAAGATCAAGGATGACAAGATCGGTGTTGAAGACATTCAGGACAGCGCTGAAGCAGTGCTGATCCAGGCTGGTTATAACGATGTAGCCAAGAACTACATCCTGTACCGTAAGCAGCGTGAGAAAATAAGAAACATGAACGCTACCATGCTCGACTACAAGGAGCTGGTAAACAGTTATGTTAACGCAATAGACTGGCGTGTAAAGGAAAATTCAACCGTTACCTATTCAGTAGGCGGTCTTATCCTTTCCAACTCAGGAGCCATCACCGCCAACTACTGGCTGAGTGAAGTCTATGATCAGGAAATCGCCAATGCTCACCGTAACGGTGACATTCACATTCATGACTTAAGCATGCTGACAGGTTACTGCGCAGGCTGGTCATTAAAGCAGCTGATCCAGGAAGGCTTAGGCGGCGTTCCGGGCAAGATCACTTCTTCTCCTGCATCACACTTATCAACCCTGTGTAACCAGATGGTAAACTTCTTAGGCATCATGCAGAATGAATGGGCAGGAGCTCAGGCATTCTCAAGCTTTGATACCTATCTGGCACCGTTCGTAAAGGTTGACAACCTGTCCTACAAGGAAGTCAAGCAGTGCATCCAGAGTTTCATCTACGGTGTAAACACACCTTCAAGATGGGGCACACAGGCACCGTTTACAAACGTAACCCTCGACTGGACCGTACCGAATGACCTGGCAGAACTGCCATGCATCGTCGGCGGCAAGGAAATGGACTTCAAGTACAAGGACTGCAAGGCTGAAATGGACATGGTCAACAAGGCCTTCATTGAAATCATGATCGAAGGCGATGCCAACGGCCGTGGTTTCCAGTACCCGATTCCGACATACTCAATTACCAGAGACTTTGACTGGTCAGAGACTGAGAACAACAAGCTGCTGTTTGAAATGACAGCCAAGTACGGTACTCCTTACTTCTCAAACTATGTCAACAGTGACATGGAACCAAGCGATGTCAGAAGCATGTGCTGCCGTCTGAGACTTGACCTGCGTGAATTAAGAAAGAAATCCGGCGGATTCTTCGGTTCAGGCGAGTCAACAGGATCAATCGGTGTCGTAACCATCAACATGCCTCGTCTGGCATACCAGGCAACCGATAAGGAAGACTTCTTCAAGCGTCTGACCAGGATCATGGATCTGTCAGCCAGAAGCCTGAAGGTAAAGAGAGACGTCATCACAAAGCTGATGAACAACGGTTTGTATCCATATACAAAGCGTTACCTCGGAACCTTTGAGAATCACTTCTCAACCATCGGCCTTGTAGGCATGAATGAAGCTGGTCTGAATGCCAACTGGATCCGCAAGGACATGACCCATAAGGAAACTCAGGAATTCACCAAGGAAGTTCTGAACTACATGCGTAACAAGCTGTCTGACTATCAGGAAATGTATGGCGACCTCTACAACCTTGAAGCTACACCGGCAGAGAGCACCTCATACCGTCTGGCCAAGATCGACAAGGAGAGATATCCAGCCATCATCACAGCCAACATGTCAGGTGATCCATACTACACCAACAGTTCACACCTGCCAGTAGGCTATACAGATGACATCTTCTCAGCACTGGACGTTCAGGATGAACTGCAGACTCTGTACACATCAGGAACAGTATTCCATGCCTTCTTAGGTGAAAGACTGCCTAACTGGAAGGCAGCTGCCTCACTGGTAAGAAAGATCGCCGAGAACTACCGTCTGCCATACTACACAATGTCTCCGACATATTCAGTATGTGCTGAGCACGGCTATCTGTCAGGCGAAGAAGACGTATGTCCGATCTGCGGCAAGCCGACTGAGGTATACAGCCGTATCACCGGTTACTACAGACCTGTACAGAACTGGAACAAAGGCAAGGCTCAGGAGTTCAAGGACCGTAAGACATACAGCTTCCAGGGCTTAGGCGAAAAGCTGGAAAAGCTGCACAGAATGGACATTCCGGAAGCTGAAAAGACCGAAATAGTCGTTGATAACGATGCCAAGAGGATCCTGTTCACGACCAAGACATGTCCTAACTGCAAGATCGTCAAGGAAATGCTGAACAAGAAGAACCTTGGATATGAGATTATTGATGCTGAGGAAAATGAAGATCTGGTCAACAGATTCGGCATTACTCAGGCACCGACTCTGGTGGTAATGGGAGACAGCAACAGCTTTGACAAGTTTGCCAACGCTTCCAACATCATAAAGTACATCAACAGACAGTCTTAATTAAGAAATGACCGCTTCAGATGAAGCGGTTTTTCTATGGACAGATGAATACCGTCGTGATACTATTAGCTTAGCTAAGCTTAGCTAAGGAGGCGTGAAAATGGCTGTATACACCATGCATGAAGCCAAGACGAATCTTTCCAAGATAGGAAAGTCACTTATGAACAGGGAAGAGGAATACGTCATTGTCAGCAATAATGGCAAGCCATATCTGAAAATCACTCTGTATGAAAAAAAAGACAGGGTCAAGCTGGGAATACTCAAGGGAAAGCATGAATACAAGGATGAACCTGACTGGTTTAATGATGACATCACCAAGCTGTTTGAAAACACAGAGGAGGAACTGGTGTAATGCGGGTACTTCTTGACACACACATGCTGATATGGATCCTTAATGGATATGAGCATCTCATTGAAAACAGGGAATTCATGGATCTTTACATGAACGAAATAGATGACATATATTTCTCGGCAATTTCCATATGGGAAACTGAACTGAAAAAGATGATCGGCAAGGCCAACTTCACATATGATGGCAGGGAGATATACCATGCAGCCCTTGATTCCAACATGACACCACTGCCGCTTTTTCCGAAAAACAGCCTGCGGCTTGAAGAGGTTAAGCTGCCGCATAAGGATCCTTTTGACAGAATGCTGCTGGCGCAGGCGATGGATAATGACCTTGTTCTGCTGACGCATGACCCGAAGTTCAAGGACATCAATGACAGGCATGTCCGTTATCTGGCCCTTGATTAGCAGGGGCTTTTTTTGTTTACAATTGTCCATGATTAAGTTAAAATGTCTTTGCATGCTCGAGTGGTGAAATCGGTAGACGCAGCGGACTCAAAATCCGCCGGGATAAAACCCTTGAGGGTTCGAGTCCCTCCTCGAGCACCATTTTTGTTTGTGAATGTGCCCGTTAACTGACGGGCATGTTGTCAGTAAGGGGAAGAATCAATGGATGTCATCGATGTAGCATTAATAGCCGTAGGAGTATCAATGGATGCCTTTGCCGTGTCAGTCTGCAAAGGACTGTCACTGAACAGGGTAAGACCTGAACACGGTTTTAAGTGCGGGATCTACTTTGGCGGATTCCAGGCACTTATGCCGGTGATTGGCTATTATCTGGGAACGCTGTTTGCGGATCTGATCACAGCTATCGATCACTGGATCGCGTTTTTCCTTCTGCTGTTCATCGGAGGCCAGATGATTCTGGAAGCCAGAAAAAGCGAAGAGCTGGATGATAAGATGGATGTCAGAACCATGTTTGTTCTGGCCGTGGCAACCAGCATTGATGCCCTGACCGTTGGCGTAACCATGGCTTTTCTGAAAGTCAACATCTGGTTGATAATAACCGCAATCGGATTAACGACCTTTGCCTTCTCATATGTGGGAACAATGATAGGCAGTAAGGTCGGTGCGGCATATGGCTCAAAGGCCAAGATCACCGGAGGCATCATACTCATCGCCCTGGGAACCAAGATATTACTGGAACATCTGGGAATAATATAAAATGAAAGACATCACCGCTGAAGCAAGGGAATTAAGACATCATCTGGCAGCTCTGATCGCTCAGCATGACGAGCTTGTCTTTCATGTCTGTCCCATGCTGGAAAACGAATACTATCGTAAGACCGGCAATCTGGAAATAAGGATTCATAACAGAAGATACGAATTATCCTGCCTGAAGAGAGGGGTGCCGGCTGAAAGGGAGTCACTGATTGAAGAGCATTCCGTAAGGGAAGATTATCCTCTGACAGATGAAAATACCGATGCCGCTTTAACGGAACGATATCTTGTTCTTGTTGAAAGGCTTGATTCTGCGGTCAATGTCAATGGTTTTGAAAACAAGGCTGCCCTTTATGAGAGGGCGAGGGAATGTTACAGGGATCTTGATCTTACCGGAATCGACATCCTGATTCATGAGAGCAGGGGAATCAGAATCGATGAAAGCGCTGATGAAGGTGAGCTGCGTGAAAGAGTCTGCTTTCTTAATGAGGCGATCAGAAGCCGTGAAAGCGAAATAAACAGAATCAAAAACAGTTTCCCGTACAATCAGCTTGAACTGTTGCTGAATGAGGAGAAACTGTCAGATAGAATTTCAGAATATGAACACTTACTGGATGAACTGAATGATGAGCATGATCGCTTACTCGCTCACGGCGCTCTTCAGTAAATTGATTACAACCTTAATACCGTCATCCTTATGGTTTCCTACGCTGGTGAGTAGTAAACCATTTTCATTTGTGAGGACATACCAGCTGTAGTGGATGTACTGGTCAGCCATGCTCTCGCCATAGACGATGTTTACGATGTCGTCATTTGCCGGTTCCATGGTCCAGAACCAGGTGTTGCTTCTTACCAGCCAGCTGTAATCGTCGCTGGAGGACTGTTTGTAATAGGCGATGTCATTATCGTCTATGTGCTTTTCCATCGGCAGAATGGCTGTAATGTCGGCCAGCGTCAGTAATCTGATCTTATAGCCGTCAACTTCCTTCAGGTTATCTTCACCGAGGCCCTTGAGAAGTTCCTCTTCCAGATAGATCTTGATTCCGGAGTCTTCATATTTGAGCTTGTCGATGCTGAAATAACGGATGGTGTCGAATAACAGGTCATCTTCAAAGTAGATGCTGTCGGGAACGATGATCTCTGAACTGACTACGGTAAGGTAGTCACTGTCAGGATCTTCATCGCGGATCAGATTCCACTTCATGTCATGGAAGCTGACTTCCTCGCCGACTTTCCTCAGGCTGACCTCAGGTTCCGCAGGCTGTGGCTCCGGTTCCGTCTTCTCGCATCCGGTTAAAAACATCGTTAATGCTAACAGCAGTATCAGTAATTTTTTCATATCTACATTGTAGCAGAAGCGCGGGCTGAATAGTACTTATATGTGGCATTTTGAGGCGAAATGGTATAAGATTAAGGCAAGATGGACAGCAGAATTTTAGAGGAAATCAAGCGCAGGGCACTGGAGGATTCAGTGCCGATAATAGAAGATGACGGCCTCGATTTCATGGTGCAGTTCATCGAAAACCAGCACATTCAGCGCATTCTGGAAATAGGCACGGCCGTAGGCTACAGCAGCATCTGCTTCTGTAACGTAAGTGAAGATGTCACCGTTCTTTCCATTGAAAAGGATGAGGACAGATACCGCCAGGCAGTTGAGAACATCAGGGCGATGAACCTTGAGGACAGGATAACGGTCGTAAATGGCGATGCCAGGGAATATGAGACGGAAGAGATGTTTGACATGATCTTCCTGGACGGTCCCAAGGCACACAATGCCGAATTAATGGCCAGATACGAGAAGAATCTCAGAAACGGCGGTTTCTTTGCCGTTGATGACGTTTACTTCCATGGGTACGTGGACAACCCGGCACCCATCAGAACCAGAAGAATGCGGGCCATGGTCAGAAAGATGGCCAGGTTCCAGGATGAACTGATGAACGATCCAAGATATGAAACCACATACATCCGTACGGGTGATGGCATACTGATTGCCAGAAAGAGGAGTGATACAGATGAGCAAGGCTGAAAAGATGGCGGAATTCCTGAATAAGTGTCACAGCGTATTCCACGCTGCCGCCGCAATCGAAGAGGAATTAAAGGAAGCCGGTTTCCTGAAACTGCAGGAAAACGAGAACTGGAAACTTGAGAACAACAGGTATTATTACGTGATGCGTAACGATACCAGCATCATTGCCTTCAAGATCCCGGAAATGCTGCAGGTGAAGTCAGTTAACATCTCAGCTACTCATTCCGATTCACCGACTCTGAAGATCAAGCCGGTTGCCGTTACCGGCGATCCTCATTACGGCAGACTCAATGTTGAGGTCTATGGCGGAGCCATTCTGTCGTCATGGCTGGACAGACCGCTGTCCATTGCCGGCAGAGCCGTGGTAAATGAAGAGGGAACCCTGGTAAGCAAGCTTGTCGACTTTGACTATGACAGCGTCATCATTCCAAATGTTGCCATCCATCAGAACAGACAGATCAATGACGGCTACAAGTGGAACGCTCAGGTTGACATGATGCCGATGGTATCACTCAGGAAGGATGAGAAGTATCTGCTTAACAAGATAGCTGACTATCTGACAATAGATCCAAATGACATCTACGGCTATGACATGTTCCTGTATAACAGGACTCCTGCCTATATCTGGGGAGATGAACAGGAATTCATCTCTTCACCGAGACTGGATGACCTGGGCAGCGCCTATGCGGCCTTACAGGGCTTCAAGAATGCCTACAGTCAGAATTCCGTAAACATCTATGCCGTATTTGACAATGAGGAAGTAGGCGCCGTAACCAGACAGGGCATGGCTTCAAACTTCCTGGCAGACGTCATTTCCAGAATATTCGCTTCATTCTTCTACAGTGAAGCAGACAAATCAGCCATCCTGGCTAACTCATTCATGATCAGCGCTGACAATGCCCATGCCGTACATCCGAATCATCCGGAATTCTACGATGCGGATAACAGGTGCTACCTTAATGGCGGCGTAGTCATCAAGAGAGCTGCTTCTCAGAGCTATGTTACCGATGCAGTAAGCGAAGCGGTAACCAGACAGCTCTGTGAAAGGGCAGGTGCCCCATATCAGTACTTTGCCAACAGAAGTGACAACAGAGGCGGCGGCACTCAGGCTGCGATTGCCAGCATCAATCTGCCGAGCATGTCCGTGGACATCGGCTTGCCGCAGCTGGCAATGCATTCTGCATTTGAAACGGCCGGAGCCAGGGACGTTGATGCCATGGTCGATCTGTTTAATGAGTTCTACGGCAGTACGATCATTGCCGGAAATCATACCGTCAAGGTAACCAAGTAAACAAAAAAGGTGCACAGCACCTTTTTCTCTGCATATGAAAGGCTGACATGAGTCAGCCTTTTGAATATGTTGTTTTATTTCTTCCAGAGATCGAATGGATATAAACCTTCCATCTTGTAGGCGGCAATTCTTCTTACGACCATTTCCTTATCCTGTGGATAGGTTACGCCGAACCAGTCGGCACCGGTCTTCATTACCTTTACCTTGATCTTGCCTTCGCCGATCAGCTGGCCGATGGCTGTTGGAATGACGTGTTCTGACTTTGGAACATCGATCTTCTCAGCCAGGAACTGCTTGAAGATTTCCTTCAGCATCGGGTATACGGCTGGTGTGAAGCCCCAGAAGTTCATGCTGCAGAGGCCATTTTCCAGTTCAACTTCATTGCCATCCTCATCAAATGTTACAGGCTTGTCACCCTTTCTGGCGATCTTCTGAATTTCAACGATCTTGCTTAAGTAGCCGTCCTTGTTTTCGCAGACGCCTCTTGTTACGGTGCCGTTGTCGGTCAGAGTCTTTGTCAGCTGGTAGCCGACCATGCCGAATTCATCATCCTTGACTTCGTTCTTCAGGAAGTTGTACATGATCTCGAATGATTCCTTGCCATAGAAGTCGTCAGCGTTGATTACCATGAACGGTCCGTCAATGTGTGGCTCGGTTACTATTAATGCCTGTGTTGTGCCCCATGGCTTTGTTCTGTCTTCCGGACATACGAATGGTGCCGGCAGGTCATGAACATCCTGGTAGGCATATTCAACCTGCATGAATGGTCTGATCTTGTTGCCGATATGCTCGTCGAACAGTGCTTCGTGTTCCTGTCTGATGATCAGAACGACCTTTCTGAATCCTGCTCTGTATGCATCGTAGATAGAGAAGTCGATGATGCTTTCACCGTTGTTGCCAACGACATCGATCTGCTTTAATCCGCCATAACGGCTGCCTAAACCGGCTGCTAATATGACTAATACTGGTTCCTGCATAATATTATTTTCCTCCACATTATTCCTTCTATATTCTATCAGCAACAGCCTGAAATAATCAATATGAAGAGGTCTCGCCAGTGCTTTTTTAGGGGACAATTAAGGCATGTTCTTCTTGCATAAAACGGGCAATATAAGTACAATAATAATAGCGATTATCAGGTAGTAAATTGCTAATCTAAAAAGGAGTTAGCTAATGAAAGTTAGTTCTGTTAAAAGACTTTCAGTCGAAAGCATGGACTTAGTTCTCAGCCTTGGCCGGGAGGTAGCCACCGTAATGGTGGTAATTTTCAGTGTGAATGAAAAATGAAGATGCTTTTTTATGAGCATCTTTTTCTAACTTGCTTGAAATGGGATGTATCCCCGCGGTAATGATAGACGCCGCAAAGTACATAATAGCTTTTAAAAGTCTAATCCATGATCTGTGAAGAGGAGGTTGTGTACTATGGATCAGTTGGAACTGAAGTATTTGGAAGCCGCAGCCGTAGGTGATGTCAATGTCGTCAAGGAGGCATTGAGACAGGGCGTGAAAGTTGATACGGCAAATGAGGAAAAGAGAACAGCTCTGATGCGCTGCACCAGAAGAGGGCGCAAACAGGTAACCCAGATACTCATAGATGCCGGTGCAGATGTCAATGCACTGGATGAAAACAACAAGACAGCACTTATGGGTGCATGCAAGAAGGGACATGCAGAGGTCGTACAGATGCTGATAGATGCCGGTGCAGATGTCAACGCATTTGACGATCAGGGAAATACAGCATTGATGAGAGCTGCCTTCCAAGGCCACGAAGCCATCGTGAGAGCTCTGATCAAGGCAGGCGCAAACGTTAACCAGCAGGATTCAAAGGGCCGTACCGCACTTATGGAAGCGTGTAGTGCTGGAAGTGTTAACGTAATTGATGTATTATTAGCTAGAAAAGCTGATGTAAACATCCAGGATAAGATGGGATGTACTGCACTGATGAGAGTCAGCTATGCCGGATTTGATGAGCTGATCAGACAGCTGCTGGATCATGATGCAGACAAGGATCTCAGAGACAGAGATGGCAAGAGAGCTTATGATTATTATGTAACCAGACATGATAATGAAGAGATATTAGACAGATTAGCTTAAGGGAGAGGAACTATGAAAGATTACGAGACAAAAAACATTAAGAGTGTAGTTGTGTTAGGCCATACTGGTGCAGGAAAGACAGAAGTTCTTGAATCAGTATTATTTAATACAAAGGTAACAGACCGTTTCGGCAAGGCCGTTGACGGAACAAGCATCATCGACAGCGACGCTGAAGAACAGAAGCGTGGAATGTCAGTTTACACCCACGTAGTACCGGTTGAATGGGCAGGCCAGAAGATCAACTTCCTGGATACCCCAGGGTATCTGGACTTCGCAGGTGAGCAGACAGCTGCCCTGGCAGTAGCTGACAACGCACTTATCGTTGTAAGTGCCAAGGACGGCGTTCAGTCAGGAACAATGAAGGCTTATCATGCTACGACAAACAGGAACATGCCTGTCATGTTCTTCGTTACCAGAGTTGATGAGGACAACGCAGACTATGCAAAGGTCGTTTCTGATCTGGAAAGACGCTGCAAGGCCGTACCTTTAACTCTTCCTATCATGGAAAACGGCAAGGCTGTAGGTGTTGTAAACATCATAACCAAGAAGGCATTCATCGGCGGTAAGGAAGCCGAAGTTCCTGCTTCACTGGCCGGTCAGGTTGAAGACGGATATGCAGTATTATGTGAAGCCATCGCCATGACAGACGATGAACTGACAGAAAAGTTCCTCATGGAAGAACCATTCACTGATGAGGAAATCATCAAGGGCTTAGGCCATGGCTTACGTCATGGTACGATCAGACCTATCCTTTGCGGTTCAGCAACCAAGTTCGTCGGCATCGACACATTGCTTGATGCCATCGAAAAGTATGCTCTGAACGCTGACAAGGTCACATACAAGGCAAAGAATGCAAAGGGCGAAGAGGTTGACTTACCTGTTGATCCAAACGGTCCGTTCGCAGCATTCGTATTCAAGACAATCAACGATGCATTCGCACAGATCTCATTGGTAAAGGTAGTTTCAGGCGTATTATCAGGTGAAACACCTGCTTACAACATGAACGCTGATGAAAATGAAAAGATCGGTTCAATCGTTGTCATCAGAGGCAAGAACCAGGAAAAGGTCACAAAGCTGGAAGCCGGCGACATTGGTGCAGTTCTGAAGTTACAGTACACACATACCAATGACACCCTGTCAACAAAGGCCAATCCTCTGAATCTGCCGAAGATCGAATTCCCGCACGGCATGCTGGGCAAGGCAATCTGGCCGAAGTCAAAGAACGATGAAGACAAGATGTCAACAGGTCTGAACAAGATCCGTGAAGAAGATCCAGCCTGCGAAGTAATCAACAATACCGAGACAAGAGAACTCGTATTATACGGTATCGGTGACCAGCACATTGATGTAATCATCAACAAGCTGAAGAGCAGATATAAAGTAGAAGTTAACCTGACAGAACCAAAGGTTCAGTACCGTGAGACCATCCGTGGAACAGTTGAAGTTGAAGGTAAGCATAAGAAGCAGACCGGTGGCGCTGGCCAGTACGGTGACGTATGGATAAGATTCGAACCATGCGAAGATCAGGAAGAAATGGTATTCGAAGAAGCAGTAGTCGGCGGTGCCGTACCAAAGCAGTACTTCCCGGCTGTTGAAGCAGGATTAAGAGAATGCATGAACAAGGGTGTTCTGGCCGGCTATAAGGTAGTTCACGTAAAGGCTACATTATTCGACGGTTCATTCCACCCGGTAGACTCCAAGGAAATCGCCTTCAAGAGCGCTGCCAGACTTGCATACAAGGCCGGCATGCCAAAGGCAAAGCCAGCATTACTCGAACCAATCATCAAGGCTGAAGTTACGATTCCAAGTGAATACGTAGGAACCATCTACGGCGACTTCTCAAAGAGAAGAGGCATGATCATGGATAACAGAGCCATCGATGATGAGACAACAGTAATCGTTGCTGAAGTACCAATGGCTGAAATGGTAACATACGCTACCGAGTTACGTTCAATGACTCAGGGCACAGGTTCATATGTTCAGGAATTCGTAAGATATGAATACGCTCCGCAGATGGTAGCTGACAAGGTCATCGCAGAAGCCAAGATCGAGGACGACGAAGACTAATATTCAGAAACAATCAGGAAATCACGGCAGAGAGATCTGCCGTTTTTTCATAAAATAAAATAATGATATCAACCAATAAGTTAGTGTAAAATCAACGTATTTAAAGCTTATAAATCGTTAAAAAGCATATCTGTACCTAAAGATATAAATATTGTGTAGATAAAATAGGTTGAATATGTCCTATATTTTTGATATATTAGGATTATAAAGGAGGTGTCGAAATGTTGGTAGATACCAGAAATATTATTTCCATGACGGATGCCAATCAAAACTTTTCTAAAGTTGCACGACTAGTAGATCAAAATGGTTCAGCAGTAATAATGAAGAACAACAGACCGAGATATCTGATCGTAAATTTTGAAGAAACCGATTCCATACAGATGGCATCAGATACAGATGTCTCCGTAGTTTCAAAAAGACTAATCAAGCAAAACAGGAAAGCTTACGAGGAACTGGCTAAATGATCATTCTTTCGAAAGAACAGATTGTTTCTTTGCATAAAGAATTAATAGAAGAAACCGGTGGAATTCACGGACTAAAAGATGAAGGGATGTTGGAATCAGCACTCGCTGCACCATTCCAGACTTTTGACGGTGAAGAACTGTATCCATCGATTTATCAGAAAGCTGCAAGGCTCGGTTTTGGATTAGCAAGCAATCATGCGTTTATTGACGGAAACAAAAGAATTGGAGCTCACGCCATGCTGATATTTCTTTTGCTGAATGGAATTGAATTAAAGTATGGGCAGGAAGAGTTAAGTGATCTGTTTTTGAATATAGCGGATAGTAAAGCCGGCTATCCAGAAACGTTAGTTTGGATTGTTCAGCATCTATCATAAATGCATAAATATCATTTACCAAGAAGTGTCTGTTTCGAAATAGAATCAGACATTTTGTTTTGGACTTAAATGGTGTATTAAAAACTTGTAAACAGTTCAAAACCATAAAGTGAAAGAAAGGTATGGTATAATGATTACAGTGAGAGGTGTCTTATGATTACGGAAAAACAGTTAGCAGGAATGATAGATCATACCAACCTTAAGGCCTTTGCCACAGACGCTGACATGAAGAATCTCTGCGATGAGGCAGTCAGATACGGCTTTGCGATGGTTGCCATCAACTCGGGTCAGTCCAGAAGATGTTCTGAAAATCTCAGAGGAACGGGTATTCATACCGGGGCAGCCATAGGATTTCCATTGGGTCAGCAGTCCATTGAAACCAAGGTCTTCGAGACTGAGGACTCCATCAGAAACGGTGCCAATGAGATAGACTACGTCATCAACATCACTGAACTGAAGGAAAAGAACTATGAGTATGTTGAAGAGGAAATGAGGCGTATCGTTGAAACGTGTCACAGATGTGACATTACCTGCAAGGTCATTTTTGAAAACTGCTATCTGACGGATGAGGAAAAGCTGAAGATGTGCGAGATAGCTCTCAAGGTCAGACCGGATTACATAAAGACCTCTACGGGGTTCGGCACTTCAGGAGCAACTCTTGAAGACGTCAGACTTATGAAAAAGGCCGTAGGTGACATGATCAAGGTCAAGGCAGCAGGTGGAATAAGAACACTGGATGATGCCCTGGCATTTGTAGAAGCCGGTGCAGAAAGGATCGGCACTTCAGCCGGAGTCAGGATCATTGAGGAATACAGAACAAGGAACAGTCAGTAGCGTGACTGTTTTTTTGTAAATACATACTTGATATAATGATAGTAGAAAGATAATGAGAGGATAATAATATAATGTACGCGTGGAAGAGATACTATGAAGGCCTGAACAAGGTCCTTAACGACATTCTGGACTCCCAGGAAGAAAACATGTTAAAGGCAGCCAGGATCTGCGCTGAAACCACCAAGAAGGGCGGCCTGATATATGCCTTCGGTACCTGGCATTCAATGCTGGTGGCTGAAGAGCAGTTCTACAGAGCAGCATCACCGGCAAATTTCGTTGCCATCTGTGAGCCGAGTTTAAACGGTACCAGGGAGATGAGCGTGCTGGGCAGATTTGAATCACTGTATGGCTGGGGCAATGCGATCGTAGACTACTGGAAGATCGATCCTGAAAAGGACTGTCTGATCCTGATATCCAACAGCGGCAATAACATCGTAGGCGTTGATGCCGCCTTAAGGGCAAAGGAACTTGGCATTCCTTTAATTGTCATAACCTCAACGGAATATGCCGATACAATGAAGACAAGACACAGCTGCGGCAAGAAGCTGAAGGACATTGCGGATGTAGTTATCGATAACTGCTGCCCGATTGGTGATGCCGTAGTTGATCTGGAAGGATTGCCGATCAAGGCCGGTCCTGCCAGCGGTGTGCCGATGTACTTCTTAATGTCAGCGCTGTTACTGCAGATGGAGGAACTCTGTCTGCAGGATGGCTTTGTTCCGGAAGTATATTACAACGGACATGTCAAGAACATGACCGAGGAAGCCAAGGACAAGCTGCCATGGCTCAAGGGTGTTGATGCCGAGAAACACAACAGAGAACTGCTGGATAAGTACTATTACCGGATCAAGACACTATAGAGAGATGAAAACGCAGCCCGGCTGCGTTTTTTCATGAAAGTTATTTGGCGAAAGCACTTTGTGGATAATCTGAACTGTTTCCAGATATTATAATGTGGAAAAAGGAAACAATGATTATGAAGAAGAGATTGGGCATATGCGGATGCACCGGACACGTTGTAAAGTTTGGTGAAATGGTTAATTCCTTTGCGGAGAGTGAAATAGCAGTTGTCTGGGATTACAGGGAGGAAAGAGGCCGAAAGGTTGCTGAAACCCTGAATGTCCCTTTTGAGCCTGATTATGAGAAAGTGCTTGATGAATACGGTCTGGACGGTGTCCTGGTCATAACCGAAAACAGTCATAAGGCAGAACTGTGCATCAGGGCTGCTGAGCATGGTCTTTCCATCTTTGTGGAGAAACCAATGTGTGTATCCCTGAAAGAAGCCTATGCCGTAAGAGATGCCGTTAACAGGAATGGTGTGAAGTTCTTCATGACTGATCCTTTTGTCAGAAGAGGTCTCATCAAGATAAAGGAAATGATGAAAAACGGTGAACTGGGAACAGTGACGGAAGCCATTTTCAGGATCTGTCAGAACAGACCTCGCTTTAAGGAACAGTTCTCTCAGGATACATCACAGGGAGGCATTATGGCTGATGTCGGCGGACATGCGATCCACATGGCTCATTATCTCTTTGGAAAGCCTGAAAAACTGTCCAGCGTCCTGGCTTATAACAATGAGTACGCCAGAAGCAACAACGTCGAGACTAATGCCAGAGTAACGATGGTATATCCTGGCGATCTGCTGGTTTCACTGGAATGCAGCTTCGTGTCCAGGGGATATGAAGGCATGTGCATCGTCAGAGGAACAGAAGGATCAGCAGTTGTAGTAAGCGGTGGCATTGGTCATGAACGTGAAGAAATCGTTGAACTTTACAGAAGTCAGAATGAGAAGGAGGCCATTACAGATCTGCCGGACAATCCGAAAAGCCACATCAGGTACTTCGTGGAAATGCTGGTGAATGATCTGCCAAACGATATAGTTGGCGTTGATCCTTACAGTAACAGCGGAGTTTCATTAGAACACGCAGTTGAATATGTTGAGATAATTGATGCAATTTACAGATCCGCAGGCAAAGGCCTGCTGGAACTGTAATCAGTCATTTTGGTTCGGACAGTATCATAAAAAAACAGGAAGATTGAGCAGGAAATAAGTTACGGACATTAACTGACGATTTTACATTCATTTTACAATTAGCAGCCATTGGTCTTTACATGGCTGCTTTATTATGCCCTTGAAAGATCAGGTGAGTAATTTAATGAAGTGGATATGGGATCAGATAGATAAAAGAGAAAAGTACCCATCGAAGAAACGCAGATGGTTCTTACTCTGTAATACACTCTTTTTCGCATTGTTGGGAGCAGTAGTATGGCTGATTGGACATCTGCTGTTTGAATGGAACTGGCAGTGGGGCATATGCCTTATTGGATATCCGGCTTTCTTTTTCGGATATCTTGGCGGACTGTTCTTTGTCCTGAGAAGATAGTCAGACGGAGATAATGTAATGGAAATCAGCATTTTGGATTTTTTAACATATTTACGTACTTATCCGTCACTGATTGTCAGTACTGTCCTTGTACTTGCCGTAATATTCGTAAACGGCTGGACAGATGCGCCGAATGCCATCGCCACCTGTGTTACCACCAGGGCAATAAAGCCGAAGAATGCCATATACATGGCGGCGGTGTTCAACTTCCTGGGGCTTCTGGTAATGACACTGTTTAACCGTAGCGTTGCTGAAACGATCTACAACATAGTTGATTTCGGAGACAATACATCAATGGCACTGGTTGCCTTATGCGCCGCAATGACAGCCATCGTGCTGTGGGCATCAGCTGCCAGCATCTTCGGCATACCTACTTCTGAATCGCATGCCCTGGTAGCCGGTCTGACCGGCAGTGCAATTGCCATCCACGGCAATCTGGAAGGCGTAAGCGCTGCAGAATGGGGAAAGGTAATAGCCGGTCTGTTTATGAGTACCATTGCCGGCTTTGTTCTCGGATACATAGTTGTCAGGACGGTTGAGCGGATTTGCAGGTACATGGACAGAAGAAAGACAAATGTCTTCTTCAATAAGGCTGAGGTATTTGCCGGGGCATCAATGGCATTCATGCACGGTGCTCAGGATGGTCAGAAGTTCATCGGTGTATTCCTGCTGGGAATGTTTCTGGCTCAGGGAACCAGTCATGCCGTTGAGGTATCAATACCTCTGTGGCTGATGTTGCTGTGTTCGGCCATCATGGGAATAGGTACATCGATCGGCGGAATGAAGATCATCAAGTCCGTAGGTATGGACATGGTCAAGCTGGAAAGCTACAAGGGATTCTGTGCAGATGTTGTTTCAGCACTCTGCATACTGATCTCTACACTGACCGGTCTTCCGGTTTCCACGACTCATGTCAAGACCAGCGCGATCATGGGCGTTGGCGCCAGCAAGGGCATAAAACGGGTCAACTGGAACGTGGTCAAGGAAATGGCCATGGCGTGGTTACTGACATTCCCGGGCTGTGGGCTGGTTGGCTTTGTGATGACGAAGCTGTTTCTGTTATTCATGTAGTGGAGGTTGATTTGGAATGAAAAAAGAGAAGATAGATTATTTTGAACATTTTATAACAGTAGCCGGCATTGCGGAAAAGCAGGCAGAACTGCTGAACAGGATAGTGGAAAACTATGATGTGAGCAGGCTGGATCAGTACATTCAGGAAATGCACTCGCTTGAACACAATGCAGATTTTCTGAAAAATCAGATGGTAACTGAACTGGTCAGGGATTTCCTGCCGCCGATTGACAGGGAAGATATCATGATGCTGGCTGATCTCTACGATTCGGTATGTGACAGCATTGATGACGTTTTGCTGAGAATATACATGTATAACATCAGGGAAATGAGAGATGATGTTCAGATAATAACCCAGAGGATATGCAAGATCTGCAATGAACTTGGAAAGCTTACCGGAGAATTAAGGAACTTCAAATCAAATGAAAAGTTGCTTGATCTGGTCATGACTGTCAATGACATAGAAGAAGAGGGAGACAAACTGTATATTGACGCAACCCACAGATTATACGTAGAAGAAGAGGGAATAAAGACAATTTCAGCCTGGACTAATATTTACACTTCCCTCGAAGATTGTTATGATTCTTGTGAATTGGTTGCGGATGAGATCAAGACTGTGATCATAAAGAACTGTTAAAATTCACGGCATACGAGGAAATAATGAACTTAATATATATCATAGAAGATGATGAAAACATCAGGGAAATAGAAGAGTATACTCTGGAAAACGCGGGTTTCCAGACTGTTTCCTTCGGCAGTATCGAACAGTGTGCGGAACAGATGAAGAAAACGGTTCCGGACCTGCTTCTGGTGGACATCATGTTGCCTGACGGTGACGGGCTGCAGTTTGTTGAAGAACTGCGCAGAAGTCCCCAGTATGAAGACATACCGGTAATAATCGTTACCGCAAAGACCAGAGAAATTGACATCGTCAAGGGACTGGATCATGGAGCTGACGATTACATAACCAAACCGTTTTCGGTTCTGGAACTGACTTCCAGGGTCAAGAGCCTGTTGAGAAGAACAGTCAGAACATCAGACGTCATGGGGTTTGAGGGTCTGGTGATCGACCTGAAGGAACATAAGGTCACCGTTGATGGAGAAGAAGTCATTCTTACAAACAAGGAGTTTGATCTTCTCAACTTACTGATGAGCAACAGAGGAAGGGTATTGTCCCGCAGCGCCATTCTTGAACACATATGGGGATTTGACTATGAAGGTGAATCCCGCACTGTTGACATGCACATCAGTACACTGCGGCAGAAGCTGGATGAGTGGGGGAAACACATCATTACGATCAGAAATGTAGGTTACGTAATAAGACCATTATGAGAAGGCGAATGTACTCCAATCTGATAATCATATGCCTGTTATCAGTATTGTTATCAACATTGAGCATCACGTTTGTTTACTATAACCTGTTTCAGAGCAGAGTCAGGGAGGACCTGAAGATCAATCTTGAACTACTGAAGGGAACAGGCTTCTTTGACGATGCAGACAGTACTACCGGAATCGCCAACATAAAGACGGATAATGACGATTTCCGCATAACCTGGGTAAGGTCGGATGGAAAGGTACTTTACGATAACGATACTGATGCCGAACTGCTGGATAATCACCTGAATCGTGAAGAAATAGCAGAGGCATTTGAGACTGGCGTTGGGGAAAGCATCCGTGAGTCGGAAACAATGAACATGAATACTCACTATTATGCTGAACTATTGGATAATCAGACGGTACTTCGTGTCGGCAGCAATGCAAGAAATCTGGTCAGTGTCTTTTCGGCATCCATCCCGGCAATATTCATAGCCATTTTGGTTATCATTATTATCTGCATATTGCTGTCACAGAGGATGACAGACCAGATGCTGAAGCCTGTTGAGGAGATGGTTGACAGTATTGATAGTGCTGACATTGACCCGGTTTACGACGAATTAAAGCCTTTTTCAGACAAGATCAAGAAACAGTACAACGAAATACTGAAGACGGCTAACATTCGTGAGGAATTCAGTGCCAATGTATCTCATGAACTGAAGACACCGCTTACGGCTATAGCCGGATATGCTGAACTGATGGAATCAGATCCGGACACATCTGACAGACACAAGCACTTCTCCAGGGAGATAATAAAGAGTGCCGGAAGACTGCGCTCGTTGATTGATGATACGATAATGTTATCGGAACTGGATCATTCGGGAGAAAGAAACCTGGAAATGATGAGACTTGATGAGGTCGTTGGTGAGTGCGTGACAATGATGAAGCTGAATGCCGAGAAGAAGGGCATAGACCTTGAGTACGACAGTGAGCCGGCAACGGTCATGGGCGTAAGTGAACTGATCACGCAGATGGCAGAAAATCTCATTCAGAATGCCATTAACTACAACAGGGATGATGGCTGGGTCAAGGTAGCGGTAAGCAGAAAAGACGGGAAATGCATCCTGTCTGTAAGAGACAACGGAATAGGCATACCGCAGGAGGATCAAAGCAGAGTGTTTGAACGTTTCTACAGAGTTGAAAGAAGCCGTTCAAGAGCAACGGGCGGAACCGGACTTGGACTGGCAATAGTCAAGCACATTGCCGAAATACACGAAGCTGACATCACTTTGAACAGCTGCATAAATGGAGGTACAGAAATCAGCGTCACGTTCGACGAAGCATACACCAGATAATAACAATCAGCCCGCAGATGCGGGCTTTCTATTGAGTTTATTAGGCTTTCGTGTTAGTATGGAAACTGAAGAGAGGCGTTTCAGTTTCCGGAGGAACGATGGAACTAAACCAGCAGATAATTGATAAGGCAACTGAGCTTTTCAATCAGAAGGGATTAAGATTTACCCTGGATGAAATAAGTGAACAGCTGCACATCAGCAAGAAGACGATCTACGTTTACTTCAAATGCAAGGAGGATCTGTTAATGACCATGGCAGATCAGGTTTTTGCGTCCATTCAGAACAAGAAGAAACAGATAATCGCTGAGGAAATGCCCTATGAGGACAAGCTGAAGAAGATGCTGGTAGCTTTGCCTGATGAATATCTCAACATCGACTTCCGCAAGCTGGAACATCTGGAGGAAAAGTATCCTGCCGTCTATAAGAGGGTAAGGCAATACCTGGAGACGGGATGGGATCCGGTAATAGAATTAATCGAACAGGGGCAGAAACAGGGAATACTGAAGAAAGTCAGCATTCCGGTACTGAAGACAATGGTATCCTCATCGATCAGATCTTTCATCAATGACGGGATACTGGAGAGCAATGACATTAACTATACTGAAGCACTGGACAGTATGGCAGAGATAATTATCAATGGAATTAAGGAGAGATGATTCATGATAGCTTTGAACAATAACTGGGAATTCACCACGGAGTGGAATGAGGACTTTCTGAGATGGCGTGACGGAAGTAATGAAAAGGTACGCATACCGCATACCGTAAAAGAGCTGCCTCTGCACTACATCAATGAAAGGGATTATCAGATGATCAGCGGCTACCGCCGTAAGATTTCCATTCCCAAGAAGGCAGACGGCAAGAGGATCTTTTTGCAGTTTGACGGGGCAGCACACATTGCGACGGTTTATGTCAACGGCATTGAGCTGATGACCCATAAGGGAGGCTACACGGCATTCCGCGTAGAGATCACCAATCATGTCATCGCCGGTGAGAAGTGCGAAGTTGCTGTAAAACTGGACAGCACGGAGAATCCAACCGTTCCGCCATTCGGCTTTGTAATTGACTATCTGACCTATGGCGGCATCTACAGACCGGTATGGCTGGACATTGAGGAGAAGGATTTCATTTCCGACATCTTCGTTTCAACACCGTCACTGGATACCGTTCACGTCATTACCACAATTGACGGTGATGAAAATCTGGAAAAGACGATCAGAGTAAAGGAGCTTGACGGCACAGTAGTCGGTGAAAAGATCACGGATAAGAATGACATTACCTTAAGAGTTCCGGATCCAAAGCTGTGGAACTGTGATAATCCCAACCTATACATATGTGAAGTCAGCCTGGCCAACGGTTCAGTGAAAACGGCCAGATTCGGTTTCAGACTGGCAGAATTCAGAACAGACGGCTTCTATCTCAACGGCTTAAGAATGGTCATGAGAGGACTGGACAGACATCAGAACTATCCTTATGTCGGCTATGCCGTAAGTGATTCACTGCAGGTTGAAGATGCCAGGATCTTAAAGGAAGAACTCTGCTGCAACGCTGTCAGAACATCTCACTACCCGCAGTCACAAGCCTTCATTGATGCCTGTGATGAAAAGGGACTTCTGGTATTCACGGAGATCCCCGGCTGGCAGCATATCGGCGATCTGGAATGGAAGAAAGTTGCCTGCCAGCATGTAAGGGAAATGATCCTGCAGTACCGCAACCACCCGTCAATCGTATTATGGGGCGTAAGAATAAATGAAAGTCAGGATGACGATGAATTCTATACCGCAACCAACAAGATAGCTCATGAACTGGATCCGACCAGACCTACTTCAGGAGTCAGATACATCGAGAAGAGCCATCTGCTGGAAGACGTATATGCCTATAACGATTTCTCTCATACCGGCAATAATCCGGGTGCCAGAAAGAAGAAGGACATCACTCCTGACGTCAAGAAGTCATTCCTGATTTCCGAGGCAAACGGTCACATGTTCCCGACCAAGTCATTTGACAAGTGGTCATTGAGACAGGAACATGCCTTAAGACATGCCAGAGTAATGAACGCAGCCTTAGGCAGCGGGGAACATGCCGGTGTATTCCAGTGGTGCATGTTTGACTATGCAACGCACAAGGATTTCGGCAGCGGTGACAGAGTATGTTACCACGGTGTAATGGACATGTTCAGAAACCCGAAACTGGCCAGTGCGGTCTATGCAATGCAGGGAGATAAGGACAGTGTTCTGGAAGTCGGAACTTCAATGGACATCGGTGACTATCCTGGCGGCAACGTCGGCAGTTTCTATGTGTTTACCAACGCTGACAGCGTAAAGCTTTATAAGAATGACGTATTCGTAAAGGAATTCAAGGAATCAGAGTTCAAGGCTCTCAAGCACGGACCGTTGCTGATAGATGATACGATCGGCAAGCTTCTTGAGACCAATGAGGGCTTCACCGGAGATAAGGAAAAACTGCTGCATGACTGCCTGTTGTCAGCAGCCAAAAACGGCATCAATGACATGCCTCTGAAAGATAAGGCCAAGATGGGCTATGCCATGATGAAGTACAAGCTGAAATATGAGGACGGTGTCGTCCTGTTCGGCAAATATGTCGGTAACTGGGGCGGGGAAGCCACGGTATGGAGATTTGACGGCATAAAGAACGGTGAAGTTGCCGTTTCAAGGACATTATGCCCCAGCAGCAGGCTTCATCTTGAAGTCAGACAGAGCGCAACGGAACTGCATGAAGGCGACATGTATGACATGGCGGCCGTAAGAGTAAGAGTGCTCGATGAATATGACAACATCGCACCGTATGCTCAGCTGCCGGTAAGGTTTGCGGCAGAAGGTGACATTGAAGTTGTCGGACCTGAATGCGCAACGGCTGAAGGTGGCATGACTGGTACATACATCAGAACGGTTGGCAGAAGCGGTGCAGGTAAGCTTACGGCATCTGCCAGCGGACTGGAAGACGTAGTAATTGAATTTACGGTAAAGGAATAGAAACATGAAGATCAAATGGGTAGTAAACAATAAAAGAGGAGAAGCAGAACTGGAAAGAGTCAATCACATAACGGTTGACCTGGATAATGAAACCATAACCAGGGCCGTGGCCGAACTGGAAGTACCGATGAGTGAGAAGGTATTCTTCAACGGTTATCAGTCCTGGAGCTGGTCACCTGAGTATACTGATCAGGATGCCATCTATCCTGCAAGATTACCTAAGGTACTGATCAGGAGATTTGCCCTGGACAGATACGCTGACTATCACTTTGTAAAGTATGAGCGCAGGAAGGGAATCTTCCATGGCTTCTCATACTGCTATTTCCGCAATGGCAATAAGTTCAGACTATTTGCCTCCCTGGATGAGGATCCGGGCTACACGATCTTCCGTTACAGCTGCAAGACCAATAAGCTGACCATTACCCGCGACTGCGAGGGACTGAAACAGAATGGCTGTTTCCACGCCTTTGATCTTTACTATCACGAAGGCAGTGAGAAGGAAGTATTTGACGGCTGGTTTAAGGAACTGGGCATTGAGCCGCCTAAGGCCAAGAGACTTGTAGGTTACTCAAGCTGGTACAACCGCTATGAAGACATCAGTGAAAACAGCATTCTGGAAGATCTTGAGGGCTGTAAGAAGGTGCTCATCAAGGGTAACCTGTTCCAGGTCGATGATGGCTGGGAACCGACAGTCGGTGACTGGCTTGAACCTGACAAGGTCAAGTTCCCTAACGGCATGAAGGCAGTATGCGACCGCATTCATGCAGAGGGATATCTGGCCGGCATCTGGCTGGCTCCATTCGTCTGTACCAAGAAGTCAGAAATATATCAGAAGCACCAGGACTGGCTCTTAAAGGTAAACGGCAAAAACTGGTTGAACGGTTCCAACTGGGGTGGATTCTACTCCCTGGATCTGGATAATCCGGCAGTAATAAAGCATATCCGCAAGGTGTTTAAGAGAGTATTTGATGAGTGGGGATTTGACCTGGTAAAACTGGACTTCCTGTACGCTGCGGCGCCGTTCCCAAGCAAGACGAGAAGCCGTGCAGGCAAGATGATCGATGCGATGAAACTCTTAAGAGAAGTCTGTAAGGATAAGCTGATATTAGGGTGCGGTGTTCCGATGATGCCGGCCTTCGGACTGGTTGACTACTGCCGCATCGGCTGTGATGTTTCCCTGGACTGGGATGATAAGAGGATCATGCAGTATGCTCACAGGGAAAGAGTTTCCACAAGTCACTCCATTGACAATACCATTTACCGCCGTCAGCTGAATAACAGGGCCTGGATCAATGACCCGGACGTATTCTTCCTGCGTGACGATAACATCGTACTGTCAAAGGAGGAAAAGCAGTATCTGTACGCCATTGATGCTCTGATGGATGGAATCCTTCTGACCTCTGATAATCCGGCAAACTACAGTGAGGAACAGATCAGGGAATTCAAGGATGCCATTGAATTAAGAGAAAAGGCCACGGACATTGAAATGGTTTACGATAAGACGCCGCACATCGAATATAAGATCGACGGCAAGAAGAAAAAACTGCAGCTGAAATAAGCAGAAAAGAGCAGATAAAAGATAAAATCCCGCATGCCAGTGCGGGATTTTAAATGCTAATGCTGAACAAAAGCTTACAAGGAAAGAATGATGACAAAATGTTTATCATTGTAGTTAGCATATGCTAACTACAATTTAGATTATAGTTTACGGACAGGTGATATGTCAACAACAATTAACCAAACAACCTCTTTGTGCTAATATAAATATATGAAAAAGACATTTCTGTTTTTAGTGTGCGCCCTGATGATAATTCTGACGGGGTGCGATAAGACTGTTGAATATGATCAGCCTGAAGGGCATGTCTGTGACATGTCCGGTTACGGTTATGAAACCGAGAACTTTTACTACATCAATCTTGATACCATGTTTGATCTGATGGATCAGAAGAAGACATTCATCGTCTTTCTGGCTCATCTGGGCTGTCCATGGTGTGAGGAATTACTGCCGGTACTGGACAAAATCAGTGTGGAGAAGGAAATGAAGATATACTATCTGAATTCTCTCAGCGATGAAACCGTTAAGGATCAGGAAGGCCTTGATAAGCTCTTGGAACTGGCAAGTGAATACGTAACGGAAGAGGATGGCAAGCCTGTACTATGGGCGCCATCGATATTCTACGTTCAGCAGGGAAAGATAATTGACGTACATGAAGGTACGGTCAATACTCACCCGGCACGGGAGAGAAAGATGACGGAAAAGGAAGTCGCCAGACTTGAATACAATCTGCGCAAGGAATTTGATGCCCTGTTAGTGAGGAAATGAGCATGAGAAAGATATATGTGATTGGCGGTGCCAACGTTGACATTCTGGCCCGCAGCTTTGCCCCGATAATACCTGCTGACTCCAATCCGGGTCATGTCAGCTATACCTTTGGCGGCGTAGCTCATAACATTGCCTGTAACCTGGCCAAACTTGGCTGTCAGGTTGAATTCATCACGGCCATTTCCGAGGATCACTTCGGTAAGCAGGTGCGTCAGCACTGCCATGACGCAGGAATGAAGCTTACCCACTGTCAGTTCTTCAGGGATTATTCTACGTCTCTGTATCTGGCGATCGTACAGCCTGACGGCGACATGAACGTGGCCATTGCCGACATGGAGATACTGTCTCATCTGGATGTTGAAAAGGTCTCCAGAGTTCTCTCCGAAGCTGATGAAGATGACTTTGTGGTTATAGATACTAATCTGACAACTAATCAGATACAGATACTCGTACAGAACTGTCCATGCAGGATCTTTGCTGATCCGATCTCAACGACCAAGGCCGTCAAGGTTCTGCCGTTCCTGGACAAACTGTATTTCCTGAAACCAAATCAGCTGGAAGCGGAGAAACTGTCGAATTTACCGTGCTCCAGCATTGACGGTTACGTTAACAATCTGTGTTTTTTCCTGGACAGGGGAGTTAAGAACATAGTGATATCACTTGGCAAAGACGGGGTAATTGCCAGTAACGGCAATGAAGCCTATCACGTGGCCAACATTCCGATGGACATCGTCAATACGACGGGTGCCGGGGACAGCTTCATGGCCGGGTTCATATACGGTCAGCACAAGAACAGAACTTTCCTGGATTCCCTGTTCAATGCCATGGCAGCCAGCTATGTGACACTGATGAGCAATGAGACGGTAAACCCGTTGATGAGCGAAAAACTATTGAAGACATTCCATGATGACATGCTTAAGAATGCCAAGGTGACCGTACTGGCCATCTAGCGAGGTACATGATGAGAAAACTGATGCTGGCAATTCTTGCGGTAATGGTGCTGTTGGTTACAGGGTGTGCAGCTGACAGCCGCGATTACAGGGGCAAGAAGGGAAAGATAGTAACCAGACAGCCGGAAGACATCCGCAAGATGTTTGATGACGGTGAAACTTTCATCGTGTTTGCTGGTACCAAGGACTGCGATTCCTGCGCCAGATTTGAGCCGATAGTCAGGGAGTTCGTTGACAGATATGATGTAACGTTTTATTACATGCCGGCTGATGACTATGAGTCAGATACCGTAAAGGACATCATCTACAACTATCTGTACAAGCTTGATCTGACGCCTTCAACCTACATAGTGAAGGATGGCAAGGCAGTTGATCTTGAAGAAGGAGTAATTGAGTACGACGATTTAGTGAGGTGGTTACAGAAACATGAGTTCATCTACTAAGGAAACACTTACTGAAGTCATATCACGTAATGATATCATTGAAGATCTGAGAAAACTTGGCGTAAGAGAGGGAATGGTACTTGAGGTACACAGTTCACTCAGTTCTCTGGGATACGTCGTAGGCGGTGCTCAAAGTGTCGTTGATGCCCTGCTGGAAGCAGTCGGCTTCAACGGGACCCTGGTAATGCCGATTCAGAGTTCAGAGAATACCGAACCGTCATTCTGGGTCAATCCGCCGGCTGAAAGGCAGCTATGGGCCAAGATCAGAGAATCAACACCGGCCTTCAAGCCTGACGAATCAGACATAACCCACATGGGTCGGATCGCCGAGAATCTCAACAGAAGACCTGGTTCCTACCGTTCCTATCATCCAAGCTGTGCCTTTGTGACATATGGCAAGTATGGCAAGCTGATCGCTCAGAAACAGTCACTGGATTTTCCTCTGGGAGAGCAGTCACCGCTTGCTGAAATGTATAACCTGCCAACATACGTTCTTTTATTAGGCGTAGGTTACGATAACTGCACCGGCATGCATCTGGGTGAATACCGTTCCAATGCCCGCAAGGTAAATCTGCAGGGCGGGGCAATAGAAGAGAACGGCTACAGAAAGTGGGTAAAGTATCTGGACATTACTCTCGATTCAGATGAGTTTGTTGAAATAGGAAAGGACATGGAAGAAAGAGGCATGGTTGCCGAGGGAACGGTTGGCCATGCAACATGCAAGCTGTTCAAACTGGCAGATGCGGTAGACCGTACTGCTGCCTGGCTTGCACTTAAGTATCCAATGGAGTGAGCAGTATGAAGGAAATAATGATTGCCACAGGCAATAAGAATAAGACAAGAGAATACAGGGAAATGCTGGAGCCGTTAGGCTACAGCGTCCATGATTTAAGTGAGATCGAACACGTCGATCCTGAAGAGACAGGAACCACGTTCGCTGAAAACGCCCTGATCAAGGCCAGAAGCGTTCATGACAAGGTAAAGATGATGACCATAGCCGATGATTCAGGTCTGTCCATCAGAGCACTGAACGGGGAACCGGGTATCTATTCAGCACGTTACCTGGAACCGCATGACTACGGTTATAAGAACAGGGCCCTCATTTCCAGACTTCAGGACAAGGATGACCGTTATGCCTGGTTTACCTGTGCCATAGCTCTGATCGATCACAAGGGAGTGGAACACGTATTTGAGGGAATAATGGAAGGCGAGATAGCTATGGAATTAAGAGGAGACAACGGCTTCGGTTATGATCCGATATTCCTGGTTCCGCAGTTTGGCAAGACAAGCGCAGAACTTGAGCCTGAAGTAAAGAATTCAGTGTCTCACCGCGGCAAGGCTACCAGAGCCTTGCTGGAATATCTCAGAAACCATCCTGAAGAGGAAGAATGATGAAAAAGGGGATAATACTGAACTGGCTTCAGACCGTCAATTGGATGGCCTTTATTCTTTCGTTTGCGATAGCCGTACCGTTATTGGTAAGACCGTTTTACTATGCCCACATCGAGCCGATGCATCTGGAAGAATATTCCGGCTTCAGTAAGGAGGAAATCAGGGAGTCCTATGATGAGATGATGGATTTCTGCGTTTTCGGCAAACCGTTTGGAACCGGAAAGCTGAAGTACTCCGAAGATGGAAAGAGTCATTTTGAGGATGTCGCAAAGCTGTTCAGACTGGACTTCATCGTACTGGCTGTAAGCTCAGCACTGCTTGTTCTCTTCAAGGTGCTGGGAAACAAGGGCATCAGGGCAGATTATAAGCTGCATACTCCCCAGTATAAGGGAGCGGTAAGCTTGCTGGCTGGAGGAGTGCTGCTTGCCAGTGTGTGCGCCATCGACTTTGACAAGGCCTTCGTGACCTTCCACCACATATTCTTCCCGGGGAAGACCAACTGGATCTTCGACTACAGGACGGATGAGATAATCATGATCCTGCCGGAGGAATTCTTCCGCAACTGCGCCATACTCATCGTTGCGGTGATGCTGGGCTTATGCGCCTTCTTCATCATTACGGAAAACAGAAAGCTGAGGAACAGGGCATGATCCACATCGTATTATATGAACCGGAGATACCGCAGAATACGGGTAACATCATCAGAACGGCCATGGCCACCGGCAGCATGCTGCATCTGATCAAGCCATACGGGTTTGTCTTCAATGAGAAGCATCTGCAGAGGGCAGGCATGGATTACATAGACAAGGCCAGCATCAGGGAACATCTGAACTGGCAGGATTTTCTGGAGAGTGAAAAGCCGGAAAACATGTACTTTCTGACCAGATACGGTCATAAGTCACAGGACAGGTTTGATTACACAGAATGCAAGGGAGACATATATCTGGTTTTCGGCAAAGAATCAACGGGCATACCGAAGCATATTCTGAAGGATCATCTTGATAACTGCGTCAGGATCCCGATGATGCCGGATGCCAGAAGCCTGAACCTTTCCAACTGCGTTGCCATCATGGTTTATGAGGTGTTGAGGCAGTTGGATTATCCTCATCTTTCAACGGATGAAGTCCAGAAGGGAGCAAGGTTCCTGGAGGACAATGAATGGGATGAAAACAGCTGATTAAGGCAAGATACTTGCAGATGTCGGCTAATGGGAGTATTTTAGTAATATCAGTGAGGTAGTATTAAATGTTGGAAAGCATGAATGACATAATGTCTGTATTTGCGATCGTAGTGATCATGATTGCCATGATCCTGCTTGTTTTTCATGCGCTTTCAATAAGCGTCACTGCCAGACATCTGCGTGAGGAAGCAGATTATTACAGCATTAACAAGTTTGAAAGACTGGAGGAAAAATAAATGTTTGTAAAGGCAATCAAGCCAGAAAACGCTCCAAAGGCTATTGGCCCTTATTCACCGGCAGTCCAGCTGGGAGACTTTGTCTACATGTCAGGCCAGATCCCGGTAGATCCGGCAACCAATGAACTGGTTGGCGGTTCGATCGGAGCTCAGACTCATCAGGTCATGCAGAACATCCTGACCATTCTTGAGTCAAGAGGCCTGGAGACCAGACACATCGTCAAGACAACGGTATTCCTGACCGACATGAACGATTTTGCTGAATTCAACAAGGTCTATGCCGAGTACTTCGAAGAACCGTATCCGGCAAGAAGCTGCGTTCAGGTAGGAGCCTTGCCGAAGGGTGCCAACGTTGAGATCGAATGTCTCATCATCGATACTCTGAAGTACGAAAAACCGGCAGAAAGATCCTGCTGCAACGGCTGTTCAGGCTGCGAGTAACACTATGAAATCATAGTGTTTTTTTGTGCTATAATTACTGCTGTGGAGATGAAATAATGCAGATAGACAATCAGACATTGTTACTAATAATCGGATTACTGTTTCTGTCAGTAATTTTAATTGTGGCACTGATCGTAAGTAACAGCCGCAACAGGATGTTACAGGCCGTAAGTGATCAGATGCATGATCTGCACCTGGATATGACCAGGGAAATGAACGACTTCCAGATGGACATTACCAATGTCATCAAGTCAGACATCAGCAATTACAACGAATATACCGCCGTCAGAATGGCCAGCATGGAAAACCAGGTAAACGAGAGTCTGCGCAACAGCATGGAAAAGACCAATCAGGCCTTTACCGATGTAATGGTCAAAATGGCAGCTTTGCATGAAACTCAGCAGTCACTGAACTCACTGTCAGAGGAAATAACCTCACTGCAGAATGTTCTGGTAGACAAGAAATCCAGAGGTATCTTCGGCGAAGTAGAACTGTACTCCATTCTGGAGAACAGCTTTGGCGTAAATGATGAAAGATACCTTAAGCAGCATAAGCTGTCCAATGGCAACATCGTTGACGCAGCAATCGTCGGACCCGAGCCGATCGGTCTGATTCCGATAGATTCCAAGTTCCCTCTGGAGAATTACAACAGGATGTATAACCAGAATCTGACCAAACAGCAGCAGGAGAGTGCCCGCAAGCAGTTCAAGAGCGACTGCGTCAAGCACATCAAGGACATTGCGACAAAGTATCTGAATACCGGTGAGACAAGTGAGTTTGCCTACATGTTCGTTCCGGCGGAAGCCGTATTTGCGGAAATATACGGCAGATATCCTGACGTCATTGACTATTCCTACCGCTGTAAGGTATTCATCGTATCACCGACTACCCTGATGGCTTACATCACAGCCATAAAGGCAATATATCTTGGCCAGTCCAAAAATGAGAAGGTCGTGCAGATGCAGCAGGAACTGCAGAAGCTGTCTAATGAGTTTGAAAGATTCACCGCCAGATGGTCCAGCATCACAAAGGATTTCGAAAAGACTTCCGAGGACATACAATCTATTGATACAACTGCGAAAAAGATTGTAAATCAGTTCAGAAAAATAGATAATGTAGAATTAGATGGACTTACAGAGGTTGTTGAATATGAAGAGCATTGATCGCAGATTTATCATTCGCATATTACTTGCCATACTGTCTGGTCTGGTAGCTGCCGTTAACCTGAATTCTTTCGTTGCGGCAGGTCAGCTGGTTCCGGGAGGTTTCTCCGGGCTTTCACTGCTGATCGTCAGAATAGCCAAGGCAACGTTCAATGTTGAACTGAATTACAGTACTCTTTACATTCTGTTCAACATACCGTGTACATTGCTGGTATATAAGAGCATCGGACAGAAGTTTACAATCGTATCACTGGTAGATGTCCTTGTTACGAGCTTATTTGTACAGCTTATCCCAACCATCTACGTTACGGATGACATACTGCTGATCTGCGTATTCGGAGGCATCTTAGGCGGCATATCCGGAACCCTTGTGTTACTGGCTGATGCCTGCGGTGGCGGCACTGACTTCATTGCCATCTACTACGCCAAAAAGAAGCAGAAGTCAATGTGGAATACGATCCTGGCCTTCAACAGCGCCATGCTCATCATTTCAGGCATCATGTTCGGCTGGGAGATCGCGCTGTATTCGATCATTTTCCAGTACGTACAGACACAGGTTCTGGACATTTATGACAGCCGTTACAAGCGTTCATGCTTCGTCATAATTACCGAAAAGCCAAAGGAAATTGCCAATGCGGTATTTGAGAAGTACAATCACTCCGTAACGCAGTTTACCGGTATTGGCGGTTACAGCCATCAGGAAAAGAATGTACTGTATACGGTAGTAGGCAAGTATGAGGAACAGTCATTCATCAATCTGATCATGAGCGTTGACCCCAAGGCCTTTGTAAATGTAATGGATTCGGAAAAGGTCATCGGTAACTTCAACCAGAAACCTTATTAAACAACAGGTAACATCAAAGCCCTTCACTATAGTATGGTGGAGGGCTTTTTACGTGAAGAAGAAGTGGTGGCTTATCGCTGTAGCGGCAATGGTGATCATCATGGCGGCTGGAATCGTGTTACGTGGATTAGGCAGTCAGATACTCATGAATGAAACGGAGACAGTTACGGTCATGCCGGCATCTCTGCGCTGGAAATACCGTACTCAGGGAACGATTGTTTCAAACAGACACGAATATTTCTTTGAAGGCAGGATCATAGCTGTCAACAAAAGAGAAGGCGAACGCGTCAGCAAGGACGAAGCCATATTCAAATATAAAGACAATGATGACAAAGAGAAGGATTATGTCAGCGAAATTGACGGCTTTCTGGAGGAACTGACAGCTGATCGTGTCATCATCAGCGACCTGGACTATTATCTCAAGGTGATGCTGAAGGGAAGACAGTTTGATCTTATCGGTAATGAGTGCGAAGCCCTGTTTGTCTCAGAGGGCAAGGAACATCTGGGAACACTCTTTAAAAGAAATGACTACGGCATCATGAAGGATGGAGGGGTTTACTATGAGGCAGACTTCAGACTTGACGATCTGCAGGGGCTGAAGCTAAACCAGCAGGGAAACGTGACCATGCTTTTAAAGGAAACCTCAGACTTGCTGGCTGTTGACGAAAGAGCCATTTTTCAGAAAAGAGATGGAACCTATCTCCTGAATTCCAGATGGCTTGATGGTAACGTTGATGAAGAAGACTGTCTGATCAAGGCCGCTGTTCTTGCCTATGAAGACGGAAAGGCCTATCTGGACGACATGAATCTGGAGGGGATGCAGGTATGCATTCTCTCTGATGCAGTCATGGAGATATTACAGAATGATTAAGCTTGTTGACATCTGCAGGACCTATCATCTGAAGAATCAGGACGTTAAGGCTCTTGACGGTATATCCCTGGAGATCCCTGACGGTTCCTTGACGGCAATTACCGGACACTCCGGATGCGGCAAGACGACCCTGCTCAACATAATTGCCGGCTACGACCGGCCGGACAGCGGACTGTATCTGTATGACGGCAGGCTGGTAAATGACTATGATGAACGGCAGATGACGGATTTCTACCGCCATGAGGTCAGCATGATCTTTCAGGAATTTCATCTGCTGCCTTATCTGAACGTCTATGAGAACATCCGTCTGCCCCTGCATTATCAGAAGAGAAGAATGAATAATAAGGAAATCGATGCCGTACTTGGGCAGGTAGGATTAAGGGGATACGGCCGGTTCTGTCCACATCAGCTTTCCGGCGGTCAGAAACAGAGAGCAGCATTGGCCAGGACACTTGTAGGTGAGGTCAGAGTAGTCCTGGCAGATGAGCCTACCGGGGCTCTGGACAGGGAGAATGCGTATAACATCGTGAAACTGTTAAAGGGTATGAAGGAGTACGGCATGACTGTCGTACTGGTAACTCATGATGAAGACATCGCCATGATGGCAGACAGGATCATTACGCTGGAGAACGGTCATGTGGTTAGTTAGGGAACTGCTCTTTCACCGTAAGCAGCATTATCTCAACGTCGTTGCCAATGCCATGGCTGTCTTTCTCGTGCTGATCGTCAGCGTTCTTTCCGACAGCCTTGCTCATGGAATAAGTGATGAAATAGGTTCTCTGGGGCTGGATGTGACGATGCTGCAGGTGTATGGAGAAGTAAACGATTACTGGTTTGAGGACTTCTGCAGTGAATTTGACATCACGAAGGCAACTCCTTATTATTCCTTTCGGTATGAAGAGCTCAGCGTGGTCAGCTGTAATGATAAACTGTATGAACTGTTTGAGCCGGGATTACTGAAGGGAAGGTTTCTCAATGAAACTGATCTGCGGAATAATGATAATGTTGCGGTGGTTGGTTCTGAGGCATATGAGAAGAATGACCGAAAGGATACCGTTGAAATAAACGGTGTTGAATTCAGGATCATAGGAGTGCTGAACAGGTCAGAGAACAATCTTTTCATTGATTATGATAAAAGCGTCTTTATCCCAGTAGGGTATGATCTCAGCACGGGGGTGAGAAATCACAGTTATTACTATGTAGATGGGCGCTATGCCGAACCATATCTTGAAGATGCATTCGGGGAGAACGGGTACATGCTGATAAATCAGAGTTCGTTGCTGAAGACGACGGGACAGATGAGTGACCTGGTCAGAAAGGTCCTGCTGTTCATTGCCAGCGTATCCCTGGCTGTTTCACTGACCGGCATGATCAACAGCATGCTGGCAGGCATCAAGGAGAGGTCATATGAAATAGGAATAAAGAAAGTCATGGGAGCATCTGCGCTTGACATATACTGCGAATTTGCCTTGGAAAGCTTTACAGTATTCAACATAGGTCTGGTAATTGGGCTGATTCTGGTTACGCTGATCTGCAGGCTGATCACTTCAGCGGGTATAATGGATATATGTGTGGATTACATGGAGAACTTACGGCTGTTATTCAGGCTTTCACTGGCTGGATTTGTCTGTGGGCTGTATCCGGCCTGGCGTGCCGGCCGAATATCAATAATGGATGCCATCAGGAAAGTGTGATACAATTCAATCTAGAGGATTCAAATATGAGCAGAAAGTTTTTGATACCGTTTCTGATGACGGTAATATCGGTAATAATCATATTAATATTCAGGACCAAGTTTAGTTAGGATGAAAAAGATAATAGTGGTAGGATCTCCCGGAAGCGGAAAGAGCACTTTTTCCCGTCGCCTGTCTGAGATAACGGGAATAAGGCTTTATCATCTGGATTTGATTTATCACAATCCGGACAGAACGACCAATCCCCGTGAATACCTGATTGATAAAATCAGCGAGATATTCGCAAATGACAGTTGGATCATTGACGGTCAGTACATGGGAACGATTGAAATGCGTCTCAGGGAATGTGACACGGTATTTTTTCTTGATCTGAGCGTGGAAGAATGCCTTAAGGGCGTAGCTGAAAGAATAGGTAAGCCCAGAAGCGACATGCCATGGGTAGAAGAAGAGGAAGATCCGGAATTCATTGAATACGTGAAAAGCTTTGAACATAATCAGAAGCCGCGCATGGAAAAACTGCTTGAGAAGTACAGGGATAAAAACATCATCGTACTGAAATCTCATGAGGAAGCTGATGAGTATCTGGAGAAACTGAGAGATGAAGAATGTTGAATTAAGAAGCGCTGAAGATCTGCATGCACTTGTACAGGAACTGGGCTTTCTGCCATTCTTTGTTAATGACGTAAAGGGCTTCTCCATAGAGGAACATACTCCTGTTGAACTGTGGTTCACCAGTGAGGAAGGGCCATGGGAGTGGAAGGGACAGGTTCTCAGAATGGGGAACTGCGTTTATGGCAAGTTCTTCAACGGCAAGGCAGGATTCGTTTCAAGAAAGTGGTTCAACGATTTTGCCAATTTCCGCAGAGACGGGTATGACTTTGATTCCCGAATTGATGATGGCCTGAAGGTTGAGATGGCCGATCAGAATATCTATGAGGAATTACTGAAGCAGAAGTCGGTAATATCCAAACTGATCAGACAGAGGACAGGGTACTGGGGCAAGGAAGGCAAGAGCGGGTTTGATGCGATAATGACCAGACTGCAGATGCAGACGTATGCCATAACCTGTGACTTTGAATATGAGACTGGCAAAAACGGCAAGCCATATGGCTGGGGTCTGGCAAGATATACGACACCAGAAGCATATCTGGGAAGATCATTTATTAATAATGTATATAAGAGAACCCCAGAAGAATCGTTCTACCGGATGTTTGATCATCTGAAGAAAATGCTTCCAGAAGCGGAAGGAATCAGGATAGGAAAGTTGCTTGGATACAAGGGAAAGATACTGGAAAAGAAGAAAAGAAAATAACGTCCGAAGAGGACGTTTTCTGTTGATTTCAGGCCAAAAAAATTTCGTGAAAATTTTATCGATTTTTTTCATAAAAGCTGTTGACATTGGTTCTTTAGTGGGGTATATTATTAAAGCACGCGCGGAAAAACGCAGTGCCGAAAACCTCTTCGGAGGTCGGGATTGTTCTTTGAGAAACAAACAGAAACACACGTCAAGAAATTTGAGTTTAGACTCAGAGATATCTAAATAGGATATCTGGATAACAAAAGAGAAATTAAGCAAAGAGCTATAATAAATCAAACGGAGAGTTTGATC
>JAFWGU010000001.1 GCA_017512285.1 Erysipelotrichaceae bacterium | reverse complement strand
AGATATTGAAAAGTACATACATTACTTTAACAATCATAGACCAGCATATTCGCTCAACTATAAAACCCCACTTCAGTTCAAATCTGAAATGGGGTTCTAGGTGCTTTTTATGAACTGTCTACTTTTACTTGACTAGTTCAGCACGGGAGGTTTTACTTCACCTTATTTGTTTGACATGGATATCAAAAAAAGGGAAAATCTAGGTATGAAAACCTACTGGATCGATACGCACTGTCACATGAATGATGAAACATACAGGGATAACCTGGATGAATACATGCAGAGGGCATGGGATTTTAATGTTCACAGAAACATGTTCATCTGCATGAACAGAGCTGATCTTGAGGAGACATTCAGACTTAAGGAGAAGTATCCTTACATTGACATTGCCTTCGGCTATCATCCGGAGGACGTTGACAAGATCACGGATGAAGACATGGCTTACATGGAAAGGATCATTCGCGATGAAAGGATAATTGCCATTGGTGAAATAGGTCTGGATTACTATTGGGATAAGACGTATGTGGAAGAGCAGAAGAAACTGTTCATCAGACAGCTGGAAATGGCAAATGAAGTAAATAAGCCGGTTCTGATCCATTCCCGCAGCGCAGCCCAGGATACATACGACATTCTTAAGGCAAATGCCCGCACGAAGGTGCTCATGCATTGTTTCGGAGAATCAAACGAAATGATGAAGGAATACCTGAAGCTCGGCTATTACATTGCCTTTGGCGGTGTGGTGACCTTCAAGAATGCCAGAACACCAAAGGAAAATGCGGCCAGCGTACCGCTGGACAGGCTCATGCTGGAGACTGACTGTCCCTACATGACGCCGGTACCTTTCAGGGGAAAGACAAATGAGACGGCATATGTCAGATATGTCGGTGAATACATTGCTGAATTAAGAAACATTGATATTGAAGATCTGCAGAGACAGCTAATGGAAAACTACGGGAGGTTTTTTGGTGAAGAGAATTAAGGAACTGATCGTAGTTGAGGGCAAGCATGACGTAGCGAAGCTGCATAAGCTGTTTGACTGTGACGTGGTCATTACCAATGGCCTGTCTCTGGATGAGAATGCCATGGAAATGATAAAAGCAGCGGCAGATAGGCAGGGAGTAGTCGTACTTACCGATCCCGATCATCCAGGAGAGGTAATTCGCAAGGCCGTCATGGAGATCGCTCCCCAGGCCAGACATGCCTTCATAAACAAGGAAGACGCCATCGGCAAGCGAAACGTAGGCGTGGAATATGCCCGTGACCAGGCCATAATCGATGCGCTGAACAACTGTGTTGTCTTTGACGGCAGAAGTGAAAGCATCAGCTGGCAGCAGTACTGCGATCTGGGCATAATCGGCAACAGTGAATCAAGAGAAAAGGTGTGCCGTCACTTTCATACCGGCCACTGCAACAACAAGACTCTCTTCAAGAGACTCAACATGCTTGGCGTTACTTCTGAAGAGATAAGGGAGATCCTGAAATAATGGAAACCATAGCTAACATTACGACTGTCAGAAAACTGCTTGATGAATACGATCTGAAGGCCAAAAAGAAATATGGCCAGAATTTTCTCGTTGATGAGGAAACGGTAAAAAAGATCGTAGACGAGGTTGATGATGACAGTTTTGTTCTGGAGATAGGACCGGGATTAGGAGCCCTGACTCAGAAACTGGTTAAGGCTCACAGGGTGATCGCTTATGAAATAGACAGTGATCTGGTAAGGGTACTGAATGAAATCTTCAAAGAAGATGAGAACCTTGATGTCAGAAATCAGGACATCACGGAAGTTGATCTTGGTGAGGTCATCAGACAGGAATCCGATGGCAGAAAGTGTACGGTAGTTTCCAATCTGCCATATTACATAACTACCGACATTCTGAATCAGGTATTCTGCAGCTCAGACGATGTTGAAAAGGTGATAGTAATGATGCAGAAAGAAGTGGCGATGAGATTCGTCAACAGGACTGACAGAAAGGATTATAATGTCATAAACGTTCTGGCAGATCTGTACAGTGACTATGAACCTGTCTGCAGGGTCGGGAAGCACTGTTTCTACCCGGTTCCCGGTGTTGACAGTGCCGTACTGAAATTTGAACTGAAGAATGACAGAGTTGACATGGCACTCGTTGAGTTCATCAGAGACTGCTTCAGTAACCGCCGGAAGCTGTTACTGAGTGTACTTAAGCAGAAGGGATATGGCGTTGACGCTGAAACATTTGGAAATATCGGGTTAAGTGACAGGGTCAGAGTTGAGGATCTCAGCGTTTCTGACTTTGTAAGACTGTATGAGGTCACAAGATGATTGAAAAGGCATATGCAAAGATAAACATCAGTCTGAACATAATAGGCAAGAGAGCAGACGGCTATCACGAACTGGACATGATCATGGTTCCGATCAGTCTTTACGATACGGTTTACATGAATAAGGCTGAGGAGATGTCCTTTGAGTCAAATACTTCTCTCGGCTGGAATGAGGGAAATCTTATGTACAGGGCTGTTGAACTGATGAAGAAGAGATTTGATCTGAAATCCTGTTACAGGGTAAAGCTGATGAAGAGAATACCAGAGCAGGCAGGCATGGCAGGGGGAAGTGCTGACTGTGCAGCCGTACTGAGACTGATCAACAGGCTGGAAAAGCTGAATCTCACAGATGAACAGCTGGCAGAGATCGGAGTAAGCCTGGGAGCTGACGTACCGTTCTGCGTTCATCAGAAGCCGGCCAGAGTTCAGGGCATAGGAGAGAAGATCAGACTGCTTGGCGAACATGACAGATATGACGTCATTATTGTCAAGCCATCTGAAGGAGTAAGCACGGGCAGGGCTTTTGCCCTGGCTGACAGTTCTGAGGGCGAGCATCCGGACATGGATAAGGTTGAGGAGTGTTACCTGAAGCAGGAAGGCCTGGAAAAGGTCATGGGCAATACGCTGCAGAAACCGGCAATAAGTCTTGTCCCGGTAATCGGCGAGATCATTGATGAGGCCAGATCTGCCGGATTTGACAAGGTTCTGATGACGGGGAGCGGTTCAGCCGTATTCATGCTCATTAACGGAAATGAAAATGTCAGAAAAATGATGCATCATTATCAAAAAAAGTATGATTTCGTCACCAAGTGCCATATTATATAGGTAAATTGGTGTATAATTATGAAGTAGTTTCATGGAGGAGCTTATGATTTCAGCTATAGTAATGGCAGCCGGCAAGGGTACAAGAATGCGTACGGCACATGCCAAGACAATGCACAGAGTACTGGATAAGCCGATGCTGGTACACATCTACGATACTCTGAAGAAGGTCGGTGTTGATGACACCGTATTCGTAATTGGCCATGGCGCTGATGAGATAATGACCTACTTTGGCGACAGTGTCAGATATGCCATTCAGAATCCACAGTTAGGCAGCGGTCATGCCGCAATGCAGGCAACGGCTCTGAAGAATAATACCGGCAAGACATTCATCATCAACGGTGACTGTCCGATGATCCAGCCGGAAACCTACCGCAGAATGCTGGAAATGGCTGAAGAGTATCCACTTGTTCTTCTGACAACGGAACCTGATGATGCTGCAAGTTACGGTAGGATCATCAGAAATGCTGAAGGCACCGTTCTTAAGATCGTAGAGAAGAAGGATGCCAATGAAGAGGAACTGAAGGTCAGGGAGATCAATGCCGGAATCTACTGCGCTGATAACGAACTGTTATGGAAGTATCTGCCTGAAATTGAAAACAACAATGCCCAGCATGAATACTACATAACCGATCTGGTAGAGATATTCAGAAGGCACGGTCACAAGGTTGGAGCCTGCTCGGGAGACTGGAAGGAACTGTCCGGAATCAATAACCGCAGGGAACTCGCCGCAGCGACTGCCTGGTTACAGAAGAAGATAAATGATCACTGGATGGACATGGGTGTAACGATCGTTTCACCGGAGACCACATTCATATCTCCGGATGCTGAGATCGGTGCTGACACTGTCATCTACGGTAATGTCAGGATCGAGGGAAGAACGGTCATCGGTGTGGAGAATACCATTACCGAAGGAACATACATTCTTAATTCCAGAATCGGTGATTTCAATAACATTGTTTCATCAAGACTGTTAGATGTCACGGTTGGGGATCACGAAACCATAGGACCGTGGGCAGTTCTGGATGATACCAGGAAATCTGAATAAGGCATAACAAAACAGAATAGAAGAGGGAGTACAGGGGAATGGATAATATCGTAGTATTTTCTTTAACATCAAGTAAGAATCTGACAGCAGAGATCGTCAAGTATCTTGGCATAGAAGAAGGAAAGATTGATGTAAAGCATTTCGCAGATGGTGAGATCCTGATCGAACCGGGACAGTCAGTAAGAGGCAAGCATGTATTCATCATTCAGTCTACTTGCAACCCGGTTAATGAGAATCTCATGGAGGTACTGATTGCGCTTGATGCCGTAAGAAGAGCAAGCGCCAAGGAAGTTACCTGTGTAATTCCGTATTTCGGCTATGCCCGTCAGGACAGAAAGGCAAAGCCAAGACAGCCAATCACATCAAGACTGGTGGCTGACCTGTTACAGGCAGCCGGCGCTGACAGAGTCATCTGCATGGACCTGCACGCTACTCAGATCCAGGGTTTCTTCAAGATCCCTACTGATAACATGACAGCCATGGATATGCTCGGCCAGTATTTCAGAAACAAGAATCTGAAGGATGTAGTCGTAGTATCACCTGACCATGGCGGAGCAACAAGAGCCAGAACCCTGGCTGACAGCATTCACAACGCTCCGATCGCCATCGTTGACAAGAGACGTACACAGCCAAACGTTGCCGAGGCAATGAACCTGGTTGGTGACGTTGAAGGTAAGGACTGCATCATCGTTGATGACCTGGTAGACACAGGCGGATCACTCATCGGCTGCATCAAGATCCTGAAGGATCACGGCGCAAGAGACATCTACTGTGCAGCTACTCACGGCGTATTCTCACACAACGCTCTGGAAAGAATTGCCAACAGCGAGATCAAGGAGTTCGTCGTAACCAATACAATTGAATTAACGGAAGAGCAGATGAAGGCTGTTCCAAACCTCAAGGTACTGTCAGTAGGATTCATGCTGGCTAAGACGATTGAAGCCATCAGCACAAACAATCCTATTTCCAACGTATACAATCTGTTCCACGAGAACTAGAAGACAAAATGAAAAGCAGACCTGTGTCTGCTTTTTTGTGACAGTTAATTACTGTTCAGGAACATCTTCGATGCTGTCTGGAACATGCTGAGCCTTATACTCCAGCCAGCCCTTCAGAATGAAAAAGCCGAAGAACAGCAGTCCCATGTATGGCGGGATCAGCCAGGATATTACTGCGGCAGTTATGACGTAGGCAATAAGAATGAGCGTTCTTCTACTTTCCATAAAGAACGTTTCTTTCAGCTTCGCTTAATGGCTTGTCCTTGATGCCGTTATCAGCCTTGGCACTGTTTGCCTTGGAATAGGCCCTGGAATAGTCATAGTGCTGCTGGTGATTCATTTCAGTGTTATTCTTTTCAACTGTCTTCCAGGCAGGGTTGTTAATGACGGTTCCCTTCCTCTTGTTCATCTTGGCAAAGGAAGAAATGATGGTCGCAAATACGATGAAGAAAATCACAAAACTGAAAATGGTCATTATGATCGGAATAATTCTGTAATAAACCATGCTCATGATATCACTCCTCTCCATGAATATAATACCATATTTATTTTAAGAATTATGTGAAATGGTATCTGTCGGATATCAAGGAAATTGGCAATCATGATATAATAGGTCTAAGGTAAAACAGAGATGAGAGAAAAGATCATACTGGCACCCGGAGCCAACAGAACGGAACTGATAAGAAGCCTTGCCCTGTGCGGTAAGGGTTCTTTTGGTGTGAGAATATACAATTCGGCTTACTCTCTGGCTGCTGACATGTTATTGAGAAAGGGAATCGTCAATGATAATGTCATGACGGACCGTGAAGCCGTCTATCTCGTTTTCAGCTGCATGAAGTCGGTAAAGGCCTTTGATAATTCCTCATTTACTGATGCCATCAACATGGCGGGATCTTTCAGTACACTCAGAAAGCTGATAACGGCTGATGAAGGCGCACAGATGGAAAGACTGGTCAGGGAAAGTGACTTTGCCGCAAAGAACAGAAGTTTTCTGGAAGCGTTTGGAGAATACCGTAATTCTCTGGCTGGCCGGAAAGATTCAATAGATGTGATCAGACAGGCCGTTGAAACGGTCAGAGATGTTGATGCTGAATTCATCAGTCTGAGTGAATTCCCCTTACTGCCTCTGGAAAGGGAACTGATAAACCGTTTATCAGGCAACAGTGCACGTGAAATGAGCATAAGAGGACTGTTTGGCGTGGAGGAAAAGCCATACCATGACATTAGATACATCAGGGCATATGGTAATTCCAATGAAGTTGAGAATACGCTTAATTACATTTTTGAGAATGAAATAAATCTTGATGACTGTGTCATTGCCGTAACTGATCAGAACAAGTACGGTCAGCTGATGCTGGAATACAGTCAGAAGTACGATATTGACATTGCCTTTGCCGGCGGCATCAGCATAAACAACTCAGAACCGGCAAGACTGTTAAGACTGTACCATCAGTGGGATGCCAATGGCTATCATGGCGTTGATGCCCTATGGGACATGCTGAATTCCTCATGTTTTGACATGGAAAAACTGAGAGAAAGGTTCAGCAGCGAGATCAGCCGTTCAGTGTTCAGAAACACTGCTGACAGAGCAGGCCAGCTGAAATTCAGTCCTGATCTTAGTGAAAACCGGAAGAAAGCCGAACAGTACATGCCGCTGATAACGGAAAAGGACAGGATCGATGCCGAAGTGTTAATGGTTCTGGCCGAGGAACTGGGCAGGGACGTCTGCTCATTCCTGAGTGAATACTCAGTCATCAAAAACGGAAGCGATGAGGAAGCGCTGCGCATCATTACAGACATGATCGGCGGCTATCTGAAGTACAATCCTTCCGGAAGCTATACGGACATAATTGAAAACATTCTCTCTTCAAACGTTAACAGAAGCGTAAGCAGGGAGGGAAGCCTGACAGTGACCGGCATCAGAGGTGCGCTTTCATCATGCCGCAGACATCTGTTCGTACTGGGGCTTTCAGCCAATAACTTTCCCAAGGCAGCCAGGGAGAATTATCTGTTGCTGGATGAAGACCTGAAACTGTATGGTGCTGACGTGCCTGATTCAGCCTCACTGACTGAAAGAAAGAAACAGGAGCTGCATGACCTGCTGAGTCTGTATTCATCTTTGAACAATGACATTACGCTGTCATATTCATGTTACGACATGGCAGCGATCAAGGAGGAGAACGCTTCTTCCGTTCTCTTTGAGATATATCAGAAACAGTATCCCGGCAATACGATTGAAGACTATGAAAGAATGCTGAAGGAAAGTGAAACATCCTATCTGCAGAATAAGCTGTCACTGTCCAAGCAGGTTCTGAGTTCACTGGGAAGTGATCAGATCCTTAAGGGAATACCGCAGGGTGACGTGATCACCGTGCCGTACGATGGCAGCAGAACCTTCTCTCCTTCAGCGCTGGAGATATTCTTCAGCTGCAGGAAAAGATTCTATCTTTCCAGCATTCTGGGCATTGAGGAACCGGATCCGGATGATCCGTTTACGGTTATCGACGCCAGGGACATGGGAACGCTGGTCCACTCAGTCATGGAGTATCTGGCTGATAACCCCAGGGTCAGTGAAAGGGAATTCGCCGACCATGCCAGACAGATGTTTGATGAATATCTGAAGACTAGAACGCCAATCAATAAGGAAATGACTGATTCTGCCAGAACGGAATTCATGGACATGGCGGTCAAGGGGTTCCGGAACGATCCTCATAATGAGGTCATTGCGGCTGAGGAAAAGTTCTCAGTCATGCACTGGGACAGCGGCATCGGCATATACGGGTATCCTGACAGAGTTGAAATAGATGAAAACGGGCAGTATCTGATTGCTGACTACAAGACCAAGAGAAGATATGATCATAAGCCTGATGATATTGACAGCTGTCTTCAGGTCGTTCTCTATGCCTACATGATGAGTCACCGTAAAGAAAACAGACTGCCGATATCATACTGTACGTACAGATATCTGCGTTATAACGAGCCGGTGAACTGCCGTTATGACGCTGACATGGAAAACCAGCTGAAGACCAAGCTGCTGGAAGTAAGAGATGCATTGGACAGCGGTCATTTCCCGTGTACGGATAATGATGATGACTGCCGCTACTGCAGGTTCGCTTCAGTATGCGGAAAGAACAGGGGAAGCGAGGTGACGGACAATGAGTGACGATCTGGCCCGTAATGAGATAATCAGCAAGGTCACTGGAAACTTCTTCGTTGAAGCCGGCGCCGGTTCCGGAAAGACCACCATTCTGGTTGAAAGAATGGTAGCCATGGTGGAACAGGGCTTTCCTGTGGACAGGATCTGTACCATTACCTTTACCAAGGCGGCAGCCAATGAGTTCTATGCCCGTTTCCAGAAACGGCTTTCCGAAAGAAGCCGTGACGAACATAAAGCCAGCCGTCATGCCGGGCAGCTGGGCGAGCAGACCGCAGAAACGAAGGCCAATTGTCAGAGGGCACTTCTGAACATTGATTCCTGCTTCATGGGAACCATTGACTCCTTCTGCAACATGATTCTTTCAGAGCACCCGCTGGAGGCCGGCATACCAGCCAACTCAACCGTCATTGAGGAAGCGGACATAGTTGAAAGATATCTGCAGGAATTCTCGCAGATAATGATAAATGATGATTACGCTGACTTGAGAAACAGGTATGAGCTGTTCATCAATACGCAGGTCAATCCCGTTGCCGTATTCAGGGCGTTACTGTCGACGGTAATTCAGATCAGGGATGCTGAATTCGTCTTTGACAGACCCGACGGCACCACCATTGAAACAAAGTACAGACAGGACAAGAAGGACATTGTCAGACTGCTGAGAAAGCTTCTGGAGGATCCGGAAGTCGGATACATGAGCAATCAGGAATCGGCAAAGTGCTGGGATGCACTGCTGCAGAGAAGGGATGCCCTGACCGAATACAACTGGGACAGGTACTTTACCTATGTTCTGAACAGCTTGAAGAGCATCAGAAAACTGAGAGTAAAGCCGTTTGATGGCATTGAGGATTACTTCGGGCCGGCTTTTGCCAGGCTGCAGCCGCACATGACCCGTAACAAGCTGACCTGGTATGAACTGGCTGATGAAGGGTTCCAGAACATTGTGGATGACATGATCGACTATCAGGCAAGGATCGCTCTTGACTTTACGGTTGAATGCATGAACCGCATGGCTGAAGTTTTGAGAAAGCAGGGAAATCTGACCTTCTTTGACTACAAGCTGTATCTCAGAAACATGCTCAGGGAAGATGCATCAGGCGATCATAAGCTTACGGAACACATTTACAACAGACACAGTTATTTCCTGATCGATGAATTCCAGGATACCGACCCGATGCAGGCCGAGATATTCTTCTATCTGGCTGCTCAGAAGCATGATCCGGACTGGAGGAAATGCGTTCCTCATCCCGGTTCACTGTTCATCGTCGGTGACCCCAAGCAGTCCATTTACCGTTTCAAGAATGCGGACGTGGCATCCTTCAAGAATGTCAGAAGCCTGTTCAACGGGGATAATGGCGAGGTCGTCAGACTGACGTCCAACTTCCGTTCAACATATTCCCTGCATCAGTGGTTCAATCACGTATTCGGGGACTGTTTGTTGGCAGATGATACGGAAGATCAGAGCAGATATGAACCCATCAGTAATAAGGACAGTGATGACGGCTTTGAAACCGGTGTCTACGGATATCAGCCGGCAGATGCCGATGATGATTCTTCTGAGGTCATGGACATCATCAGTACCCTTGTTGACAACCCGAAGGTCATCATCGGTGAAAACAGAACCGTAAGTTACAGGGACATCATGATCATCACCAGCGCCAAGAAGCAGCTGTCCAGATATGTGAATGCCTTTACGGCAGCTCACATCCCGTTCAGAGTTGAGGGAGACATTGACTTCAATGAGTGTCCGGCTTTGAGAGATCTTGTGGCCGTATACAAGGCAGTGGCCTGTCCGGATAATAACCTTTACATTTATGAAGCTCTTACCAGCAGGGTCTTTGCCATGGATGATGAAACGGCCATGGCGATCCGCGATGACATCAGGAGAGTCAAGACCAGCGGTGTATTTACTTCGGAAAATGAGAAGGCAGGCAGATTCATTGATCTGCTGAACAGGTATTCATCTTCCGGCGGAAAAATGACGCCGTCAGCCTTAATGGCCAGGCTGATAGATGAATTAAGAATATTTGCAGTATCCGGAAACCATGACATGGAGTATGTCTACTATGTTCTGGAACTGTTAAGGGAAAGCGAAGCGACCGGAGAGATATCGTCTGTTCAGGAAGCTGTCGTCTATCTGGAAGAACTCATGAGCAATGAGCGGAAGCTGGAAAGATGCGCATCCCTGGAGAAGAACGACAACAGGATCCATCTGGCAAACCTGCACAAGGTCAAGGGACTGGAAGCCCCTGTAGTCATTCTGGCCGGTACCAGAAAGCGTGGAGGGAATAACAGAGCTGACAAGAGAGTGGAATATGTCGGCGATGTTCCAAGATGCTACATGTTCGAGGTCAATAAGGACAGTGTCTATCTGGCCTACAGGGATAAATACGATAAGAAGGAAAAAGAGAAGGGATCACAGGAAGCCGAGAGGATCAGACAGCTGTACGTTGCGGCTACCAGAGCCGGAAGGATCCTGATAATCGGGGAGGCGAATCCCTGGAAGGATCTGGCGCAGTTTGCTGAAAAGGATTTCTTCAGCTGCTTTGATAAGGCGGAAAGAAAGCCGTTTGTTCCTGAGACAGTCGACGGGGCAAGGCTTTATGATGAGGCTTCAGGAATAATTACCGATGATTCCGTCAGCAGGACTTCAGGCATTCACATTCGTAAGCCAAGTGACATTGAATATGACAGCGTTGTAAGTGAACCGTCAGCAGTCAATACCAAGAGGAATCCTAAACTCATCGGTACCCTGGTCCACAGATTAATGGAAGTGCTTGTGAGCTCACGCAACGCCGTTGACGCTGATGAGATCATAGCCGACATGTGCAATAGACTTGATGAGGAAGATGATTATTATTCAGTCATTCTGCGGAAGGTAAATGACAGGATCCAGAATGGAGGCTGCACGCAGAGTAACGGCAGTGAACCGGATATCCTGAGTGAGCTGCTGAAAGCTGATGAGGTGTATTGCGAAGTGCCGTTCTCCTATCGGAATGGTCCGGGCATGATTACCACCGGCATCATCGACGTTCTTTACCGAAAGGGCAGCGAGTGGTTCATCGTTGACTATAAGACCAACGCAGAAGGCGAAGGCCTGGATGAGGAATATGAGGGTCAGCTTAATGAATACAGAAAGGCCTTCAGGGATCAGACAGGTCTGGACTGCTGTGCCCGCATCTACCACATAGATACGCTTTAAGAGAGATGCTTTCCGTAGCATTTCTCTTTTTTTTGGATTTTCCTGCGATATATAATATTTCCATGAAATCTAAGTGGATGCATCCGCAATACTACTCTCTGTTTTCCTGCAAGGCTGACAAGTGCCGGCACAGCTGCTGCAGCAGCTGGAAAATACCGGTATCCCGCAGGGAATACGAAAGACTCATTAACATGGAATGTTCTGATGAGCTGTACAGAAGGGTTCAGCAGGCCTTTGAAGTGCCCCGGGTAATAACTGAGGATGTCTTCCGCTATGTCTGCTTCAACTGGCTTGGGGAGTGCCCGATCCAGGACAAGGGACTATGTGCACTTCACAGGGAAAAGGGTGAGGGTTTCCTGCCCAAGATCTGCCGGCTGTACCCCCGCAGTTTCAAGAGCATCAACGGCATTAACTGCGTGTCCTGCTCAAGTTCATGTGAGGCAGTGGTTGAACTGCTGTATGACCATGATCTGATGAACGTCACTGAAGAACTGATGGAAGGGGAACCGGAGGTCAGATATCAGATTGAGGACGTTGACATGCTGAATAGGATCCAGGAAGTCATTCAGGACAGATCAACGACCCTGGCGCAGAGTATTCAGGACATCTGCAGGCTGATCAATGAAGAAGAGTTCATGCATGACTATCTTTCCGGTGATGATCCTTTGGCAAAGGCTGTCGGTGTATTGGGCAGGCTGGCAGGTTCAAATGACCGCCTTGAGGAAACGGCAATGCCCATCGTGGAAAGATACCGTAATGATCCATCATCATATGAGGATGACAGAAAGACGTTTGAACGGGATCACCCCGAATGGATGGGTTTCTTTGAAAGGGTGATCAATAACTCGATGATGTATGAGTGCTTCCCGTTTGTGGACAGACGCTTTGACAGGACTCAGGCATACAAGGGCTTATGCGTGTGTTACGGTCTTATGAGAATCGTATGCATCGGCAATCATCATTTCCATCAGGACAAGGACAGTCTTATTGATGCGGTGAGCGCCTTATTCCATCTGATAGATCACACTTCCTTCTATTACAATGTGTCGGTTCTGACTGAAAATGCGGCTGTAGTGTTAAGACTATAATAATGAGACAGAGTTTGCTGTCTCGTTTTTGATACAAAATAATAGTCTATTTCCATTGAAAGCGTTTACCATATGAACTATAATTGAAAGGGTCATATGAATAATATGATAGAGGGGTTAGTATGGCAGTTTTTGAATTTTTGAGCAACAAGGCTCAGGGCTATTTTTTTAATGGCCTTTTGGCAGATTTCCTGGATAATGATAAGCAGTTTGAACAGTATCACAGTTTTCTGGCAGAGATTGACGGCATGGCTGAAGATGTCAGAGTATGTGCCGATCTGCCGGTCAGGATCAATCACAGAACGATTTCCAATCAGATAATCAGGTATAAGGATTCATTCAAGTTACCTGAGGGATACTTAAGAGTTCCGCTTATCATCTACTGGAAGAGAGAAGAATTAGAGAGAGCGATCGTATTACTTACTACGACTTACATAGAAGCCAAGGGTTGTTACTACTGCATGACTGAACCTGATTCAGCGTTCAGTGAATGCCGTAATGACATGATCGCAATGTGTCTGCAGGACAGTTCTCTGGCAGACATTAAGAAGGCATTCGCCGAAATGAACGGCGGGACAAGAGCAGTAGGCGCCATTCAGCGTTACTATGATCACAGATATCTGGGCAATGTAGATGACATGAAGGAAAAGTGCATTGAACTGTCAAGACAGGTATTTGATGAAGCAAGCGCCAGGGCAGTTGAAACGGAAGACAGAACGCCGATCATCTATGATGCCATCTTAAGAGCATTCCTGATCAAGAAGGCACTGTACGTTCACTACATGATGTCCAAGGAACTGCTGAGCACGCGTCACGAGGGTGATGTCAAGAAGCAGAGACAGTTTGCCAAGGCATATACTGACGAGATTCCAATCGTTTCTCTGTCAGCCTTGTGGAGACTGGAGAAGACCGAAGAATAACAACAGCGGCAAACGCCGCTGTTTTATTATGTGCTGAGGCATAAGGGTTTATGAAAGGACTGTTTTCGAATATAATTACTGCGGGTGATGAATGATGATAAAGACCATATATCTTGCCGGAGGATGTTTCTGGGGCATGGAAAGAGCCATGCAGTTTCTTGATGGCGTAGTAAGAACGACCGTAGGTTATGCCAACGGCAATGTTGATGATCCGGACTACAAGCTGGTATGTACCGATACTACCGGTCACCGGGAAACTGTCAAAGTAGAATACGATGATGAGCAGGTAAGTCTGAATAAGATACTGAAGGCCTATTTCATCTGCATTGATCCGACCGTTACCAACAGACAGGGCGGAGACATCGGTTCTCAGTATCAGACAGGTGTTTACTATGTCGATGAAGAGAGCAGGATCATCTGCGAAGATTACTTTGCCATGGAAAGAAAAAGACATGAAGAGTTTCATGTCGAGTTATGTCCGTTAAGCTGTTTCTGGGACGCTGAGGAATACCATCAGAAGTATCTGGTGAAGAATCCGGGCGGTTACTGCCATGTCAGTGCCCGTGAATTTGAACAGATAAAGTCGCTGAATGAAAAATAAGGCCGAAGCCTTATAATCCTTTAACGTATTTCTTAAACAAAGGCCACTGGCCTTTTTTATCTGCTGAATGAGACGGCATCTGGGAGATGTCATGAGACGGGAACGGGTTGCCTTCGATCAGCTGAGGACCATCTTCGGCAATGGCGATGTCCCAGCCAACGTAGCCGATCTGTTCAACTACATGAGCAGCTTCCAGACACATGTCCACGGCTTCCTTCCAGTAAGGCAGCTGGTAGCCGATGAGATTTGTCTTTGTCATCGGGTGTGCCGGGTAGGCAACGTAGTTCTTGTCATATGCCGGATACTCAATGACACCGTTAGTGATGTTGATCGGGGCAGACATGCCGCCGGCATTGATGTTGTCGATGACCTTGCCGTTGTTGCCCATTCTGATTACAGCGTACACCACGTGTGATTCTCCGCCTGAAAGGACGGTTACGATTCTGTACGTATTGATTGAATGAGGATAGATCCTGGATACGTCAGGATGCTGACGTATGACTTCCTCAATGATGCCTGGAGAACGTTTTGCGACATAGTCATAGAATTCCTTCATGGTCGGGAAATCTTTCTTATAGAGCTTTTCCACGCCTTCGCCGCAGGTAGCGTCAAGCGGCTTGATGATGACGTCTTCCTTGTCTGCCATGAATCTGGTGAACGATTCCAGGGTAAGATCTTTTCCAGCCATCCAGTCACGGTGAATGTATTTTGAATATACTTCGTTGAACTCGACCTTGTCATCAAGGATATGCGTATAATTCGGGTCATTCAGAAGCTTGACGATCTGGTTGTTACGGCCGCGGGTAACGTAGGTATCCTTCAGGGAATCAGGCAGATTGTAGAATTCAAAAAGACTGTAGTCGTTGTAGCCTGCACCGTATTTCAGACCGCATCTGACGATGTCGGTAAAAAGGAATACTCTGTTCTTATGTGTACGCTCATGAAGGGAATCAACCATCCTGAACAGGCTGGCATAATCCATCTGAGCAATTCTCTTAATCATGTATTTAATGTTCATGTCGATCACCCTATTAGTATTCTACTATTTATTGCGTCTTAATTCCATAATCCGTGCTTCCGGCTTTCACTTGAGAACATAAATGTGCAAGAGAGACGTAAATTGTCTATAATATCTTCAGGAGATCAGTATGAGTAAGTTAAGGTTCGCCGCCGGTCTTGTGGCCGGCAGACTGGCAATGAATACATTCAGAATTCTGGGCAAGGATGCAGAAAGTGACCGCATGGGTTATCTTCCGGTAAAGATCTGCCCTGATTTCATCGCGCACGCCGCCAGACCAAAGGCCGTGATAGCCGTTACCGGAACCAACGGAAAGACCAGCCTGACCAATTTCATAGCGGACATGCTGGAGGCAAGCGGGGCATCCGTTTCCTGTAACCGCTGGGCTGGCAACTACATGGGAGCCCAGGCCTGGTGTTTTCTTAATTCAGTGAATGTCCTGAACAGGTCAAAAAAGGACTATATCGTAATGGAGACCGATGAGGGTGATTCGGTTCTGACCTACCCGTTATCCAAGCCTGATTACATTCTGATAAATAACATCTCAAGAGATTCGATTTTCAAGAATCCAAATCCGGACTTCATCATGAAGAGACTGGAAAAGGCCATGGAAGGAACACCGGATTCAACCCTGATCCTCAATGCGGATGATCCGGTATCCTGTTTTCTGAAAACGAACAGAAAGAATGTCTACTTTGCGGTCAAGGATCTGGGCAACGGCAATCCGGACCGCATCATAAAGGACTTTTCGGTATGCCCCAGATGCGGCGGCATCCCACAGTATCTCTACAAGAATTACGGCAACATTGGAAAGTTTGTCTGCCCGGACTGCGGACTGACTTCTCCTGAGCCGGACTATTTCGCTGAGAAAGTCGCAGACGATCACATCGATGTCAGGGAAAAGGACGGCAGTGTTTACAGATATCCGATCATTACCAGTGACGTCTACAATGTTTACAACACGGTTGAGGCCGTAGCCCTGTTAAGGACCATGGGCTTTGAACCTGAAAGAATAGCTGAATACATCAGCAAGGCCAAGCTGCCCGTTGACCGTGAGGAAAGACATCAGGGCAGACACATTGAGGTCATAAACAGATCGGTAAAGAATTCCAATGGCGCAGCCGCCTCAGCTCAGTTTGAGTCACTGCACAACATGAAGGAAAACATCGCTCTGATCATGATAATGGATGAGATAACCACAAGTAACCGCGTGGAGACGATAACCTGGCTTTATGACGCTGACTTTGAATTCCTGAATAAGGACAACATCAAGCAGATCATCATCGGCGGTGAACGTCATCTGGATTACAATCTGCGCTGCCTGCTGGCGGGAATAGATAAGAACAGGATCTCTCACTGCCTTCTGGCTGAAGATACGGTAAAGTATCTGAATTATGAGGGAATTGACAAAATTTACATCTTCCATGACATCTATGCCGTGGAGCTGTCACATAAGCTGTATGAACAGATCATTGAAAGGATAGACTGACATGGTAATAGAAGTATTGTATCCGGAACTTGGAAGCCTTTATGGCGAGTATGGAAATCTTCTGTACCTGACAAAGTGCTGCCCAAAAGCCGAGGTAATCAGAACGAATCACAAGTCCAGACCTTACTTTGCGGACAATGACGTTGACGTAATCCTGGCCAGCTCAATGCTGGAAAGATTCCAGCCAGCGGCTGCGGAAGCGTTAAGACTATATCTGAACAGATTCAGGGAGCTGATTGAAAAGGGAACTGTCGTTCTCTTCACCGGCAACACCGTTGATCTGTTGGGAGAGTACATTCTCAGAGAAGAAGGCACTAGGGAAGAAATGCTGGGCCTGTTCCCGTATCATACGGAAATCAGGGATAAGAGAATCAACTCATTATTACTGGGCAGTTTTGAAGGCATCAAGGTCATTGGCTACAAGGCCCAGAATGCACAGTTGTTCGGTAAGATCCAACCTCCGTTCATCAAGCTTGACGGGGGATGCGGCAATAACAGGGATGACGGCAATGAGGGAATTCATTACCGCAATCTGTTTGCCACCTACATGACCGGACCTCTGCTGCCGCAGAATCCGCTGTTGATGAAGTACATTCTCAGGCTTCTTGGCCATGATGACACGCTGGCCTTTGAAGAAGATGCCATGGTTGCGTATGAAAACAGCCTGAGAGAGTATGAGGATCCGGCCTTAAGCCATGATCTGATCTGGCATAATGTCTGAGATGCGAAAAATATTTAATAAATTTTTTCAATAATATATAATAGTGTTCGTAAATCCGGAATCCGGATTTGCGCTTGAAATCGCAGGTGAATCAAATGAGCAACAGTAATGTAAATACGATAGTAGTCGGCGCCGGACGTCTTGGCAGCAACATTGCCAAGAAGCTGAGCAATAATAAGAATGACGTTGTTCTCATCGACAAGAGAAAGGATAAGATCGGCAATGTTGTCGATTTTTCCGGTTTCGTAGCTGTCGGGGACGCAACCGATCTGGGTTTCCTGGAGGAAAACGGCGTAAAGGATGCCAAGTTAGTCGCTTTCATGACTGACGATGACAACACCAACATCTTCCTGGCAGATGTATGTAACGAGATCTACAGGACTCCGGAAATATACATCAGATTAAAGGACTCAAGAAAAATGAAGATAGTCAGCAGTAACGTCAGATGCATCTGTCCGTTTGACCTGTCACTGATCGACTTTGATGAACAGTGGAAGAGGTAACAGGGTATGAAGATAGTAATAGCAGACGGCATGCATGAGGCCGATTACATCATCAGCAAGTACAATTCAAAGGCAAATGATCTGATCGTAATAAACGAGCAGGAAGATGCCTGCAAGTATCTCAGTGTCAGCAACGGCATTCCGGTAATGTGCGCAAGATGCACCAGGGAATCAGACCTGAGAGAAGCCGGTGCAGAAGATGCCGACCTTTTCATCGCTCTTTCCAAGAATGACATGACCAACTACGTTGCCTGCAAGACAGCCAAGCAGCTGCTTGGTGCCAAGAGATGCATAGCAACGGTAGTAAACCCGAAGAACGTTGAAGTATTCAGAAAACTGGGCATTGATTCCGTACTGAGTTCAACCTATCTGCTTGGTGAGCAGATCAGAAATGCGGCTTCAATTGAAAATCTGATCAATACCCTGTCTCTGGAAGATAACAAGATCATCATTCTGGAAGTCAGGATCACCCCTGATCTGAACGTTGAAGGCAAGACTCTGAAGGAGATAAACATCTCCGACATCGGTTCAATTTCAACCGTTACCCGTAATCAGAAGGTAATCATCCCTAACGGTAATACGGAATTAAAGGCAAACGACAAGGTTCTCATCGTTACGACGGAAGAGAGCAGGGAAGCAGTTACCAAGGTCTTTCAGAGGAAAAAGTAATGCATAACAAGTACCATCGTTTGATACTTCATTACATGAGCATATTCATCGTAATGATAGGAATAATACAGCTGATACCGTTGCTGGTACTGCCGTTTTATCCTGAGGAGATCAGTTACGCATACTGTTTCCTGATTCCGGGATTAGTGGCCATTGCCATAGGCGGATTACTGTCGCTGGCTTTCAAGGACGCTGAGATCGTCAAGCTTGAAAAGCACTATGATGCCGTACTGGTCGTACTGGTATGGCTGTCAGCGATATTCGTATCCACCTTCCCATGGATGCTGAAGGGTGACTACAACTTCACCCAGGCTTCCTTTGAGATGACAAGCGGCTTCTCAACTACGGGATTATCGGTAGTGGATGTCGGCAATACTCCGCACATCTTCTTAATGTTCAGGAGCATCACCCTGTTTGTCGGCGGTGTAGGTCTGGTTCTGATCCTGACCTGTGTCTTCTCAGACAAGTACGGACTTAACCTGTACAACACGGAAGGTCACAATGACCGACTGATGCCTAACCTGGCCAAGAGCGCCAGACTCATTCTGTCGATCTACAGTGCCTACATCTTGTTCGGTACCGTGGCTTACATCATTCTCGGAATGCCGGTCTTTGATGCCATAAACACATCTCTGGCTGCCTTAAGTACCGGAGGATTCTCCGTCCTCAATGACAGCATCTACGGTTATCATTCACTGGGAATAGAGATAATAACCATCATATTGATGATGCTTGGTCAGACTAACTTCCTTCTGCATCTGAGTATGATCAGAAGAAAGTATTCAAACTTCTGGAAGCACTCCGAGACAAAGTTCTTCCTGGTAGTTCTGGCGATCTTCCTGCCGATGATGGTATTCAACCTTCTTGAATCAGGCTACACTACCAGCCCGGCAGAAAGTATAAGAATATCGGTATTCCAGTTCGTTACAAGCATAACGACAACGGGATTTGTGTCTTCAAAGGATCTGACCAGTCTGCCTAGCGGATTTGCGATGATAATGATCATCCTGATGCTGTTCGGCGGTGACCTGGAGTCAACAGGCGGCGGCATCAAGCAGTACCGCATAATCGTCGTACTGAAGGGCATATACAGATCGATCAAGGGCACCGTTCTCAATAAGAAGATGGTTACCACGACCTTCATTGAAAGAGTCGGCAAGAAGACGGAACTGACTGATGATGAGATCTCCTCAACATCAAGCTACATACTGTTCTATCTGATCCTGTTCTTCGTAGGATCGCTGATCTTTACGATGTACGGCAATAACCTGCAGGATTCAATGTTTGAATTCGTCAGTGCCTTGTCTACGGTAGGTCTGTCAGTCGGCATTACCAATTACAATGCTCCGGCAGTGATCTTGTGGACGGCCACAGTTGGCATGTTCCTTGGAAGACTGGAGATAATGGTTGTATTTGAGGCTGCTCTGAGAATGATCAAGGACATCAAGCACAAGGAAAATCTGTAAATCAAGTAACAAATAAAAGCTCCATTTCAAAACTGAAATGGAGCTTTTACTTTGGGAAAAAACTATTTCACGCTGCCTTGACTGTAAGACCATTCTGAAAACCTATATCAAGGATGATACGGATAAAGAATGGTATCATGGCGAAGAATAATCAGGAAATGGTCTGACGAGTAAGTGTATTTTTCAGAATATCATGTGAATGATATTCTTTTTTTGGTATATATTATTGACCTCGCATAGTTGTAAAATATGGGTATGAGGAGATTCATAATCATATTCTTGCAGTGCACATGGGGAATTCTTCAGACCTTTCTGGGTCTGATCCTCTTTCTGCTGAACATAAAGAAGAAACATTACTGGCACAGGAACGCCATCGTTACCGAATGGTATCACGAGGGCAGTGTTTCCCTGGGCCTTTTTCTGTTCGTGGAAGTGAGCAGGAGAACGCTGGGCAAGAGCGTAAAGGACATCGGCGGGGAAAAGACGGACAGGCTGCTCGTCATGCATGAGTACGGTCACTCCATTCAGTCACTGATATTGGGACCGCTGTATCTGCTGATAATTGGAATACCTTCTTTCATCTGGGCAAATCTGCCTTATTTCAACCGCAAAAGAGGAAGAGAACATGTTTCCTATTACTCATTCTGGCCGGAGAGATGGGCCAATGAACTGAGCAGCCGCGTTCATGAAGAAAGAATACTGCTGTAGGCAAATATGTTATATAATTGAAGAGGAAAAACAATTAACAATAATAATTTGGAGGAACTATGGAAAAGAAACTCAGTGTCAAAAACAGGGAAGACGGTGTCGTACTTCACGGTAATCTGTTCTACGATGAGAATTCAAAGAAAGGTCTGATCCTGTTGCTGCATGGCATGGCAGAGCACAAGGAAAGATATGCCTATGTAATTAACAGGCTGGTTGAAGCCGGCTATGCCGTACTGTCTACCGATGAAAGAGGCCACGGTGAAAGTGCCGTCGTAAAGGGCTACTTTGCCAAGGAAAAGGGCTGGTTAAGAAACGTATCAGATCAGCATGCTCTTTATGAAGAGGCTAAGAAGATCGTTGATCTGCCGCTTATCGTATTCGGCCATTCAATGGGAACACTGGTTACCAGAAGCTTTCTGAAGAGATATGAGGATGAGATCACCAAGGTCGTAATGACCGGTACGCCAAGCAATAACAAGGCCGTTGGCGTAGCCATCATCCTGAGCGGACTGATCGCCAAGGTAAGGGGTGAAGAATACCGCAGCCCGTTACTGAACAAGCTGTGCTTCGGTGCCTTCAACAGTGCCGTCAAGGATCCAAAGACAGAATTTGACTGGCTGAGCGTAAATGAGGAGAACGTTCAGAAATACATCGCAGACGATGACTGTGGTTATGTATTTACGGCCAAGGGCTTCAAGGACATGTTTGAAGGAATGAAGGATGTCTATGATGTAGAAGGCTGGGCACCAAAGAAGAAGGATCTGCCGATCCGCTTCTTCTCAGGAAGTGAAGACCCCTGCATGACCAATCTGGATGGCCTGAAGGAAGCCGTTGACATCCTGCACAAGCAGGGATATGAGAATGTAGAGTATAAGGTTTACGAAGGTTACCGTCATGAGATCCTCAATGAGGACATCAAGGATCAGGTAATCGATGACATTCTGGCATTCCTGAACAGTTAAGATGAACAGAAGAGAACAGGCAGTAACCTATAAGCATTCCGGCAGTAACTGCTGCCAGGCGGTGCTTAAGGCATTTGAAGATGAACTGGAGCTTTCTGAGGATACACTAATGAAGCTGGGAGCCCCATTCTGTGTGGGCATGGGCTGCTTTGAGGCAACCTGCGGCGCATTAATAGCTGCAGAGATGATCCTGGGGCTGAAGAAATACGAAGGAAGACCGATTATACCGGCAGCCAGGACGCTTCATGAGAACTTCAGACAGAAATGTGGAGCGACCCTGTGCAAGGATCTCAAGGGACTGGAGACCGGGAAGGTTATATGTCCCTGCGACGAATGCGTGGGAAACGCCGTAGACGTACTTGAAGAATATCTGAATAAGTGAGCGTAATAGCTCACTTTGTTTTGTGAAAAAACACACATATTTGTCATTTGTTTTGTTAAAAGAAAAATGCAGTAGTGATAAAATAATATGTGGAGAAAAACAGAGGTAATTAATAATATGACAAATCTAAATGAAAGAATCTGCATCATCGGAGGAGGCCCTGCCGGTATTTCCGCAGCCATGTACCTGCAGAAAAAAGGCTACGAGAACTACGAGATATACGAAAAGCTCAACAAGGTAGGCGGCAAGTCCTATTCTCCGAAGATCATGGTCAACGGTGAGGAAAGATCCTATGAAACAGGCGCCATCATGGGTGCCATTACCTATCATGCAGTTCATGAGGTAGAGGAATTCGGCGGAACGACTCACGCAGACGGTCCTAACATGAGAAGAATGTACCGTGACTCAAGCGGCAAGGAGATCTTCCCGTTTGATCCGAAAAAGGACTTCTCAGTAAAGAAGACCATTGATCTGTTAAGATTGAAGAAGCAGATGAAGAAACTCGTTGAGATCATGAACACCAAGTACAAGGGATATGACTGCTACGGCCACAGGGGTGTTGCTCAGGGCAGATATTCAGGACTGGACAAGAGCGTTGACAATGCCCTCAATCACATTGAAGGCGTCAACCCGAACCTGAAGGACCTGGCACTGCCGTTTGATAAGTTCTGCAAGCTCAACGGCGTTGAAGACGTAATGAAGATCTGGATCGGACCGTACACTTCATTCGGTTACGGTTATTTCGATGAGATTCCGGCTGCCTATGTCATGAAGTATCTGGATACCACGACAGCCATCGAGTTCGTTAACATGAGATTATGGACATGGAAGGACGGCACACAGTCAATCTATGTCAATGCCAATAACAAGCTGCTGCATCCTGCTCATCTGAATACGGAAGTAGTAAAGGTAGTACGTCCTGCTGAAGGTGAAGAGGGCAAGATCCAGGTTACCATCAGAGATGCTGAGGGTGAGAGAGTCGAAGAATTCGACAAGCTCATCGTTACCACACCTCTTGACTGGTTTGCCAGGTTCGCAGATGCCAGAGAAGAGGAAAAGGAACTCTTCAGCAAGATCATCCATGAGAAGTACGTTGACTTCATAGCCAGGTTTGACGAGAATGCCGGTCCAACCATTTCCGGTTACATCTTCGATAACATGACATATGACCGTCTCGGCCACGCCATGGTTTACTACCACCGCTGGGAAGATCTGGAAGCCAACTGCCCGTCAGTCGTATATGCATTGAGAAATCACCTTGGAAGCAAAGATGTTTCATATGAATACACCATCGACACCATGATGAATGACATGGAATTATGCGGCTTCCCGGTCAAGGAAAGACTGTACGAACAGGAAACATACTACTGTCCGCATGTAAGTCCAGAAGACTATGCCAACGGCTGGTACGACAAGCTTGAAGCCATGCAGGGCAAGCAGAACACATTCTATGCCGGCGAGATCATCAGTTTCGGTGACATGGAAGATACCTGCGCTGCCAGCAAGGACATCGTTTCAAGATTCTTCTAGAAAGACAAACCGCTCTTCACCGGGCGGTTTTTTTGTGGTAAGGTATATGCGAGGGATAAAGTAAAGGAGACTTTATGAGCAATAATGAAAAGACGATTGTTCCAGGCGGCCGCGTCAGCAAGAGCGAAGCCTGGAAGTATGCACTGGGCATCTTCGGTCAGAACCTTTCCTGTGCATTGATGATGAACTGGTTCTTTGTCTACTGTACAGACGTTCTGTACATTGAAGGCAGGACCATCGGCATCGTATTGGGCATCGCCAGAATCTGGGATGCCGTTAATGACCCGGTAATGGGTACATTCATTGACCGTCACACTTTCAAGAACGGCAACAAGTTCAGACCGTTCCTGAAGATCACGCCGTTTATCATCGGCATCATCGTGATCCTGCTGTTTACCAACTGGGGATTTAAGGGCGACATGCCAAAGGCAATATACGTACTGATCCTGTATCTGGCTTACGACATGATCTTCACGATTCAGGACGTCAGTATGTGGTCAATGACTTCCGTCATGACTGACATTCCGGCTGAAAGAGAAAAGCTCTCTCAGTACGGACGTATTCTGGCAGCCATCGGTTTCGCTGTAGTAGGCGTATTCCCGACGATCATGGACATTCTCAAGGGTCAGGGCATGAGCGCATCAACCATATATCTCGGCGGAGCCATCGTATTTGGCTTTGGCGGCATGATCATAAGCATGTTGTCAGCTTCTGCTCAGGAAAGAATTACCGTTACGGAAGATACCAAGACGGAATCATTCGGTGAAAACCTGAAGATGCTGTTCGGCAATAAGATCGTAATGCTTGTACTGTTAGGCAACATCCTCAATGGTATGTCACTGACCGTACCGGCAGCTTATTTCTTTGAACACAGCGTCAAGGCTACCCTGTTCGGCAAGGAAGTCGGCGGTCTGACCATCATGACCATCTTCATGGCCATTGCCTATGTGTTCTCAGGACTTGGCATGTTCATCGTTTCCAAGCTGTCTGAAAAGCTTGGCGGCATGAGAAATGTTCTTGTCTGGGCTAACGTTGTTACCGTATTAATGAGAATACTGGGATTCTTCATCGGCTTTGAAGGCAACAGGATCTGGATCACCATGATCTTATTCGCCATCGGTTCAATTCCAGGCCAGATGTTCGGCATTGCCCGAACGGCCTTATGGGGTGACTCCATTGACTACATGGAGTGGAAGACTGGCAAGAGAGCAGAGGCTATTACTTTCGCTGCCCAGACCTTCTGCGATAAGATCTCAACGGCTCTTAATACCGTCATTGCCGGTTTCTTACTGACATGGCTGGAATACGATGCAGAAGCCATTGCGGCAGGCGCAGCCGTATCTGAAAAGTTCAGCAAGTGGATCTGGCCGCTGTTCATGATCGGTCCGGCCATCGGCGCAGCACTGTACATCATACCTCTGCTGTTCATCAACTATCCAAAGGAAATGAAGGATAAGGTTACCAGAGAACTCAGGGAGCGCCGTCTCAAGAGCGGTGAATTAGCTGAATAGTCAAAGCAATCGAAAGATTGCTTTTTTATTTGAATCAGTCATTTTTTGATTAACTTTGGGCGGTTATAAATTATAATATAATTAAGTTCATAGAGGTGAGATTCATGAGTGTTTTTTCAAAGAATATAGGCTATAAGTTCAGACTTATCTTCAGGGACGGCAGTGAGGTTGAAGGACATGTAATTGCCTACTGGAAGGAAAATGTATATGATGATCTGGCGATGGTCGTTACCTCAAAGGGAGTAATCGTCATCAATAATGGTGTCAGCAAGCAGTACATTGATGAAGACAAGGTCATCAAGTACGACATTATATACGATTAGAAGTCAGAAAGCCTTATAAAGGCTTTTTCATATGAGGAACCACAATGTTACGGCTGGATAATGTAAAGGTCTATGAGAATCTGAGCAGGGATGAGGTAGTGGCTAAGGCCATTAAAAAGTACCGCATCCGTTTTGATGATGTTGTTGATGCGGTGATCATTCGCAAGTCGATAGATGCCCGTAAGAAGAGCGATCTGCATTATCTTTACACTCTGGCGGTAACGGTCAGAGATGAAAAAAAGTATCCGGGACTTCCGGTACATAAGGAGCCGGAAGAACCGCAGATAAGAAAAAACAGAAAGTCAGAATACGATCCGATAATAATCGGTTCAGGTCCGTCGGGACTGTTCTGTGCACTGACATTGATTGAACACGGTTATAAGCCGATTATCATTGAACAGGGCAATAAGGTTGAAGAAAGGATCGAGGACATCCGCAGATACCGCGAAACCGGTGTTCTGAACATTCATAGCAACGTTCAGTTCGGGGAAGGCGGAGCCGGGACGTTCAGCGACGGCAAGCTGACGACGGGAATCAATTCCGTTTACATAAAAAAGGTGCTCGATACCTTTTACAGATTCGGGGCACCTGAGGAGATAACCTATCTGGCTCATCCTCACATCGGTACCGATAACCTGGTGCAGATACTGGTAAACATCAGAAAGTACATTGAGGAAAAGGGCGGAAGATACTTCTTTGGCACGAAATTCACCGGATTCAGCAAAGAAAACGGCATTATTACCGTTGAGTGCGGTGCTATGAGTCTTAAGACAGATGCACTTGTACTGGCGATTGGCCACAGTGCCAGGGACACCTTTGAAATGTTATACAGGAAGAACGTGGCCATGAAGCAGAAGCTTTTCTCAATTGGGGTCAGAATCGAGCATCTGCAGAAGAACATCGATGCTGCCCAATATGGGGAAAACCATGAGCTTGACCTGCCGGCAGCTGAATACAAACTGGCCTATCACAATGGGGAAAGAGCCTGTTACAGCTTCTGCATGTGTCCGGGCGGTGAGGTAATGGCCAGCAGCAGCGAAGAGGGCTGTATCGTTACCAACGGCATGAGCAACTATGCCCGTAACGGCAGAAATGCCAATGCGGGCTTACTGGTCAACATTCTGCCTGAGGACATCGGCAATGATGATCCACTGGCTGGGGTATATTTTCAGCGGGAACTGGAAAGAAAGGCCTTTATGCTGGGAGGCGGCAATGGCTATGCCCCCGTACAGCGCTATGAGGACTTTAAGGATAACAGAAAATCAGATCACATCGGCAGGATAGTTCCGACATATAAGCCCGGTTATACTCTCAGTAATCTAAGAGAGATACTGCCGGAATATGTCTGTGATTCTCTTGAAGAAGGCATAGAATACTTCAATGGAAAGATCAGGGGATTTTCCGATCCTGACGCCGTTCTGACGGCTGTGGAAAGCCGTACTTCTTCCCCGGTGACAGTGATCAGGGATGATGATTTCAACGCCAGCGTAAGGGGAATCTACCCCTGCGGGGAAGGCTGCGGGTATGCCGGAGGCATCACCTCCGCAGCGGTTGACGGCATCAAGGTTGCCGTTAAGATCATTGAAAATGATTAGTCTACGATTATGATCCTGGTGCGCATGGCATCATGGATCATGCCGGTCAGTATGAGTGAGGCAGAGAGAACTGCCAGTGAAATGAATAAAGCTCTGTTGATCATGACATTTCTCCTTTCAAGATGATTATAGGTTGGATTATAATTAAGGAAACAGTAGTTTAGACATTAAGTTTTTCATAAGAAGGAAAGCGAGGACTACATAATGGAATACCTGGCATGCGCAGCGATCGGCTATGCACTTGGCTGCATCAACTTTGCCTACATCATCAGTAAGATCAAGGGTTTTGATATTCGCGAAAAGGGCAGCGGCAACGCCGGTGCCAGCAACATAACCATATCATTGGGCTGGGGCTATGGCGTACTTACGGCCGTAATGGACATTCTGAAGAGTACTGCGGCAGTACTCATCTGTCAGAAACTGTTCCCGGAAAATCCGGTTGCCCCGTTTCTGGCCGGTACATGTGCCGTATTAGGCCACATCTTTCCGTTCTACATGAAGTTCAAGGGTGGCAAGGGCTTTGCATCATACATGGGCATGGTACTGGCAATCAACTGGAAACTGTGTCTGGCCATGGCAGTCACTACAGTCATACTGACACTGGTAACCAATTACATCGCCGTGGCAACGCTGGCTGTAGTTACCATTGTTCCGATCTACTTCATCTGCATCGGGGCTGAAGTACCGATCATCGTTATTCTGGTACTTTTGGCAGCGGTTATCTACTTCAAGCATAGGATCAACATCAAAAGGATCATCAACGGCGAGGAGATCAAACTGAGGGATTCAAACAAGCACAGAGTTATGTAAGGCAAACGGGGCAACGGCCCCGTTTTTCAGTTATTAACGTTTTGTGTGAAATTGCCCATATTTAACAGCTGTCATAAAGGTATGTTATAATATTACAACGAGGGTGTTTTATGTCTGTTTTAAGCAAAGCTAAATTCTGGACGGGACTGTGGGCCGGCAGATTCTTCATCTGGTACTTCGGTCTCACAGGTCAGAGAAAGGATGACAGGCCGGGATATCTGGCCAGAAGGATAGATTCAACATTCATGAAGGACGTAGCCAAGGCAAAGTATGTCGTGGCTGTTTGCGGTACCAACGGCAAGACCGGCATTACCAGCATTCTGGCTTCCATGTATGATCTGGCCGGACGCAAGTGGGCTTCCAATAACTGGGGAGCTAACGATTTTTCCGGTGAAGCCTGGGCTTTATTGGACAGCGTAAACATCTTCAATAAGCCGACAAAGGAAGTAACGATAGTTGAGGGCGATGAGATAGATACCAAGCTGGTCTATCCGGAGATGCAGCCAAACTACGTCATCATAACCAACATTGCCCGCGATTCCATTTTCCGCAATGCCTATCCTGAATATGTCAGGGATCACATGGAAAGCGGCATCAATTCCATTAAGGACGTTACACTGATACTGAATGGGGATGACCCGATCAGCTTTGACATTTCACCTGAGAAGAAGAGAGTATACTACGGTGTCTGTGACATGGGATACCCGCAGAACACCTATGGCATAAATGAATTTACCATATGTCCGAAGTGCGGAAGCGAACCTGAGTACATCTACAGGAACTACCGTCACATCGGCCGTTTCAAGTGTCCGAAATGCGGATACGGTTCTCCTGAGATCGATTATCTGGTTACGGAAGTAAGAGATAATGACATTGTCATCAAGGAGAAGGAAGGTTCCTTCAGCTATCCGCGCATCGGCGAGGAAGTTCATAACGTCTATAACACGGCCGCCATCGTTGCCTACATGCGTACGGTTGGCTTCAGCCCTGAGGAGATCAGTGATCTATTGTCAAAGGTTGAACTGCCTAAAAACAGAATGATGAAGGGAACGGTCAACGGCATTGAAGTGCTGTGTGAGACGATCAAGAGCCAGAATTCAACAGCTACCTCAGTCATGTATGAGGCCATTTCCCGCGAGGAAGGGGAAAAGGAGATCGTCATGGTCATGGATGAGGAGTTCTCAAAGGAAGAGGGTCCGCTGTGTGAAGTCGGCACCTACATTTACGACATTGACTATGAATTTCTGAATGATGAACACATCAAGAAGATCATTCTGGCCGGTGACAGATGTCTTGACCACAAGATCAGGGCAATGATGGCCGGTATACCTGAAGAGAAAATGGTCGTTACCAGAAAGAATCTGGATGCGGTACAGTACGTTGACGTTGAGGGAATTGACAAGATATACGTATTGCGCAACTATTTCAAGCAGACTAACGGCACAAAGGTATATGAAGAGGTGCTTAAGAAGGTCGCTCAGGGAGGTAAGAAATAATGGTATTTGAAGTATTATTCCCTGAATTCTGCACCATGTATGCCGATTCCATAAACGCCAGATACATTGAACAGACTGTCAAGGACATTAAGGTCATAAGGACCAAGAACACCGAAAGGCCATACTTTGCCGATCATGACGTTGACATGATCTATGTCGGCGCCATGCCGGAGATCAGGCAGAAACTGGCCATTGAGCGCTTGAGACCGTTCAGAGGCAGATTAATTGAACTTACTCTGCGCGGCAGGATCATCCTGGCTACCGGAAGTGCCATGGACATCTTCGGCAAGTACATAAAGCTCAATGGTGAAGTAACGGAAGCGCTGGGACTGTTTGACTACCATGTTGAACAGGATCTGACTAAAAGAAGAAATTCGATGTTTGTCGGTGAATTCGGCGGACATAACATCGTAGGTTATCAGGCCACTTTCTCTAAGATCGTAAGTGACGGGGAAAGACCGGCATTCAATACCGTGATCGGTCATGGCAACGTCAATGACGAGACTCATGAAGGCTTCATGAGAAACAACGCCATCATGACGTCACTGATCGGACCGTTACTGGTAATGAATCCCCATCTAACCAGACATCTGCTGGATCAGATCGGTGTCAGCGACAAGCTGGCTTTTGAAGAGGATGTCATCGCCTCATATGAATACAGATTACAGCAGCTGACTGCTGAAGGAGCACATGTCGATTTCAACAATCACGGCGTATAAATGAAATGAAAACACGTCAGACGAGTTTTGCGGAAAGCACATTCTTAATGTACATAGCCTTGATCGTGACCAGAATACTGGGTTTGATATTCAACACCCCGTTTTATGCAATGGTCGGAGATGAAGGTTTTTTCCTGTACACGACAGCCTATAATATCTACGCACTTTTCCTGGATATCTCTACTGTCGGAATTCCTTCCGCAATAAGCATGATCATCAGTGAATACAGCTCATTAGGCAAGACCAAGAGCAAGGAAAAAGCCTATAAGATCGGCAAATACGCCATCATAGGACTGTCCGTGTTCTCTTTCCTCAGCCTGCAGCTGTTTGCCAGAAGCATCGGAAGCTTCTATCTTGACGGACTTGATAGCATTGACACCGATATCGGCATTAATGAAGTCGCAACCGCCGTCAGGATCGTTTCAATGTGTATTCTGGTCGTTCCTTACCTGGGCTTAAGAAGAGGATATCTGCAGGGACACAAGCTGTTTCAGATCTCATCAAACAGCCAGGTCATTGAACAGCTGGTAAGGATCACCTTCGTACTGGGCGTGGCTTTCCTGTCACTGAAGGTTTTCGGACAGACCATTGCCTTTACAATTTATCTGTCACTGGTTGGAACTCTGCTGGCAGCGGGAGCAGCATTCCTGTTCCTGGAATACAACATCAGAAGAAACCAGGGAGTGATGCTGCAGTATTCCGATGACAATGAAGACGTTGTGGCTACTGACAGATTACTGAGAAAGATCGTCTTCTACTGCGTTACTATCTCCATCGTTTCCATCTCTCAGAGTGTTTATAACATCATCAATACAAAGCTGTTACTGATAGGATTGAAGAATGTCGGATATTCAACCGAAGCGATATTCAACATTACCAATAACACAACACAGCTTGTTCCCAAGATCTGCATAATCGTTATTTCTCTGTCCACGGCCATGACAAGCTCAATTGCCCCATTCGTGGCGGACAGCTATGCCAAGGGTGATTTCAGGGAAGTAAAGAACAGGCTTATGCAGGTTATTAACATCGTCCTGGTCGTTACGGCACCATTGGCTGTCGGCATCATCATGCTGGCAGAACCGGTTCACGTGCTGTTCTATGGATATGTCGGCAGATTCAACTATGGCGCTCAGATACTGCGTCTGGCGATCATTCTGAACATGTTGAGCAGTATTACCATGGTCTTCAATACGGCCTTACAGAGCATGCAGAGAGGCAAGACAGTGTGTCAGATGGTCATCATTTCCATCGTTCTCAACGTGGTCATGGACCTGCCGCTGATCTATCTGTTCAATGCCATCAGCATTCCGGCTTATCTTGGTGCGACCATGAGCTCGCTGATTGCGGAAACTGTGCTGTTCAGAATGCAGCTGGTAGTACTGAAGGATGCAGTCAACTTTGATGCCAGCGAAGCCAAGAAGGTAATCCGCAAGCTGGTCAAGCCATTGGCCTTCATGGCAGTCGTTGTCATAATCCTGCAGATAATCGTGCCGTACAATCTGGTCGGCGGCAGAGTAGGGCTGTTCTTCCATCTGCTGCTGTATGCGGCAGTAGGCGGCATCGTATACATATTCACGGCTTACAAGACCGGCGCTCTTGAACTTTTGATTGGTACTGAACTGGGCAATAAGCTGCTTAATCTTCTGAGAAGAGGAAAGAAATAATGAAACATCAGCTGGCAATGATCCTCAATGCCTGCATTGCGCTGGTAACGATGATAATCATGCTTTATTATTTTCAGCCAAAGAACGGTGTCAGCGGCTGGAAAAGGGGAACCGGCACTTTCATGTATTTCACCATTCAGTCGAATGTGTGTTCAGCCATCGTCTCATTTGCGTATCTGATCATGAATCTTACCGGGATCACCATTCCGGAATGGTTCATGGTACTTCGTTTTGTGGCAACGGTATCCGTTAACCTGACCTGTCTGACGGTCATATTCTATCTGGGACCGCTGTACGGGTATAAGAGTCAGCTGACAGACGAAAACATCCACATGCATCTGGTGGGTCCGGTGATGGCCTTCATCAGTACCTGTTTTCTGGAAAGTGACATGCGACTGAAACTGTGGCAGATGTTACTGGGGCTGATACCGACGGTGCTGTATGGCGCCCTGTACATCTACAAGGTCATCGTAAGAAGACAGTGGAAGGATTTCTACGGCTTTGAAAGAGTGGACATAAGAAAAAGCGGTTCGCTGATGTTACTGCTGACCGCTGTAATATGCATACTGACCGGACTGGTCTATAACAGATTCTGATGTATCTGATGGTACATCTTTTTTTATCAGTTTTCATTTCATTCTTTTTTCAAACCGAAACATGCCGTCAAGAGAATCTTCGCTGTATTCATCGTGCTGATCTCCATCGGGGCCTGGATGGAATTTGCAATAGTATTCAACAATGTGAAATCCCAGCTTGTTGACGTAGAAATGGATGTTTCGGGTTTCAAAGCAGGGGGTCAGAGTTTCCCATACTTCAACATCAGGATAGAGTTTTTCTATTTCGCGCCAGGCGGCCTGGCCGATGCCTCTGCTGTGAATTTCAGGAAGCGTGAACAGGATCTCCAGATCACCCTTGTTTCCTTCCAAACTGACGATGACACCGCCGGCCTTCCTGCCGTCAGCCATTATTCTGTAGGCATCGCCCCCATCTATTGATCTTTCGATCGTTTCTCTGGAGATGATTTCTTCATCTTCCTCAAAATGATCATCTCTCATTCCGAATTCCTCAGTGGCTCCATATTTGAATGCGCGCTGATTGTCCCTTATGAACTGTTCCCTGTCATCTTCTGTAAGGGGAATTAACTTAACTTCTGTCATTATGCTTTGTCCTCCTGCACTGCCGGAAATAAAAACCCGGCATGAAAAATAATTCATAACCGGGCTCACCCGACATCTTATCTAACAGGCGGCCTGCAGGCATGTCTTCCTGCGATCCCCTATGCTACGGCATACTGTCCTCTGATGCAACATAATTATAACACGAAGATGCCGTTTCAGCTGAGCAACATTCGTGAGTATCAAAATACGAAACTGACGACGGATATTCAGTTATCGGAAGATAGACAGTTCACAATTGTATGATATAATGTTCGTAGTCTAACCCGGGAGGTTATCAATATGGCGAACAGCATTGGAAGAAACACCATGAAGGCTTCTGATCTCAGAGGCGTCAGCATCTATCAGGAAAAGAAAAGAACGGTATACTATGATGTACTCACTAAGAGCGGATATGTCATCAACAATGCCGAAGTGAGAAACTACATGCTGTTTTCCAACCGTCATACAGCCATAATACTGGGAGCAGTGGTAATCTATTACCTGTCTAATAATGTCGTGTTATCTGTAGGTCTTGGCATAGCAGCGCTGATTGCCGTGGAATTCATTTTCCGCAAGACATTCCTGCATAAGCTTCCGGAAATAAAGGCATATAACAGACCGAAGAAGCAGAGCTATGTTGATTCAATTGCGGCTGACGAGACAGTTACCAGAATCATTCTGCTGCTTGTCATCGGAGTACTGCTGGCCTTCATGCTCATCTATAACATAGCTACCGGAGTATATAAGGATCAGCTGTCAGTGATCATGTCTTACCTTGTCATTGCCGGAGCCATAGTGCTTACCGTACTCCATGGCATTGCGCTCATAAAGAAACTGACTAACAAGAATAAGTAAACTGCAGAATTGTCTGTGAAACATGAATATTTGGGGAGGTATTTATCTTGAATAACACTTTAGCTGAAATGATCAATCCTGAGCTGCTGTTCCTCGGCTACGAAGCAGTCGACAAGAACGAAATGCTCGAAGGTATATCTGACTGGTTATATGAAAAGGGATATGTAAACAAGGAGTTCAAACGTTCCATCATGGAAAGAGAAAAGCTGTATCCCACGGGACTGAAACTTGATGAGATCGAGTTTGCCATCCCGCATACGGACGCTGACTACGTGATCAAGCCTGGTGTCGTACTGGTACAGTTGAAGGACCGTGTCGAGTTCACTCAGATGGCTACGTTTGACGACAAGATCCATGCCAGGATCGCATTCATTCTGTTAATGCATAAGGACGGATCACAGGTAGCACTGTTACAGGACATCATCGGAAGATGCAGCAGTGCCGGATTCGTTGCCGCACTTGAACAGGCTAAGACTGCTGATGAAGTCATGGCCATCATAAAAAAAGATTAGGAAGGAGAAATTCTGATGAAACGCATTATCGTTGCCTGCGGAAGCGGTGTAGCAACCAGCGAAACCGTAGCTGCCAAGTTAAGAAGATTACTGGAACAGAAGGGTGTCCAGGAAGTAGAAGTTGAAGCCATCAACATCAATATTCTGGAAAAGCAGATCAAGCACGCTGACATTTACGTGGCAATTACTCCGTTCAAACAGGAGAATTTCCCGATTCCGGTATTCAGCGGCATGGCATTTCTGACAGGATTCGGTCAGGAAGCTGAACTGAAGAAAATCATCGAAGAAATCAATAAGTAACTATGGCTTACAAGGTATTGGTACTTAACGGCAGCCCTCACGTAAACGGCTGCACTGCCACTGCTCTTGATGAAGTCATCAAGGTGCTGAATGAGGAAGGCATTGAAACCGAAATCGTTCAGGTAGGCAAGGAAAACATCAGAGGCTGCATTGCCTGCAACAGCTGTAAGAAGAACGGCCGGTGTGTCTTTTACGATCTGGTAAATGAAACGGCTCCTAAGTTTGAGGAAGCTGATGGCTTATTGGTAGGCTCTCCGGTTTACTACGGATCACCGAATGGAACCATTCTGTCCTTTTTGGACAGACTGTTCTACAGCACCAGGTTCTCCAAGCATCTCAAGGTTGGCGCTGCAGTAGTCAGCTGCAGAAGAGGCGGCAATACGGCTTCATTTGACGTTCTGAACAAGTACTTTACGATCAGCGGCATGCCGGTGGCTTCCAGTACTTACTGGAATCAGGTACACGGCTTTACGGCTGAAGACGTAAAGAAGGATCTGGAAGGCCTGCAGACGATGAGAAACATCGGTCATACCATGGCGTTCATGATCAAGGCATTTGACGATGCCAGAAACAAGTATGGAACACCTGTTCTTGAAAGAGGATCTTCAACAAGTTTCCCGGACGGAAAGTAATAAACAAGGATGCAGCGATGCATCCTTTTATCATGGTCATTTCTGACTGGAATTATTCCGATAAGCCAGAAGTGATATCAGCAATAGTACAGGGAATATTGCCGCAGCCAGGATTCCTGTTTTCAGGTTGTCAGAAAAAATGCCGGAAACAAGGCCTGCCACAGCCGGTCCCGCCGAGCATCCGACATCCCCGGCCAATGCCAGTAAGGCATAGAGGACCGTTCCGCCATTACGCAGTACTGCGGCACTGCTGATGGTGCCCGGCCACATGATGCCTACGGAGAAACCGCAGATGGCGCATCCTGCCAGTGAAACAAACGGATGGGGAGCTAATGAAATCAGAAGATATGAGGCAATGCATAACACACTGCTGAAGATCATGAAACTTCTCTGATCCATTCTGTCTCCATGTCTGCCGTAGATGGCTCTTGATGTCCCCATTAACAGGGCAAACATCATCGGTCCCAGAAGATCACCCAGGGTCTTTGATATGCCAAGACCTTTCTCTGCGAAACTGCTGGCCCACTGACTTACGGACTGCTCGGATGCTCCTGAACAGATCATCATCAGGATGAACAGCCAGAACAGTCTGTTTCTGACAAGGTCAGCAAAGCTGATCCGTTCTTCCTGTTCACTTACCAGCGGAGCAATCGGTACCCGGGCAAAGAGAATGATGTTCAGAACCGGTACTATTGCCCAAAGCATGGCCATGATTCGCCAGTTACCGATGCCAAACAGGGAGAAGAACAGGGTTGAAATCATCACTACTCCCACATGACCCCAGCAGTAGAATGAATGAAGCAAGCTCATTGCCTTCTGTCTGTTTTCGCTTGGACAGCTTTCCATTATCGGACTTATCAGTACTTCGATCAGGCCTCCCCCGATCGCATAGAGAATTACGGAAACCATCAGACCTGCAAAGCTGTCGGAAAGAATGTCCGGCAGAAAGGCCATGGACATTAAACCCCCGGCTGAAAAGACGTGAGCCAGAATGCAGGAGACTCTGTAACCGATCCTATCCACATACAGGGCTGCCGTAGCGTCAACCAGCAGCTGTACCGCGAAGTTGACCGATACCAGTAACGTTATCTTATTTAGTGAAATACCGAATTCGTTCTGAAAGCACACGAATAATAGAGGGGCAAAGTTGTTAACGATTGCCTGGACGATGTATCCGATGAAACATGCATATACGGTCTGCCTGTAATTGCGGTTCTTCATGCCTTGGATTATAGCATGATAAGCCTTTTTTGTTTACAATAAGGGGCAAAAAAACTATACTTTAATGGGATTGTGCGTTTCAATGAATGCCGTCATGAAAGAATAATTGCAGGTAGATAAGGAATCTCACAAGAGACTCTGAGCCATGATCTGATGGCTTTTGTTTTGAAGGGAAGGTGTCCTCATGAAGAACATGGATGTGCTCCAGGATGAGAATATTCAGGAGATAATAGAGTTAGTAAAGACGGTAAAAGGTCCCAGAAAGCTGAAGACGGCTTTGGAAGACTACCATGACGCTGACATATCATATGCCCTGGAAGGTCTTACCAAGGAAGAAAGACTGCATCTGTATCAGGTGCTTGGCGCTGAAAGAGTTGCCGACATCTTCTCATATCTGGAAGAACCTGATGAATATCTTTCTGAAATCAACATCCAGCAGGCTGCCAAGGTCATTTCCGAGATGGACGTTGACGATGCCGTTGACCTCCTGGAAGAAATTGACGATGAATACGAAGCCAAGCTGCTCGACATGCTGGGACGCAAGGAATCCCATGACATCAGACTCATTCAGTCATATGACGAGGATGAGATCGGTGCCAAGATGACGACCAACTTCATCGTCATCCACCGCGGCCTTACAGTAAAGCAGGCAATGAAGGAATTGATAAGACAGTCAGAGGACAATGACAACATTGATACCTTATATGTAATAGATGATAAGGATCTGTTCTATGGCGAGATCGATCTGAGAGACCTGATCAGAGCCAGAGAGAACGATGATCTGGACAAGCTCATTATCACAGGTTACCCTGTACTGCATGACCACGAAAAGATAGAAAACGTATTGGAAGACATCAAGGCCTATGCCGAGCTGTCATTGCCGGTAATAAACGATCAGAATGAACTGCTTGGTGTTCTGACTGCTCAGGACATCATCGAAACAGTAGATGAAGAGTTAAGTGAAGACTACGCCAAGTTAGCCGGTTTGACCAACGAGGAGGACCTGAACGAGTCTCTCATCGACAGCATGAGAAAGAGACTGCCATGGTTATGTGCCTTGCTGGTACTGGGCATGGTCGTATCATCCGTAGTAGGCATCTTTGAGGAAGTTGTTGCCCAGATCGCCGTAATCGTCTGCTTCCAGTCACTTGTACTGGACATGGCCGGTAACGTCGGCACGCAGTCACTGGCTGTAACCATTCGTGTACTGATGGATGAAGACATCTCTGCCAGGCAGAAACTGGGACTTGTCCTGAAGGAAGTGAGAGTAGGTCTGGTAAACGGTCTGATACTGGGAGGAGCAAGTTTCATCTTCATCGGTCTGTACGTGCATCTGTTCAAGGGCTATGCCACAAACTTCTCGTTTGCGGTCAGTGCCTGTGTAGGCATTGCTCTGCTTACGGCGATGGTGATTTCCAGCCTGGTAGGTACGACAGTACCGATCTTCTTCAAGAAAGTCAACATTGACCCGGCCGTAGCTTCCGGCCCGTTCATTACTACGATCAATGACCTGGTAGCCGTTGTTTCCTATTATGGAATGGCCTGGCTGCTGCTGATCAACATATTGAAACTTGTTTAAGAGAGGAATGTGAATAATTCCTCTTTTTTTCACATTGATTCTCTTTTATTTCACATTCCCGTCTACTATACTGTAGTTACACATATGTAGCAGTTACAGCTAAAGAAACAAAATCTGTTCTTATCAGCATTCAGGTTTCATTAGACTGAATTAATGTAACTTAAGCTCTTTTCAGTTATGTTACTTTAATTTCCAGCATCTGTGACACATGGTTCAATCTATCCGAGCGTTCTGTTATAATTATCCCAGTGATTATAGTCAGAAATCAGTAGATAATGCCTGCAGTGGAGTATCGTACCCCAATAACACTCAATTACAAACTTCTCCATTGATCTGCAGACATGTGAACCTGAAACAGGTGCTGGTTTTATTGTGGAGGGAATATGGAAATACTGAAGAAGGAAGACTATGAGAAGGCGCTGGCCGCCTCCAGAGACAGAAGAATGAAATGGTGGCGTGAAGCCCGCTTCGGAATGTTCGTACATTTCGGTCTTTATTCCGTAATCGGACGCCATGAGTGGGTAATGTCCATGGAAGGCATCGATAAGGAAGAATACGAGAAGTACGCTGACATGTTCAGGCCTGAGGAAGGCTGCTGCGAGAAATGGGCTAAACTGGCCAAGGCAGCCGGCATGAAGTACATGGTACTGACCTCAAGACATCATGAGGGTTTCTCCCTGTGGGATTCAAAGGTCAATCCATTCAATTCCGTTAACTACGGCTGTCACAGGGACATCGTCAGAGAATTCGTTGATGCCTGCCGCAAGTACGGTCTTGGCATAGGATTCTACAGTTCTCTGATGGACTGGAGACATCCGGACGGTGCCAGATGTGCCTATGACAATGAAGCCAGACGGAGATTCCTTGATTATCTGGAAGCTCTCAATACTGAATTACTGACAAACTACGGCAAGATAGACATTCTATGGTACGACGTACCGCAGCCGATGGAATCCTGGGAGGGCTGGGATTCTCTGGCCAGAAACCAGAGGCTCAGAGCCTTACAGCCTGACATCATCATCAATGACCGTTCCAGACTGGCTGAGGACTTCGGTACACCGGAAGGCAAGATCAGAGTTCTGGACAGAGACTGGGAAGCCTGCATGACCTTCAACGACATTGCCTGGGGTTATCTTGATGAAAAACAGGCCCTGCCATATGCCTACAGCGCTCAGAGAATATTAAGAATGCTGAATACCTGCGCCTGCAACGGCGGCAATCTCTTGTTAAATGTAGGACCTAAGCCGGACGGTTCAATTCCTGCTGATGCCATCAAGCCGCTTACGGAAGTAGGCAAATGGCTGGAAAAGAACGGGGAAGCCGTTTACGGTCAGCTGCATCCGAACATTCTTTCCGGATCCTGGTTCAGAGGAGGCAACGGCATATCAGGCATTACCTATGGCAAGGATCTTAAGTGCGTCTATCTGTGGAACTGGATCTCTCCTGAGGGAGGACTGATGTATTATTCAGGTGTCTTTACCAAGCCGGTCAGAGTTACCAAGCTTTCAACTGGTGAGGAAGTAGAATTCAGATATACTGATGATCACAGAGTCGAATTAAGAAACCTGAAGGTTGAGGAAGATGAATTCGTGCCTGTATACAAGATCGAATTTGATGAGCCAATGGTATACAAGCCATTCCATAAGTATCCTCAGATCTGGCTGTAAGATAGTGAAAGGTTTTCAGAAATCACATATTGATATTTACATTTAGCGGGAATATACTTATAGCATGAAAACAGTCGTATCTTACGCATATTATTATTGTGGATAGTCGGGCAGTATTGGATGATTGCCCGCTTTGAGATGCCCGGCGTTATCCATAGGTAAGCTAGTTGAGCCATGTGGATAGCCACATGGCTTTTTTCAGGAAAGGAACGGAAACATGGAAATCAAGGTAACTACCAGACAGCGTGATTACTCGATATTCATCGAACACGGGCTGCTTAAGAAAGCCAGAAGCCTGATCGGTGAAGGTTTTAACGTGTTCATCATCTCCGATGACGGTGTTGATGATAAATGGATCAGCATCCTGCTGGACCAGTATCCTGACAGCCCGCTGTTCCGTTTCAACCATGGTGAGGCCAATAAGAATCTTAATACCTACCGTGACATACTTAGCTGGCTGGCTAGAAACAGAGCCAACCGCCATGACGTTATAATCGGTATTGGCGGAGGTGTGGTAGGCGATGTGGCCGGATTTGTCGCAGCGACCTACATGAGGGGCATAAGATACCTGAACATTCCAACCACGACCCTGGCTCAGATCGACTCATCGATCGGCGGCAAGACAGCTGTTGATCTGGGAGGCATCAAGAACATCGTCGGTGCCTTCTGGCAGCCTTCACTGGTGCTGATCGATCCTGAAACCCTGAGCACACTGCCGTCAAGACACGTCAATAACGGTCTGGCTGAGGCAGTAAAAATGGGACTGATACTTGATGAGAAACTGTTTGAACTGTTCGAGGGTGATTACGAAAGTCATCTTGATGAGATCATCGAGAGATCTCTGATCCTGAAGAAGGAAATAGTTGAGCAGGATGAAAATGAGACCGGAATCAGAAAGCTGCTGAATTTCGGGCATACATTCGGACATGGGTATGAGACAGTCGGCGAGGGCAGATATCTGCATGGTGAATGTGTTGCCATGGGCATGATGACTGTTCTGGAAAATGAAGAAATAAAGGAAAGACTTCACAAGGTGCTGCAGAAGCTTGATCTGCCGGAAAGCTGTGAATGTGACAATGAGAAAGTGTTCAGCATCATCTGCAATGACAAGAAATCTGCCGCAGACGGCATTGATATCGTTCAGGTGGATGAAATCGGCAAGGGTCACATTGAAAGATGGAGTTTTGACAGGATCAGGAGGAAGCTGGGATGAGAAATACACTGGGAAATCTGATAACGGTAACACTGTTTGGCGAATCACACGGTGAGTGTGTGGGTGCCGTTATTGACGGCTTACCGGCCGGCATTAAGATCGACATGGATTACATAAGCAGGGAAATGAACAAGCGCAGATCGGTATCTGCCATTTCCACGGCCAGAAGTGAGGAAGACATCCCGCATTTCGTCTCGGGCGTAAAGGATGGCTTTACGGAAGGAACACCGGTTACGGTCCTGATTGAAAACACGGACGCAAAACCGGCGGATTATGAAAGGATTAAGAGCATTGCCAGACCGGGACACGCTGACTATACGGCTCAGGTAAAATACCGGGGCTATCAGGATGCCAGCGGCGGCGGCCACTTCTCAGGAAGGCTGACGGCACCGTTAGTTGCCGTTGGTTCGATCGTCAGAAAGGCTCTGGAAGACAAGGGCATTCTGATTGGAACGCACATTGATTCTCTTAACGGTATTGAAGACTATGACTTCAACTGGGATGATCTGGAGAATGATCTCAGAACTCTTAATGACAGGCAGTTTGCCGTATTAAATGATGAAATGGCTGAAAGGATGATGGAACGCATCAAGTCAGCCAGAGAAGACAAGGATTCCGTGGGCGGTGTACTGGAAACGGTCATCAGCGGCTTACCGGCAGGAATAGGCGAACCTTCCTTCAGTTCCGTTGAATCAGAACTGGCCAGGGCCATGTTCTCAATTGGTGCCGTAAAGGGCATACAGTTTGGTGCCGGATTCAGGTTTGCGAAGATGACCGGCTCTGGAGCTAACGATCCATTCAGAGTCGTTGACGGTAAGATCGTAACTCTGACCAATAACAACGGCGGAGTAAATGGCGGGATCACCAACGGCATGCCGGTGGTATTTTCAACCGTCATTAAGCCGACGCCTTCTATCGGGAAGTTACAGGAAACCGTAAACTTTGAGACGATGGAAAATGTTGAACTGGAAATAAAGGGCCGTCATGATCCGGCAATCGTTCACAGAGCCAGAGCCGTAGTTGATGCCTTAACGGCATTGGTGATCGCAGATCTCATCTGCATTGAAAAGGGAACAGGGTGGCTGGCATGAAACTGGGACTCATAGGAAATCCCCTGGGTCACAGCTGGTCGCCGGAAATACATGGATTCCTCATCGGCGCTGACTATCAGTTATGGCCGATGGAAGAGAATCAGCTCGAAGAATTCTTTGCGAAGAGAGACTTTGACGGCATAAATGTCACGATACCCTATAAGAAGACGGTAATCGAGTTTCTTGATGAGATAGATGAAACGGCTGCAGGGATGCAGGCTGTAAACACCATCGTGAACCACGAGGGAAAGCTGAAGGGATATAACACTGATTACATCGGCTTCAAAAGAATGCTGGAAAAGCATGAAGTATCGCCAAATGGCGGCAAGGCTGCCATACTTGGTACGGGAGGCGCTTCCAAAGCCGCAGCTGAAGCACTGAATCAGCTTGGCTGGCCATATGTCAGAGTAAGCAGACAGAAAAGGGAAGACATCATCAGTTACAATGAACTGTATGACAGGGAAGGTGAATTCACCCTGCTCATCAATGCCACTCCCGTAGGCATGCATCCCAACATCGATGAAGTTCCCGTTGACGTTGAAAGATTCAGCAGACTTGAATGGGTAATTGACATCGTTGCCAATCCGATCAGAACCAGACTGATGTTTGACGCCAAGGTCAGGGGAATCAGGACCCTGGGAGGCCTGGAAATGCTGGTGAGTCAGGCTCTGTCGGCTGATGAGCTGTTTACGGGAAACAGGATGGATGACAGACGCGTAGACGAGTGTGTCAGTTACCTGTTAAGAAGCAGAAGAAATATCGTGCTGATTGGCATGCCGACATCTGGCAAGACGACCGTAGGAAGAAAGCTGGCCAGAGATCTGGGCATGGAGCAGATCGACATGGACAGGGAGCTGGTAAAGAGGATCGGGATGCCGATCGCCAGTTACTTCAAGAAGAACGGCGAAGGAGCATTCCGCCAGCTGGAATCCCAGCTGTGCAGGGAATTGCGCAGTAAGTCAGGTGTCATCATCTCCACCGGAGGAGGGGTAGTGAAGAACGAACAGAACATGTCTTACCTCTCTAGTAACGGACTGGTGTTCTGGCTGGACAGAAGCATCGAAAAGCTGAATGCCACCAAGAGCCGTCCCATCTCCAGCAGCCGGGAAGCACTAGAAAGACTGTACATTGAAAGAAGAGAACTGTACGAAAAGTACAGTGACATCAGAATAAGCAATAATGAAGCCCTCAGCAAGGCAGCTGAGGCGATAGAGAAGGTCATGGAGGATAGCTTATGATCATTACATTGAAAAAGAACATACCGCAAAGCGAAATGGACCGCCTGATCAGTTCATTTGAGGAAAAGGGACTGAGAATAAACCTGAGCCACGGCGACATGTATACCGTACTGGGTCTGGTTGGCGATACTACCGGACTGTATGAACGTGACATTCAGGCAAATGAATGGGTGGAAAACGTTCAGAGAGTACAGGCTCCTTACAAGCTTGCCAACAGACTCTTCCATCCTGAGGATACCATCGTTGACGTTGGCGGGATCAAGATCGGAAGAGGGCAGAAGCTGGCTGTCATGGCCGGCCCGTGTGCCGTTGAGTCTGAGGATAGCATCAATGAAATAGCTGCTGAGGTCAGAAAAGCCGGGGCGGACATCCTAAGAGGAGGCGCCTACAAGCCGCGTACTTCACCGTATTCCTTCCAGGGCTTGGGCTATAAAGGTATAAAGATCATGAAGGAAGCCGGAAACAGAAACGGCATGCCGATCGTTACCGAGATAATGGCCTCCCAGAACATGGATGAATTCATTGAAAACGTTGATCTGGTCCAGATTGGAGCCAGAAACATGCAGAACTTTGACCTGCTCAGGGCAGTAGGACACATAAACAAGCCTGTTCTGCTAAAGAGAGGCATGAGTGCCACCATTGAGGAATGGATCATGGCAGCTGAATACATCATGGCTAACGGCAATCCGAATGTCATTCTCTGTGAAAGAGGCATAAGGACATTTGAAAAGGCCACCAGATTCACCATGGACCTGGCTGTCATCCCGCTTCTCAGAGAAAAGACCCATCTGCCGATCGTCATTGACCCGTCACACGCGACCGGCGACTGGAAACTGATTGAACCGGTAGCCATGGCTGCCGTAGCAGCCGGGGCTGACGGACTCATCGTAGAAGTACACAATCATCCGGAAGAGGCTCTCAGCGATGGAGCTCAGTCACTGAAACCGGAGAAATTTGCGGCCATGATGGAGAAGATCCGCAAGGTCGCCGAGGCAACAGGCAGGGAATTCTGATGAAGGCCATCATAGGCAGGGCTGATAACAGTCCTGCAGAGATAAGGATACCTTCAAGCAAGTCTCTTTCACACCGGTATCTGATCGCCGCAGCCCTGGCTGACGGCAGGTCAGTTATTAAGGATCTGGCTGATAATGATGACATTAAGGCTACCATGGACTGTCTCAGGAAACTGGGGGCAGAGAACGTCAGAGAGGATGATTCCACTTATGTAAGAGGAACCGGAGGACATCTGAACCATGACGGTTCCCTGATCGACTGCCGGGAATCCGGAAGCACGCTGAGATTTCTGCTGCCTCTGTTTGCACAAAGCGGCAGGGAATGCATCTTTACCGGAAAGGGCAGACTCATGGAAAGACCGCAGACGGTCTATGAGGATCTGTATGAGATGAGCCTGTCAGAAGGGCAGCTCAGGGTCAGAGGTCAGCTTAAACCCGGAAGATATGAGATCAGGGGAGATATTTCATCCCAGTTCATTACCGGGCTGATGCTCTTACTGCCGTTACTTAACGGTGATTCGGTAATAGAGGTAAGGGAACCTTTTGAATCAAGGTCATATGTGCAGCTGACAGCTGACGTACTGGCTGAATTCGGGATAAGGTTCATGTTTGAGGGAAACACCATTACCGTACCGGGATCACAGAAGTATCACTCAGTCACAGACGCAGTCAGCGGTGATGATTCTCAGGCCGTATTCTTCGCTGCCCTGGCAGCCCTGAATAACAGAAAGATCACGGTTCTGGGAATGAATCATGATTCTCATCAGGGAGATCATCAGTTCATCGAATTATTCAGAAAAGCGGGTGTGACCGTTAAATTAGTTACCGGCGGTTACAGCTTTGCGTCAGATGGTTTCAGGGGAATGAAGGCCAGTCTTAAGGACTGTCCTGATCTGGGACCGATGCTGTTTGCGATGGCATGCAGGGCAACCGGAGACTCTCATTTCACGGACGTAAGAAGATTACGGATGAAGGAATCGGACCGCATTGCGGCCATGGAGGAAGAATTAAGAAAACTGGGCTGTGAGATCAGTTCAGATGAAAATAACGTTTGGATCACAGGGAAAGCAGATCTCAAGGGAGAAGCGGAACTGGACGGGCATGGTGATCACCGCATTGTCATGGCCCTGTCCGTACTGGCATCTTCAATTGACGGGGAAACAGTCATTAACGGGGCTGAAGCCGTTAACAAGAGCTATCCGGATTTCTTTGAGGATCTGAAAAAGACAGGAGCAGAGGTGAAGTTAACATGATCAGCAGAGCAGCGAAGATAACCATCATTGGTCTGGGTTTACTGGGCGGCAGTTATGCCAAGGGCTTTTTCAATGCCGGTTACAGGGTAACGGGAATTGACATTGATCCCGGCACCATTGAATATGCCAAGAAGATGCACTGGATCAGCGAAGGCGGCAGTGATCCTGAACTGGTCAGAGACAGTGACATAGTCATTTCAGCATTGTATCCCGTAACATTCGTTGAATGGATAAGGCAGAATCAGCACCTGCTCAAGCCGGGTTCAATACTGACTGACGTTACCGGCATCAAGAGAAAGGTAATTGATGAAATCAATGAAATACTTGATCCGCAGATTGAATTCATTGCCTGTCATCCGATGGCAGGAAGGGAATTCAAGGGAATCACCTACGCTGACTGCAATCAGTTTGAAACCTCAAACTTCATCATCGTTCCCACGGAAAAGAATACTGAAAGAGCAATCAACACGGCTTACGACATTGCCAGGGTACTGAAGTTCAGAACCGTATCCGAACTGAATCCTGAGGATCATGACAGGATCATTGGCTTTGTGTCACAGTTGTGTCATGTCATTGCCCTGTCACTGATGAGCATGAGCGATGACCCGAAACTGGTAGACTATACCGGTGACAGTTTCCGTGACCTGACCAGAATTGCCAACATCAATGAAGATCTCTGGCCGGAACTGTTCATCTGCAACAAGGATAATCTGATGCAGGAGATCGACGATCTCATCGTGCAGATGACCAGAATGAGAGATCTCATCGATGAGGAAAACGTTGAGGAGATGAAGAAGATCATGATCGAGGCAACCACCAGAAGAAAGAAGTTCGGTAAGAGATGATGAAAATCATGATAATCAACGGTCCCAACCTGAACATGCTTGGGATCAGAGAAAAGGACATTTACGGTTCTGAAACCTATGAAGGTCTGCTGAGATACATTGAGAAAGAATGTCAGGGTGATGAACTGACATTCAGACAGTCAAATCATGAGGGTGACCTCATTGACTGGATCCAGGAAGCCTATTTTGAGAAATACGACGGTGTCGTCATCAATCCGGGCGGATACACCCATACCAGTGTAGCTCTGGGTGATGCCGTAAAGGCCGTAAGTCCCTTACCGGTCGTCGAGGTACACATCAGCGACATAGCCGAAAGGGAAGATTTCCGTCACGTATCATACGTTGCCCCGGGCTGCATCGGTCAGATAAAGGGCCAGGGCTTCAGAGGCTATGTAATGGCAGTTGAAATGATCAGAGAGCATCTTGATAAATGATGCTTTCTTTTCGGATCATGGCATAATTCTTGCTGAAAGGCAGGAAAAGAATTAGAGTATTACTAGTGAGACTTAAGGATCAGGGATCCTTTAAGGAGGACATTAATGTTATATAAGAACGTTGCTGAACTGGTCGGTAAGACGCCGTTAATGGAACTGACCGGTATTGAAAAGGCATATGAGCTTAAGGGCAGAGTCTTTGCCAAGCTTGAATACCTTAATCCGACGGGTTCTGCCAAGGACCGTGCCGCATTGTACATGATCCTTGATGCCGAGGAAAAAGGGATCCTGAAGAAGGATTCAGTCATAATCGAACCGACATCCGGCAATACCGGCATAGGTCTGGCATCCATAGGTGTAACCAGAGGATACCGTGTCATCATCGTCATGCCGGCAAGCTTTTCAATTGAGAGAAGAAAGCTGATAAAGGCATATGGAGCTGAGATCGTATTGAGCGATGCTTCAAAGGGAATGGCAGGGGCAATTGAGAAAGCCAACGAACTGGCCGCGTCATTTGACAATGCCTTCATCCCATTACAGTTTGATAACCAGGCAAATGCCAGGGCTCATTATGAAACCACCGGTCCGGAGATCTGGAAGGACATGGAAGGAAGAGTTGATACATTCGTTGCCGGCATCGGCACAGGCGGAACGATAACAGGCGTTGGCCATTACCTGAGAGAGCAGAAACCTGATGTTGAGATAATCGCAGTAGAGCCTGCCTCATCACCGCTTCTGTCAGAAGGCAAGGCCGGTCCGCATAAGATTCAGGGTATCGGGGCGAACTTCGTTCCGTCAATTCTTGATACGGAAGTATATGACAAGGTCGTTGCCGTCAGTAACGATGACGCAATAAATACAGCCGTTAAGCTGGGCCACGTGGAAGGAATACTTTGCGGAATATCTTCCGGTGCAGCTTTATGTGCGGCAATCAGCGCAGCGAAGAATGAGGATAAGAATGTGGTAGTTCTGTTGCCTGACTCAGGTGACCGCTACCTTTCAACGGAAATGTTTTCAGAATAGGGGATAGTATGAATCACAGTGAATTATTGGAAAAGCTACAGGAAAGAAGAGAAATAACCTTTCAGGATGAGGTGATCAACCGCGACAAGATCGCAGGCATGACCAGTCTGTTACAGAGTCTGCTTTTCCCGGATTTCTTCAAGCTCGGCATGGGCAGCGAAGAGATCCTGGAAAACATTGAAAAGATCCTGACTGAACAGATGACGATACTGGGAATGGATAAGAAAACCGTAAGGGAAAATACGGACAGTTTCTTTTCCGCTCTTCCGGAAATACTGTCTCTGCTGAATCAGGACATCAAGGCTATCTATGACGGGGACCCGGCAGCTACTTCCTATGAAGAGATCCTGATATGTTATCCCGGTTTCAGAGCAATAGCCATCTACCGTCTGGCTCATGTACTGTACGAGCTCTCAGTTCCGATCATTCCGAGAGTAATGACGGAATATGCTCACAGCAGGACCGGAATAGACATCAACCCCGGCGCAACGATCGGCAGAAACTTCTGCATTGACCACGGTACCGGCATCGTAATCGGTGAAACGGCTGAGATAGGAGACAACGTCAAGATCTATCAGGGCGTTACCATCGGAGCCAAGAGTTTCGCCAAGGATGCCAACGGCAATCCCGTCAAGGGCGGCAAGAGACATCCAACCATCGGCAATAACGTCGTCATCTACGCCAATGCGACGATATTGGGCGGAGAAACAAGAATCGGCAATGACTGCGTCATCGGATCCAACTCCTGGATAACATACTCCGTACCGGACGGGGAAAGGGTACGCTGATAATTAAAGAAAAATAAAAATGCCATCGGTTATCCGATGGCGTTATTTCTTTACATGACTTCGTTCAGAATGTCCTTCATTCTTCCGGCAAGGCCGATGCACTTATTCGTCGGAATGCCGCACAGGGCAACTCTTATGCCTCTGGCAAACTTTACAGTATAGATGTCATGGCTGTCCAGGGCCTTGTGATATCTGTTCAGCAGGTCTTCATCATCAATTCTTACCGTTGCGAAGAAGCCTTCTTTGTACGGATATAGCGGCAGTCCGCATTCTTCAGCTTCCTGCAGGAAGATGCGGCTGCGGTTCTTCAGAAGATCCAGTGCTTCCTGTTTTTCCTTCAGGAAACCTTCCTTATTCTCATTTACCATCTTTACAAAGCAGTCCATGAAGCCGTTATTGACATTGCTCCAGGAGGCCCTGGCCGTACGAATGAAGGTGTTGTAGAGATGTTCTGCGGCTTCTTCCCTTCTTGCCAGGATCATGGCGTTTCCAACACGCATGCCATAGGCGGTAAGTGTCTTGGAACAGCTGAAGCACACAACTGCCAGCATGTTGTCTGACATTTCGTTGAAGCATTCCATGTAGGCGGTTGAATTCTGCCAGTCAATGGCATAGTCGAAGTAGGCTATGTCGTTGATGACGGCAACCGGACCCTGCTTGGACAGTTCATTAAGATATTCGATCAGTTCAGCCCAGAGCTTCTTGCCCATGGTAGCTCCGGTCGGGTTCTGACAGGGGTCATTGATGATGATGACGACCTTGTGCTGGCATTCCATCATCTCGGCACATTTCTTCTTCATGCCGTTTATGGAAACTTCGTTGTTTTCAAAGATCTCGTATGTATCTACCTTCAGATCATGCTGCCCGGCCATTATGCGATAACTGCCCCAGGCAATTGACGGTATTAACAGAGTCTCATGCTTGTCCAAAAGATTGGTTACGGCCAGTGAGATGGCTCCGGTACCGCCCGGTGTGGCAACGTTTCTGTGCGGTATCCTGATGTTGTCCAGTCTGTTCAGCCAGTTGAATACCGTTTCGTTGAAGTCAGGATTTCCCTGAATGCCGCCGGCATAGCTGGCCTTCCTCTTGTTAGGAACCCTGTCATAGGCATCGTATACGGAGTCAAAGGCAATGATGGTGCCGTCATCCCCGCATAATGAGCCAACGGTTCCGTTGACGGTTTCCGGATTTCTGACCATGGCCTTTCTGGCATTCTGGGATGCGTTGAAGGCTGCGTCACGGTACTCACTGAAATCCATGCCGTATCTGATGAATGGATCATCATTGAGGTTCTTAGTGTCCTGATACTTCTTTGACAGTACGAAGAGTTCCTCCTGGAAGTCACGGTAATACGGCTGCCACTTTTCTTCTACTTCCGGCAGATGCTTATCGATTATCTTCTGTTCCCTTGAAGGATCATTCGTGCTGATTCCGTTCAGTTTCTTATATTCAGCTACCTTTTCAACTGTTTCCATTCTCTTCTGGAACAGTTCTGCCAGCTGACTGTCAATTTCGTCTATCTGATTTCTGAGTTTGTTAATGTCTGTCATGTGATCACCCTTTCGGCTTCGTAACTATTTTATCATATCCGCGTGATGATAATGCGGTAAAAAGACCATGTCGATGTTGTATAATTAAAACATCACAGGTAGGAATAATGGATTACAGAAAATACTTCATGGATAACATGGAAGGACTGCAGAAGCTGATTCGCATTCCTTCGACATATGATGAAAAGACAGCTGATCAGGATAAGCCATATGGAAAGCCGGTTCATGATGCTTTGACGTACATGAAACAGGTGCTTCAGAATGACGGTTTTGAGGTTACTGATCTGGAGAATAAGATAATCTTTACCTCAGCAGGTGAAGGAGAGAGAATTGACATTTTGAGTCATCTTGACGTCGTCAGCGTCAGCGGGGCATGGCAGAAGGATCCCTTTTCCGGTGACATCGAAGACGGGTATCTTTACGGCAGGGGATCTCAGGACATGAAGACCCCGGCATGGCTGGTCTTTCTGGCGGTAAGGATGATAAGAGATTCAGGCATTAAGCTTAATAAGAAAATCAGACTCGTATACGGCAGTGATGAGGAGAGAATGATGGATGACATGAAACTGTATGTTTCCAGAGTGGAACCGGCATCCTTCTCATTTACTCCGGATGGAAGATTTCCGGTAGCCGTTGGTGAAAAGGGCATCATGACTGTCTTCATGAAAGGCAGATATGATGGATTGGTAACCGAATTAACTTCCGGTTCACAGAGCACCACGGTTCCTGCTGAAGCCAGATGCCTGGTTAAGGGAGCGAATGAACAGTCTGCGGCAGTATTTCTTCTCGCAGATGAGATGAACGGCAGGGTCAGAAAACTCAGGGGTGGCCTAAAGATCGAGACATTCGGTGTTGCTGCACATTCATCCCACCCTGAAAAAGGCCACAGTGCCCTGATTGATCTGCTGAAGCTGCTTGGCGACGTGTGCAGGGATGAATCATTGAAAAAACTGCATGAAGCGTTCCATGATTACCATGGAAGCGGTCTGGGAATAGCCTGTGAAAGCAGGGAAATGGGACCTCTGACCGTAAATCTTGGAGCACTCAGCATCAAGAACGGTGAAGTCTTCGGCAAGGTGGACATCAGATATCCAATGGGTACGGATGCTGAAAGGATCATGGAACAGTTGAAAAGACATCTGCCTGATCATGAATTTGAACTGGTTTATGAAGCGCCGGCATCACTGGTCAGGGAAGATGATCATCATGTGCAGGCATTGTTAGATATTTATAACAAAGTAATGAATGCCAATGAAAAACCGTTTATATCCGACAGCGGTTCATATGCCAAGGTCGTGGGAAACTGTGTGTCAATGGGTCCGGTATTTCCGGGGCAGGAAAGTGGATTTCACCAGATGAATGAGCGTATTTCACTGGATGATTGCGTGAAATGTCTGGAGATATATCATAAGGCAATACTCAAACTGCTGGATTTGGGGTATAGTATAGATAGTTAACAGTGGGGATATAATATGAAAATACTTTTTGTGACAAGTGAATGTGCTCCGTTCTCAAAGTCGGGCGGACTGGCTGACGTAGCCTTCTCCTTACCGCCTGCCTTGCAGAAACTGGGCAATGAGCTGGTGATAATCACACCGTATTACAAGTGCGTAAAGGACAGATTTGCCGATCAGATCGAATTTGTCAGAGATGTCAAAGTAGGGCTGGGCAACGCTTCGCTTTACTGCGGCTTGCTGAAGGGTGAGCTTTCAGGCGTTCCGGTATGGTTCATAGACAATGAGGACCTGTTCAATAGAGACAAGCTTTATGGATATGACGATGACAAGTTCCGCTTTGCCTGGTTCTCAAAGGCCGTAATTGACGTTCTGGATTACATTGACTTCATGCCGGACATCATTCACTGCAATGACTGGGAAAGCGCACTGGCTGTCATTTATCTTAAGGACGATCAGGCCAGAAGAACAAAATACGGCAACATCAGAACCGTATTTACGATTCATAACATCGCTTATCAGGGACAGTTCGGTGCTGATCAATTGACAACGACCTTTGCCCTAGATTCAGGCTGGTATCATGGTGGACTGGCATATGAATTCCAGGGAAGACATGACGTCAACCTGATGAAGGGTGCCATGTTAATGGCAGATGCCGTATCGACCGTTTCTCCAACCTATGCCAGAGAGCTGCATACGCCGCAGTTCGGCAAGGGCCTTGAAGGAGTATGTGACATGATCGAGTCCAAGATGTACGGAATCATAAACGGCATTGACCCTGATCATTATGACCCCAGCAAGGATGCCAGAATTCCTGCCAACTTTACCGATGAGGATAAAAGTGGCAAGGCTGTCTGCAAGGAATACATTCAGGAAGCCTTCGGCTTACGCAAGGAAAGATCCTGGCCGTTATTTGCCGTAGTAGCCAGACTGAATGAACAGAAGGGCATTGACCTGATCAGAGAACTGCTGCCGGAGTTAATGAAGAAGGGCATACAGCTGATCATCTTCGGTCAGGGCGACAAGAGATACGTTGATTACTTCAACCAGTGTCTGCTCAGATATCCGGGTCAGCTGGGCTTCTCAGATAATTATTCTGAAGAAATGGCTGCCAAGGTATTCGCCGGAGCTGACTTCTATCTGATGCCTTCCGCATTTGAACCGTGCGGACTGTCACAGATGATGGCCATGAGATACGGTACCGTACCGGTAGTTCATGAAACCGGCGGTCTGAAGGATACGGTAAGACCTTATTCAGACTTTGACGGCATCGGTGACGGCTTCTCATTCAGCGCCTATAACGCAAAGGCTCTGATGCTGGCAATCGATGAGGCCATCAAGGTATACTTTGCGGAAAGAAACGTCTTTGAAAAGATCAGACACAGATGCATGACCAAGGACTTCTCCTGGGACAAGTCAGCGCAGACCTATCTCAAGATGTATTCAGACATCTGCGGCAGCGGCTATGACCCGAACGTAACCTTCATTGATGCCTATGATGCACTCAAGGTCGTATATGAGGACGTTGAGGAATACCGCAACAGATATTTGGCCAAGCAGCCTGATGACTATCAGAACGTATGCCAGGTCAGAATTGAGGGACCTGGTCAGGGAACCTTCTATCTGAAGTTCACCAAGGCCGGCATGGAAATGCAGCCATACAGCTACGACAATGCCGACGTATACATCTCAGCGACCTTTGACAACCTGTTCAACATGGCAACGGGCATTGCCTCAGCTGATAAGCTGTTCGTAAACGGACAGCTGAAGGTAGAGGGCAACATCTCCAAGGGCGCCGAACTGAGATACCTGGCTGGAAAGTACTAGAAAAAACAACCTCTGGGCAAGGCTCAGAGGTTTTATGAAGGGGTTACACTATGGAACAGATCGAAAGAATAAAATATCATGAAGAAACTCTTGATGAAACAAGAAAACTGTTGAATGAACTGGAAGTCCTGCTGGACCGCTACATCGCCAATGGCGGCAGGCTGGCTGAACTGTCGAAGTATTACGGCTCACCGGAGTGGATGGAAGACTTTGAGGCAGACGAGGATGGAAAGCTGCCTGCAGAACTGAAGAGGGGTGTGCTGTCTGAGGATGGCATCTATGATCTGCTGTCAGACAACAACGAACTTGTCAGCAAGCTGGCTGAAGCCATCATTGTCTCAACCAGGCTTGAATAGTCATTAGATTTGACAGTTATATCAGACAGACCTATCATAATATTGCACCTTGAAAACAGGATGCAGAGGAAGTAAATGAACAATAACCATAAGCTTAAATATCTTACATATACCGTAATGTTCATAGCAGTAAACTATGTTGCCTTTACCTATGGCAAGATCAACATTCAGTTTACGGCAGGACAGTCAACAGCAATCCACATTGCCAACGCAGTAGTTGTGCTTTCTAGCTGGCTGTTAGGTCCGGTTTATGGAGGGCTGGCCGGAGCCATCGGCCTTTCGATAGCTGATCTGATGGATCCGCGTTACATTACTTCCGCACCGAAGACCTTCATCATGAAGTTCTTCATCGGTTTCATCGCCGGCATGGTTGCCAGAAAGATGAATCTGAAGGAAAAGGATGACAGAAGGGAAATCATAAAGATCACGGGCATCTCTGCCATCGCCGGTCTGGGCTTCAACGTCATCGTTGACCCGGTGTTCGGTTATTTCTACAAGCAGTACGTACTGGGCATGCCGCAGGACATAGCTTCCATAGCGATGGCCTGGTCCCGCAGCATCACAGCCGTTAATGCCGTGATATGCGTCATCGTGGCAGTTATCCTGTATCTGTCACTGTACAAGTCCTTCATGGCAATATTCAAGGAATGAAAAAAGCTAGGCAACTAGCTTTTTATCAGGTCTCTTACTACTTCTGAAGCTATCAGCAGGCCTGCTGATGGCGGAACAAATGCCGTAGAACCTGGGATCGATCTCTTGGTTGAGTCGGGTTCCAGGTCTTTTTCTGCCTCGGGATCATGAGGCAAGGGTTCCTCAGTTGAATATACGACTTTAAGATGATTGATTCCTCTGTTTCGTAATTCACGTCTCATCACCTTGGCAAGGGGATCCATCGACGTCTTTGAGATGTCGGTTACCATCAGTTTTGAAGGATCGATCTTATTGCCGGTGCCCATGCTGGAAATGATCGGCACATTCGCTTCACGTGCCTGCAATACCAGCTGGATCTTGCCGGTAACGGTGTCGATGCAGTCAACGACGTAGTCGTAGCTGCTGAAGTCAAACTGATCACTGGTTTCCGGCAGATAGAAAATTTGATACTTGTTGATGACGATATCGGGATTGATGTCCCTGCATCTTCTTTCCACGACATCTACCTTGTATTCGCCTACGGTGCTTTCCAGTGCGTAGATCTGCCTGTTGATGTTGGTGAGTGATACCTTGTCATTATCAATGATGTCCAGAGTACCGATACCGCTTCTGGCCAGGACTTCAATGACGTATCCGCCAACGCCGCCCGCACCGAAAACAGCCACCCGGGCATTTTTCAGCCTTTCCATGGCTCTGTTGCCTAACAGTAATTCAGTTCTTGAAAATCTGTTCAGCATTCTTACTCCCCGACATTTTCATATGTATCCATGAATTCATTCATGGCGTTGACAGCACTTTTGAGGTCCTGCAGACACAGAGTAGCCAGTATCTCGTCATCACTTAGCTTATAGCTTCCGCCGACAAAGAACAGTTTTACACCGTATTCAATTGCCTTCGGCAGAAGTGAATACAGCTGATACGGTTCGTATAACGCCGTTGATAACAGGAATACCACACTGCCTTTCTCGACTTCAAAGCACTTCAGGAAGTGAATGAAGGTATCAACGGTATTGGCTCTGTTGCGGTTCTCGTCGTAACAGGGAGCGCTCAGACTGTAATAGCTTCTTAATTCGTTGTCAGACTTGTATCTGATCAGTGACCAGTAGTCTCTGGTTTCCGGTTCATTATGCGTTTCGGTTGATTCGACTTCCGTAAGATCATAGGATTTTCTCATGGCCATGTCCATCTCCTCAAATTCCGTTTGAGCATCCGGGGCGAAATCCTTCATGGATTCGAATTCTCCCTCCTGAACGATCTTGCGGTGGGAGGAGAGGGCGATAATCTTGATTTCCTTATCCGGATAGCGGTCTGAGGTCTTTCTGGCCAGCAGGCATCTTCTCAGATTGGAACTGCCGAATCCGCCTAACGGCAGAATGTAGTCCGGAACAAGTGGGATGTCCGTCTTTTCATCAAGCATACCCAGCTGACGGAAACAGCCGATCAGTTCATCGCGGTGCTGTTCAACGAATTCATCCTCACGGTTTACCTGCTGTCTTTCACCGCCTGAAGCCAGCTTCTTACGGTAATCCCAGTGTTCAGCCAGTTCATTAATTTCCTTCATGTCCTGAAGTGCATTTCCGTTGTTGAATATGCGGACTATCTTCTGGAACGGTTCTGAATCAATGAACTTTCTGATGTTATCTTTGGCGTTTATTATTTCCTCAAGCCTGTTCTCACAGATGGCTAGTTCCTTTCCAATGGCGGTAAGATCGTCACTGAGGTAGCCGAACATGTGGCTGAAGGCATCGCTGATGTGCTGGTAGGCTTCCTTAGCCTTTGTGATCAGCTCCCTGTTATTGTCCAGCAGCTTTATTTCCTTTTCCAGGTTTCTGACCTGATTAAGCATTTCCGGCTCTATCTTGTTGGTGTCAGCCAGAAGGATCTCACGGTCAAAGATGTCCATGATCTCCGTTCTGGAGAGATCTCCCTTTCTTAACATTGAACCGTTTATGCGGTTAAGGTTGATGGCCACTCTCAAGCTGGCATCGTCACGCAGTTCAGGTTCAACGCTGGCGTCTTCTGCCAGTTCCTTTCTGGCTCTGTAGGCCAAAGCATGATATTCAATTGACTTGTCAAAGTCATTGAGGTAGAAACTTATGGTCCCGAGTGAAGTATAGGAGTGGGCAATGCGGCCGCGCATGTCATTTCTGTATTTGCCGGAACCGTTCTTGATGATGTCCTCTCTGGTTTTCAGGGCCTTCATCTGGTATTCCTGAGCCTGTAAGGCCAGTTCTCTTAAGTGGGCCTGTACTTCAGGAGTCTTTTCCTTGTGATCCCTGTTATAGAGTCTGTACTTGCCCAGACAGAGTGCGCCCTGGATCGTATTGATCTTGGCAATGGTCACGGCTCTGAATTCCTCATCCTTTATTTTCTCAGCTCTCTTAATGGCGTCATTGAGCTTCAGACCGTATTTTTCCACGATGTCGTTTTCATCCATTGAAGCAGGGGTACGGTTTCCCAGAGAATAAAGTGAGTAGCAGAATGAGGCTACGTCATTGGCGTATTCCTCATCTGAAACATTGGATTTGTCATACAGGGAAATACAGCCGGTGGCGATGTCGTACAGTCTGCTGGTCTTGATCGCAAAGTGTCTGGTGAACAGCTTGTTGGCAAACCGGCGGTATGTCTCATCCTCACCATAGTCTCTGATCAGGTCAAAGATGAATTCTGATTGTTCTTCATAGTCGTCAGTATTCTCACTGGTAAGGTCAACGTTGTCGGTGATTACGGCCAGTATCTCGCTGAATCTTTCCGGCCACAGCTCAGCCATGGTATAGATTCCATAAGATATGTACCAGTTAAGTGATGTCTGGTGGTCAAAGCGGTACAACCCACCGCCTACGCGGCTTCTTTCGGCATCGACGGTAAAGAACTGCAGTACCTTGCTCATGATGCGTTCAAAGGATGACATCTCGTTTCTGACTGCCAGCGGCTTTCTTTCTCTTAAGAAGTCCATGAGATCCTGCATTTCCTCATCGGTAACGTCAACGTTCCACTTGTCGGCGTATTCCAGCAGGTAGAAGGCTTCCAGACTGTCAATGTCAAAGGACGTCAGCAGTGAATTGACGGCTTTCGTCAGGTCAATTCTGCTGGTGACCATGTTGTTCAGACCGTTGTTATAGTACATGTCGGCTACGGCCATCGGGAAAAGACATAAGGTCGTAAACAGGGTCCTTATGTGTACGGAGTCAGTCTTCTTCAACTGAGCCAGTACGCATTTTTCTATCAGTTCACCCGGTGTCAGTAATGACTGGTTAATGTCCAGATGGAAATCGTAACTGTTGGCATCAAAGCTGTTGCAGAACATCGTCAGCAACATCGGATTCCTCAGCATTACCAGCATGTTGGCGTCTGACAATAATGGCAACAGTTGGCCATTATTATAGCCGGCTATGTAGTTCTTGACCGTTACTTCTTCCAGCGGCAGCATATTCAGATACAGGATGTTATTGGCATCCAGACCGTTGATGAAGGTCTTGTCTCTGGTGGTGATGACGGTGGTTACGTATTCATCTATTTCGTTAAGATCATTTCTGATCCTGTCTATGCTTTCAGCCTCATTGTAGCCGTCTATCAGCAGCAGCCAGTCAGTATCGGACATTCTCAGGTATTCGGGAATGTTTTCCGCCTTTACTGGGAAGTGCTTATAGATATTTTCAAGATATTCATATATCGGGTGATCACGGTCGCCGTATTTTTCATAACATGAGCGTACCGAGACATATAGCGGCAGCCAGTGGGAATTGAGACTGTTTACCCACAGGGCCTTGATTGAATATGACTTTCCGGATCCGCCGTTTGCACAGATGACATAGGTCTTGTTCAGGTCAGGTTCAAGAGAAAGAATGTTGTTCAGTTTCTTGCCACCTTCAAAGACCAGTTTTGGCAGGAGTTCTTCGGTATAGGTAACGGGAGAAAGGCCGTATTCACTTTTCTTTGACAGGTTGACGGATGCCAGTCTGATGTCTTCCAGGGCGTCTGATTCTTCCGTTGTTTTTCTGACGTCTTTTCGACTTGTGTCCCGTGCCCACTTCAATACTTCGTTAAAGCAGAATTCAGCGCTGTGATGGGCTTCGGAAAAATGAGGCACACCGGCAAGGTAATAGCTGAGATTACCGGCCATGGTGGAAGTAAACTGACCGTAGCAGTATGCTCTGGCATCAGCGTCTCCGACCTCATTATGATAGATCCTCCGGGAAAACAGCCGCAGTTCCTGATAAATGCCGTTACTGTGGGTGGTATCGATGGCACCGTTTTCGTTTACCTTAATATGTTCATTACAGACAAGAAGAAACTTGTTGCATGATGCTGCAGTTTCAGGTGTATCGGCATAGGCATTTTCCCCGGCAAAAAGATAGCACTTTATGCCTGCATCTGTCAGGAAATGATAGATTTCAAGTGCCTTATCGTATGAACCGTTTCTGTCATTGGTGCCGTGGTAGGCAATGAATACTTTTGGCTCTGCCATATTACCTCACTTTTCTTAATTGTATCATGAGTGAACTTATTATAGTAAACAAATATTGTCCAGGTAACTGACGTAAGGTCAAATAGAAAAGACATGATGAATATGATATTATACATAAAAAGAACAGCAATAATTTACAGTCAGGAGGCATCTATGGAAGAGTACCAGTACAGAGCTTTTATATCGTATCGACACACTGATCCCGACGCTGCCATTGCGCAGAGACTTCATACTCTCATAGAGACGTATCACGTTCCTGCTCAGGTTCAGAAGAGTTCGGGAATAAAGAAGATGGGACGGGTCTTCCGTGACAGGGAAGAGCTGCCTCTTTCAAGGGACTTAAGCAAGGACATCTATGATGCTCTTGATCATTCAGAATGGCTGATAGTCATCGCTTCCCCGCAGTATCTGGAATCCAAATGGTGCAATGCCGAACTGGATTACTTCATTTCATTGGGCAGAAAGGACAGGGTACTGACCGTACTGGCTAACGGCAGACCGTGGGAAGCCTTCCCGGAACAGATCAGCTTCACGGAAGAAAACGGCGTGAAAATCAGAAAGGAACCGATGGCTGCCGATGTCAGAGATCCGGATCTGAAGGAATCCCTGAAGAAGCTTAACAATGAGAAACTGCGCCTATTGGCACCGATGCTTGACGTCCGTTATGACGAACTGGTGCAGAGAGATAAGAAGAGAAAGAACCGCATCCTGGCCAGCTGGGCAGCAGCGGTATTTACCTTACTGGCAGGTTTTCTGACTTATGCTCTGATCAAAAATGCTCAGATAACCAGTCAGAGAAACATTGCTCTGCAGAATCAGATGCAGCTGCTGATCGAACAGGCCAACATATCCGTTGCTCAAGGCAACAGATCACTGGCCATAAAGGAATTACTGGAAGCGAATGACATCCGCAAGAGCGTACCAATGAAAAGTGAAACCGACTATAAGGCTTCACTGGAATATGCGTTATATAATGATGAGTTCGATACGATCATGACTCTGGATAATGACAATCGTCAGTTTGACTCACTGGTGTTCAGTCACAATGACAGGTATCTGATCGGCATAACCAACATCAACTCCGCCTGTCTGATGGATGCCTCAACGGGTAAGATCCTGCATACCGTCTCGGTAAATGACGTAGGCATGCTGGACATGGTTGGATTCACTGATGATGACCGGTATTTCTACATCGTGGATTCCTGGTATGGATACGTTACTCTTTACAGCGTGGAAACCGGTGAGAAATATGTCCAGTATGACGATGATGACAACGGCATGGCCTGGAACATCGGGGAAAAGGTATTCAACTATTCCGATCATGAGATACTCATCGTAAGACAGACTGATATGGTCATCTGGGATTACGTCAGAAACACAACCAGAACGATACTGCCGTTAGAAGGCGGTACCTTCAATACATACCTTCAGGGATTCATCGTGGATCTATCCTCTGACAGGAAATCAGTAGTTATCGGCTCCCATGGCTATGGAATGGGAATGAGAATAATGTCGGTTGAAGGCAATGAAGTCACGCAGATGGAATTTGATGCTGAAAGAGGCTATTTCCCGATCTCATTCTGCGGCAACGGAAAGAGGATCTGCGCTTCATCAGCAACCAGATACTACGTCTGGAACAGCGACGGTAAGCTGATCCTGGAAGGAACAGTTGAAAGAGGAGGAGTGTTCTCCAGCGAGAGCATTGATCACATAATGCTGAACTATGACGGTTCGGTACTGCTGATAATGAACGCGGAATTTCTCAGGGCAATAGACGTTGGCAGCGGACAGACCTTATGGGAAAAGGAGAATCAGACCAATATCGTTACCGAAGCGGTAATATCGCCAAATGGCCGCTATGTATCAGCTTCCGGAGCCATAAACGGCGTATATGACATCTACACGGGTGAAATGCTGTGCGACAGGCCGACCACGGCTTTCTCATCAGATTCATCAAAGGTCATCGCCGATACATATACCAGCAAGCCGGTCATTCTGGCTACCCCGCTGGCCAGTACCGTCTTTGTTGAACAGTCACAGAAGGATAAACTGTTCACGACGCCAAGATATACTGATCCGCCAAACGCTTCATCGATGTCGATCAATCTGACGCACTTCTGTGCAGACATCTATGTCAATGAACCGGGAAGAACAGCTTCAGTATTTACGAGCAGCGATCTGCGCTATGCGGCCTATTCTCATCAGGATGGCTTCATTGAGGTATATGACATATCCGACGGCAGTAATGCGAATGAACTCTACTGCATAGGTGAGCACTGCTGGAATTCGGTAAGCGATCTGATCTTCAATGGTGATCTGATGGCAAGCTGCGGGGGACATGACCCAAGATGCATGCTGTTTGATCTTAAGACGGGTCAGATAAGACATGTTTTACAGGGCTATGAATACTGTTACTTCGCAGAATTCTCAAAGGATGGTTCAAAGATAATCATGCTTTGCGGGTATGAAAGGAAGACGGCATTCGTATATTCATGTGAGACGGGCAATCTGCTGTATGAACTGACCGCTCCTGAGGGCACGGCATTTAATGACGTCGGCTTCAACGAGGAAGGAAGCAGGGCAATAGCCATGACGGATGACGGCAGGGAAGTAGTCGGATTACTGTATCCAACCCTGGATGAACTGGTTGAAGAAGCCAGAAACAGATGAGTAAAACTCCGATTAGGAGTTATAATAAGAAAAGATAGAACAGGAAATGAGCATATGAATAAATATCTACCACTGATCGGTGCCCTGCTGATGATTGCTCTGGCAGTCCGCATCAGCCTTAAACTTGATACTGTTAAAATGCAGAGACTGATTTTCACGTGTCTGCTGATCGTTGTGATCAGCGGTCTGGGCTTCTATGGCTTTGGCTTAAGCAGTCCGGAAGATACGATCGGTCAGCTGATGATCAATGCCTTCAAGACCGTAGCCTATACCATATCCATGTTTGGCGGAGGCGAGAAGTTTGATACGCTGATGAAGGTCAACGGCTGGTTTGCCAACAATGTAGTCTGGCAGATAGTATACTGGCTGGTACATCTTCTGGCAGTATTCGTTACGGCCAGCGCAGTACTGATCACCTGGGGAAAGAAACTGTTAAGCAGAATAAGACTGATGATTCCTGACAAGGATCTGTGCATACTTTATTGTGACAACGACAGAAAGATCGACTACGTTGCCCAGCTGGAACAGAAGGGCTACAGGATCCTGTACATAGGCGAGTTCAGCAAGGAACTCAATAACAGACTTTCCGAATACAGGGTAGGGTTCATAGCCGACAAGCAGGTAAAGAAGGACGGGAAGTGGCTCAAGCCTTTCCTGCTGTTGAGAAAGAACACCATGAACATTCAGGTCATATGCGTATCCCAGGATGACAGCAAGGCCGTCAATTTCCTGAGGACCCTGTTTGATTCATTTACTAGTCTGAAGGTCTCCACCAGGAACGTGAAGGCTCACATTCTTGGCAAGAATGTCGTAGACTATGCCTTCGTATCCGATCTGAAGGATTACGAGGGCTACAGATACATTACGGAAGTCTATGCCATCGGTGAGATGGCGGCTCATGAGCTTGTCAGGAAGGCCAGACCTTATGAGACGATGAAGTTTGACTATGAAACCTGTAAGGCACAGAATGACTTCAATGCCATGATCATCGGCTTCGGTGACGTAGGTCAGGATGTATTGAGGTATCTGATCAGATACAGCCAGTTCCTTGGCAGCAGGTTTACTGCTGAGGTATATGATGTCGACATTGATAACTGTGGCGGCTTATTCAGAGAGATGTACAGCGACATGATCGAAAGATACAATGTCAGTTTCCATTCCCTGAATGCCTTCGGTGCTCAGATCTATCAGAACTTCAGTGAGAAACATAAGCTAAATTACATCGTTGCCTGCACAGGTGATGATGAAACCAACAGACAGATAATCAACAATCTGCAGACATACAGACAGATACATGGCGAGTGCTTCACGGAAAAATCAGTGATCGCCTGTGCCAGCAAGACCAGGATAGAGGTACTGTTCTCAGACGGTCATGTTGAATACATGAAGACTGCTGACATCGATGACTTCATTGATGAAAAGGTCAACATGACAGCCAGACACATCAATGACATCTACTATCTGTCAAAATCCGGTTACAGTCAGACTGAATTAACGGATCTGTGGTACAAGAAAGACCCGATCGACCGTCTCAGCAGCGTTGCCGCAGCTGAGTACCTTGATACCTTCTTTGCCTGCTCCAACAGCTGGGGACTGAAAAAGAAGGAACTTGAAAAGAAGATAAATGACAGCCTTTCCAAGATCCTGCCGGAACTGGAACACATCAGATGGAATGCCTTCGAGTCAACGATAGGTGTTTCCCAGATGAGCATGGAGGAATTCCAAAGTAACATCGACAGGTGCCTTAAGCTTACGGAAAAGGCTCTGAAGTCAGGAAGTGACGAGGATCTTTCGGCAGCTGAGAAGCAGTTTGCCATCACCAGAAAGGATCTTGGCCCATATGGCCTTGGCGGCAGGCATGCCTGTCTGGCTGACTGGAACGAACTACCGGAACTGTGGAAGATGTATGAACCAATGCTGACGAAATACAATGAATTAATGACAATGCACGGCAAGAAGACTACCAGAGCCGTAGATTTCCAGACGCTTGATGTCAAGAACATATACCACATGCTGGATGTCATTGACAGGTAGGCGGTCATTTCCTTTGATTAAGAAATGATGAAGGGCTAAATTATAAATGAGGGGGTAAGCAAAGTGACGAAGCATTACGTATATCATCCACAGGGCGTATGTTCATCTCTGATCACCTTCGACGTTACGGATGGCAAGGTACATAACATCGTCTTTACCGGCGGATGCCGCGGTAATACTCAGGGCGTAGCTGCCTTGGCCGACGGCATGGAAGTTGAAGAGGTCATAAGAAGAGTGAAGGGCATTAACTGTCATAATGGTGTGTCCTGTCCTGATCAGTTAGCCAGAGCATTGGAAAAGACCTTACAGGAAGCATAAAAAAACAAATCCGGAGTTAACTCCGGATTTTTTGTTGATCAATGACCTTAGATGGTTGTCCAGCCGCCGTCAACGCATAACAGCTGACCGGTTGTATAAGATGAAGCGTCAGATGCAAAGTAGATCAGTGCACCGTCAAGTTCGCCTTCTCTGCCTGGTCTTCCCATTGGAATGTATGCGGCTGAGATTGGTGCGAATGCATCGCCTTCGGTAATGCCTGCTGTCATTTCAGAATTGAAGTAAGCCGGTCCGATTGCGTTTACGGTGATTCCGCACTTTGCCCATTCAGCAGCTAATGCCTTTGTCAGCATCTTGACGCCGCCCTTGGCTGCAGCGTATGCCGGTACCGGCCATGCCATCATGGCAACTTCTGAATGCAGTGATCCGATGTTGATGATCTTGCCGTAACCGTTCTTGATCATTACCTTGCCAACTTCTCTGGCAACGAAGTAAACTGCGTCAAGGTTTGTTCCGATGACCTTACGCCATGTCTCATCAGTCATTTCAGCAGCAGGTGAAGCATCACCTACGCCGGCGTTGTTGACGAGAATGTCGATCTTGCCGTAGCATTCTACAACTTCGTTTACCATTCTGGTGATGTCAGCGTTGTCTGTAACGTCGCACTTTGTGCAGAATACCTTGACACCAAGAGCCTCAATTTCCTTCTTTACAGCCTCAAGCTTTTCAACTCTTCTGGCACAGATGGCGATGTCAGCTCCCTGTCTGGCTAATGCCTTGGCAAACTGAACACCTAAACCGGATGAAGCACCGGTAACCAGTGCTACCTTACCGGTTAAATCGAATAAATTACTCATAATCATGTCCTCCTGACATAAATATACTATGTATTTGAAAGTCGGTATATACATTAGCTCTTGCTTGTGAAACAATGGTAAGAGCAAACGATATTACAAGGCAAAGAAAAAGCAGATCTTGAATGAGTCAGGTGACTTTCATCAGATCTGCTGTTTTTGTTTAATATAATTTTGCGCCTGCCGGGATGCGGTCATCAACCATAAGCAGGTTGAGTCTTTCTTCACCGGCTTCGTGGTGAACGGCACTTATCAGCATGCCGCAGGAATCGATTCCCATCATCTTTCTCGGTGGCAGGTTGACGATGGCGACACAGGTCTTGCCGATGAGTTCCTCAGGTTCATAATATGCATGAATTCCTGAAAGAATGACTCTGTCGTTGCCTGATCCATCATCGAGCAGGAACTTCAGAAGCTTCTTGCTCTTTGGTACGGCTTCGCATTCCTTTACCTTGACGATGCGGAAGTCAGCCTTGCTGAAGGTTTCAAAGTCAACGTATTCCTCGAACAGAGGCTCGATCTCAACGTTGGAGAAGTCAACCTTTACTTCCTGTCTCGTTGCCGGAACGATGGCCTTTCTGGTTTCGGAAGAGTCAGAACTCTTGATCGGCTTCATCGTCGGGAATAACAGTACTTCTCGGATCGTATCAGCGTCCGTCAGTAACATTACGAATCTGTCAATGCCGATGCCCATGCCACCTGTCGGAGGCAGACCGTATTCCAGAGCTTCAACATAGTCGTTATCCATTTCGGTAGCTTCCTCGTTGCCCTTGTCCTTTTCAGCCAGCTGGTTCAGGAATCTTTCCTTCTGGTCGATCGGGTCATTCAGTTCAGTGAAGGCATTGCCGTATTCGTGACCGTCAATGAACAGTTCGAAACGGTCGGTGAATCTTGGATCTTCCTCGTTCTTGAAAGCCAGAGGTGAGATCTCGATAGGATAGCTGTAAATGAATGTCGGCTGAATAAGGGTTTCCTCAACGTACTTGTCAAAGAACTTCTCAATGACATGTCCGTAGTTCTTTTCATGCTCAGCCAGCTCAATGCCATGTTCCTTAGCCAGGGCAATGGCTTCTTCATCAGTGTTGATCTGCCTGAAATCAACACCGCACTTTTCCTTGATGGCGTCAGTCATGGTAATGCGCCTGAACGGTCCCTTCAAGGAGATCTGCTTGCCCTGATAGGTGATTTCCGTCGTGCCGAGAACCTCGGTAGCTACGTATTCAAACAGTCCTTCTGCCATTTCCATCATGCCATGCATGTCGGAATAGGCAATGTAGAACTCAATTGTCGTAAACTCAGGATTGTGCATGGTATCCATGCCTTCGTTACGGAACAGACGTCCGATCTCATAGACACCTTCCATGCCGCCAACGATCAGCCTCTTCAATGACAGCTCGGTGGCTATTCTCAGATAGAGGTCGATGTCCAGGGTATTGTGATGAGTTACGAACGGTCTGGCGTTGGCACCGCCCAGGATAGGGTTCAGTACCGGAGTTTCTACTTCTACCAGTCCCTTTGAATCAAAGAAGCGCTGAATGGCTCTGATGATCTTCGGTCTGGTAAAGGCAATTCTTCTGGCATCGTCATTCATGATCAGGTCAACATATCTTCTTCTGAATCTTTCTTCCTTATCGGTAAGACCGTGGAACTTCTCAGGAAGAGGTCTTAAGGCCTTGGTAAGGTGTGTATATGTGGCTGTTCTGACAGACAGTTCGCCTGAATCGGTCTTGATGACCTGGCCTTCAACACCGATGATGTCACCGATGTCACTTGCCTTGAAGATCTCGTAGACGTCATCACCGACCACTGCCTTGTTAACGACAACCTGGATCTGGCCTTCCTTGTCAAGAAGGTGGATGAATCCGATTTTGCCCATGCGGCGCTTTGACATGATCCTGCCGGCTACGCTGACATTGATCTGGAGTTCTTCCAGTTCTTCCTTTGTCTTTTCGCCATACAGGCTCTTCAGCTGCGCACTGTGGTGAGTGCGGTTGTAGGCATGACCAAAGGGCTTGATACCCTTGTCGATCAATTCCTGCATCTTCTGTCTTCTGACTATTTCCTGATCACTTAGCTTTTCTGCCATAACAAATACCTCTCAAACATAGGTATTATAACTTAAAACTTCGGTTTACGATAGCCTGTTGATGTCCGATGCGTCTCAAAAATGATATATTATTTATGACAGGAGAAGAAATGATGAAGCTTACGGTACTTGTGGATAACAACACACTCATAGACAGGTATTACCTTGGTGAACCTGGTCTGAGCTTTTTCATTGAGGACGGGGACAGGAGGATCCTCTTTGATACGGGATATTCAAACGCCTTTGTCATCAACGCAAAGAAGATGAACATCGATCTGGAAAAGGTGGATACGGTCGTGCTTTCCCATGGCCATAATGACCATACCGGCGGCCTGAAATACATCAGGCAGCTCCCTCAGGAGATTGATCTCTACTGTCATCCGCTGATCGATGAGTACAAGGAGCATAACGGTCTGGATATCTCCATGCCGCTAAAGCCTGCAGAACTGCCGGCAAACTTCCATGTTCACAGGGAAAGAAAGCCGGTCATGATTTCGGATCACATCATGTATCTTGGTGAGATAGAAAGAACCATTCAGAAGGTCAAACCCTTGGGCAGCGACTATCTGTATGATGATACGGCAATGGTGTATGTCGGAAAGAAGGGATCGTTCATCATTACAGCCTGTTCTCACAGCGGCATCATCAACATTGTTGAATATGTTAAGAAACTGACCGGCAATGACCACATTACCGGCATCATAGGCGGCTTCCACATGCAGAATGATGAAGAACTCAACCGGGAAGTATGTCAGTACATGAAGGATGAGGACATCGAGATCATCTATCCGTGCCACTGTACCGATCTCAAGGCCAAGATTGCGCTTGGCAGAGTATGCAGGATAGCAGAGATCGGGGTCAGCACCTGCCTGAAAATTAATGAATAAATACGGGAGAAATTCTCCTGTTTTTTGAACCGATCGTATTTTTCACTCGTCTATATTAGTGAAAGGATACTTATGAGAAGCTTTGAGGAACTATTGAGGGAGCATTACAGTTCGCTGGAAACATATGTCAGATATAAGGTATCTTCCCGGGAAGATGCCGAAGACATCCTGCAGGAGGCATGTGTCAGAGCGTTTAACGGTTTTTCTTCACTTGCTGAAGAAGGCTCTTTCAGGGCGTGGCTCATCAGCATCGGCCGTAACCTGGTCAACGATCATTACCGGAAAAAAGCCAGAGTAAGTGAGGTTCCGTATGATGAGACGATCCAGTACATCACGGTGAACCGCAGCGTAGCCGACATCGTCAGGGAAACTCTTGATTTATTGGACGATAATGAAAGGGAACTGCTGGACATGTATTACTTCCAGGAGATGTCAGTAAGGGAGATTGCCGAGAAACTGGGAATTCCGGAAGGTACAGTGAAGAGCCGGATATCCTCAGCCAGAAACAGCTTCAGAAACAGGTATCCAAAAGAGGAGGTCAGAATCATGAAATTACCGGATAAGATATTCGATTACGAGATAGTAAAGACAGATAAGGAACCGTTTGAAACCAAATGGGAAGAACTGATGGGATGGTTTCTCATTCCAAAGGAAGGAAACAGGATCAGCTTTGGCATCTATGACTTTCCAGAGAGGACACTTACTGAACAGATAGACATGAAGTGCAATGGCAAGGCAGAGATCCACGGCATTACCGGAGTTAAGATCAACGTTGTTGAAAAGCAGGGACGCAAGCGCACAGAAAGAAAGTTCGTTGCCCAGCTGACTGATACGCACTGCCGCTACCTGGCTGAGACCAACGTGGTTGACGGGGTTGAAAAGCTGTATACATTCATGGATGGGGAAGCCTTCCTGAATAATTGGGGCTTCGGTCCGGAAAACATCGGCAATGAAACCGATCTGAAGATGAAGGGCCTGATAAGAAGGGAAGGTTCGGTTGTTGAATTTGATGACAGCAAGAGAGTCATGGACGTTGTGGGCAGATACGATGTGACCATTAACGGCAGGACCTATGACACGGTATGCCTGATGGACATGGGCTGTTACGATGAAAACTGCTATACGGAACAGTACATTGACAGAACAAGCCGTACGGTCCTATGGAGAAGATTCAACAAGGCCAACTGGAGATGGAACTACAGTCACTTTGAGGAAATACTTGATGAAAAACTCAGAGACAATGAAAAGATAACGGTCAATGGGGTTGAGTGTTATCACTGGTATGACTGCATTACCGATTACATTCTGTAAATAAAAAGGAAACAGATCGTTCTGTTTCCTTTTTTCATGTCTTAATCTACGCCGAACAGCAGTTCCCTGTAGGTCGGGATCGGCCAGCATTCCCTGGCTGTCAGTAATTCTGCTTCATCGATGTTTCTGCGGATGGATTCCATGACAGGTATGATCTCGTCATGGTAATAGAAGGCAACATCCAGCGTGCTCTTGTCAGGAACACCGGCAAGTTTCTTCCTTAACTTTTCAGCATCGGTGTATATGTCACTGCTGAGCTCGTTAAGCTTCAGGACGTTACTTTGACTGTATGAACCTTCACATGGCATGTTGAGTTCTCTGTCTAATGCAAGATCCTTCTTGAGATCAGATGCGTAACGGGTTACGGCAGGCAGGATGTCCTTCATGGTCATGTCAAGAAGGGTGCTTGCCTCCACGCGGATGGTCTTGGAATACTTTTCCAGATAGATCTCATACCTGGACAGGCATTCCGTCCTGGTCAGAACCCCGTTTTCCGTCATTACCCTGACATTCTTATCATCAAGATAATGAGCCAGAGCCTCAGGAGTGGAGGCATAGTTGCTCAATCCTCTTCTTTCAGCTTCAGTTATCCAGCTTTCGTCATAGCCATTGCCGTTGAATATGATCCTTCTGTGGTTTCTGATCGTATCTCTGATCAGATTGTGCAGATCGTTTTCCAGGTCTTCTGACTTTTCCAGCTTATCAGCGAAACCCTTGAGTTCCTCGGCTACAACGGTATTCAGAATCGTATTAGGCGTGGCTATGGATGCGCTTGAACCAGGCATGCGGAATTCAAACTTGTTGCCGGTGAAGGCAAAAGGTGAAGTCCGGTTACGGTCCGTATTATCCTTCGGGAAGGAAGGAATGGTATGAACGTTTACCTTGAAGGCCGTTCTCCCTCTGTCCTTATGCATCGTATCGTTTTCCAGACTCTCCAGTATCTCTTCCAGATCATCGCCTACGAACATGGAGACGATTGCCGGCGGGGCTTCGGAAGCTCCCAGACGGTGGTCGTTGCCGGCTGAGGCAATTGAGATCCTGATGAGGTCCTGATATTCATCCACGGCCTTGATGACGGCGCAAAGGAAGATCAGGAACTGGGCATTTTCGGATGGTGTTTCACCCGGGTCAAGCAGATTGACACCGGTATCGGTCTTCAGGGACCAGTTGTTGTGCTTGCCGGAGCCGTTTATGCCTTCAAACGGCTTTTCATGCAGCAGGCATTCCAGACCATGCTTCTTGGCTGTTTTCTTCATTACGTCCATGGTCAGGTTGTTCTGATCTACGGAAACATTGACCGTCAGGAAGTTATTGGCAAGTTCGTGCTGGGATGGGGCAACTTCATTGTGCTCAGTCTTGGCCTGAATGCCTAACTCCCATAAAGCTTGATTAAGATCTTTCATGAAATCGGATACCCTGGTCTTGATCGAACCGTAGTAATGGTCATTCATTTCCTGTCCCTTAGGGGTCATTGCGCCGATGAGCGTTCTGCCGGTAAACAGTAGGTCCTCACGCTGATCGTAGTACTTCTTGTCTACCAGGAAGTATTCCTGTTCAGCACCGGCTGTTGCCTTGACGTGGTCAACGTCATTGTTTCCCAGTAATCGCAGTACTCTGACTGCCTGAGTGCTCAGGGCTTCCATTGATCTTAACAGTGGGGTCTTGTGGTCCAGGGCTTCTCCGCTGTATGAGCAGAAGATGGTCGGTATATAAAGGATGGTTTCTCTGATGAAGGCGTAGGATGTCGGATCCCAGGCCGTGTAGCCTCTGGCTTCAAAGGTGTCTCTTAACCCTCCGGAAGGGAAGGATGAGGCGTCAGCTTCGCCCTTGACCAGATTGCTTGGCGAAAATTCCAGCTTTATCTGGCCGCCGCCGGCTGTTGAAACAAAGCTTTCGTGTTTTTCTGCCGTAGCTCCGCTTAACGGGTGGAACCAGTGCGTAAAGTGGGTGGCTCCGTTTTCAATGGCCCAGTCCTTCATTACCTCGGCTATTTCTCCGGCAATGTCTGAAGAGATGGTTGTTCCTCTCTTTATGGTCTTCTGCAGTTCTGCATAGGTATTCTTGCTGAGACGTTCCCGCATGATGCGGTCATTGAATACCTTACTGCCAAATGTCTTCATGATGTCTGTCATTATTCTGCCTCCTTTGCCTTCAGGGCATTATCGATGAGACCCGTAAATAACGGGTGTGGTTTGTTTGGTCTGGACTTGAATTCCGGATGGAACTGTACACCGACGAAATAGGTGTTATCCGTTTCCATGGTTTCAATGATGTAGCCGTCCGGTGAAGTCCCGCTCAGGATCATTCCATTATTCTGTAACAGTTCTCGGTAACTGTTGTTGAATTCATATCTGTGTCTGTGTCTCTCGCTGATGCATTCACACTGGTACTGCTCTCTGATTCTGGTGTTTTTCTTCAGAACGCAGTCGTAGTGGCCTAACCGCAATGTTCCTCCCTTGTCCGTCATGTCATTCTGATCCGGAAGGAAATCAATTACCTTGTGAGCGGTGTCGGGATCAAATTCCCGGGAATTGGCATCCTTCAGCCTGCAGACGTTCCTTGCATATTCAATTACGGCAACCTGCATGCCCAGGCAGATTCCCAGGTAGGGAATGTCGTTTTCCCGGCAGTACTGCGCCGTAACGATCATGCCTTCAATGCCCCGGTCACCGAAGCCGCCGGGAACGATTATGCCACTACAGCCGTGGAGTTTTCTGGAAACATTATCAGTTGTTACGGTTTCACTGTCAATCCACTTTATGATGACCTTGGCGTTGCTGTGGTAGCCGGCATGAGCTAAGGCTTCGGCAACGGACAGGTAGGCATCATGGAGCTTAACGTACTTGCCGACCAGACCGATGGTTACGGTCTTTTCCAGATGTCTGATCTTTCTTACCAGGTCCTTCCATTCATCCAGTTCAGGTCTGTCTGCCTTAAGGTTAAGTTCACGGCAGACGATGTCGGCAAAGTGCTGCTTTTCCAGCATCAAAGGAGCCTCATAGAGATGCTTCAGGGTTCTGTTCTCTATTATGCAGTCTCTCTTGATGTTGCAGAAGAGAGCGAGTTTGTCGAATATGTCCTTTTCCAGAGACTTGTTGCAGCGAAGGACCAGAATGTTGGGGTTTATGCCCAGTCCCTGAAGGATCTTTACCGAATGCTGAGTCGGCTTGCTCTTGTGCTCCTTGCTGCACTCAAGATAAGGAATCAGGGTCACATGGATGTACAGAGCATTGGAAGGACCTGCTTCCAGTCCGATCTGTCTGATAGCCTCCAGAAATGGCTGGCTTTCGATGTCTCCGACCGTACCACCGACTTCACAGATGAGAACGTCCGGATCATTGTGCCTTACTGCGGCATAGATGAATTCCTTGATCTCATTGGTGATGTGGGGAATGACCTGCACCGTCTTGCCGAGGTATTCTCCCCGGCGTTCCTTGTTTAGTACGTTCCAGTAGACTCTTCCCGTTGTAAGATTGGAATACCTGTTCAGATCCTCATCAATGAATCTTTCATAGTGGCCGAGATCAAGATCGGTTTCTGCACCGTCTTCAGTGACGAATACTTCGCCATGCTGGTACGGCGACATGGTTCCCGGGTCAACATTGATGTAAGGATCAAGTTTCTGAGAGGCGACTTTAAGGCCTCGGGCTTTCAGAAGACGGCCCAGGGAAGCGGCAGTTATGCCCTTGCCTAATCCTGATACCACGCCTCCTGTAACAAAGATGAATTTACACATACAGACCTCCGAAAATAAAAAAAGAACATCCGCAGATGTTGTCGATGAGAAGGGCTTTAAAAGCGCCTTCACGCAGTTCATTATACGTGAACATTATTTTCGTACGGCCGTACAAACTAATACTAATTAAGTATAAGTCTGCCAAAAAACAGTGTCAATACAGTGTGAATATTTTTCAAAAAAATTTTGTGAATGATGAAAACTTTACAAAAAAGGGAATGGATCACCATTCCCTCAAAGTCTAGATTATGCCAAATATGAATGCCATTATTATGCCGGCAAGGAATCCTCCCAGATGTCCGGTAACGGATATGTTAGGCATGAAGTTTACCAGTATCGTCGGTAAGAACATCTGTATTATGTCACTCAGCTGAATGTACGGTATCTTCAGCAGCAGTACGATGTATATGGCCATCAGACCGTATATTCCACCTGATATGCCTACGGTAACGGCGTTTCTGCGGCCAAACTTATATGTTACAAGTGAACCGCCCAGTATCGCTGCCAGCAATACCAGGACGTACCTGAATGAACCCAGATATCCTTCCAGCCAGCGCATGTTGTACAGGGCATATACGTTTACCAGCAGGTGATACAGATTGATGTGAACGAAGCCTGAAGCAAGCAGCCTCCAGTATTCACCGCTCTTTACCTTGGGCGGATACAGAGCTCCGGCCTTTATTGAGGCGTAGAACTTGTCACTGCTGGTATTGATGTAGGCACATATGCCGATGCATATGGCTATGACCAGAAACGTTACGCTTTGCATTCGGCGCTTCCCAGATCATGGCCCTCATTGAAGTTACGGGCATTTTCCATGGTTGTTACGGCGATAGCCTGCATGGCTTCTCTGGTAAAGAACGCCTGATGAGAAGTCAGCACCAGCTGCGGGAACATCTGCAGACGGGCTGTGATTGAATGTGCCAGGACGTCATCAGATCTGTCGGTGTAGACGTTTTCGTCTTCGCCTTCATATACGTCCAGGGCAACGGCGTGGAATTTTCCCTTCTTCAGGGCTTCGATCAGAGCCTCTGCGTCGATCAGAGGGCCTCTGGCAGTATTTACCAGCATGACCGTATCCTTCATCTTGGCGATGGTCTCTCTGTTAATGAGGTGGTATGTGCCGTTTTCACCCATGATAAGCGGAGCGTGCAGGGAAATCAGGTCAGCCTTTTCCAGCAGCTCATCCTTTGTTACATAGGTGAGCAGGCCTTCATCTACCAGTCTCTGGTTAGGGTAGGCATCCCAGCCGATGACCTTCATGCCGTATCCCTTGGCAATTCTGGCGAAGCATTCGCCGATCTTGCCGGTACCCATGACGCCACAGATCTTGTTATGGAGGTCAACGCCGAGCAGTCCTGAAAGAGCGAAGTTGTTTTCACGTACCTTGCGGTCTGCTCTGTGCAGTCTTCTGTTGGCTTCCTGAATGATGGCCATGGCGTGTTCGGCAACGGCATATGGAGAATAAGCCGGTACTCTGGCAACCTTGATGCCGAATTCCTTGCAGGCTACAAGGTCAACATTATTGAATCCGGCGCAGCGTAATAAGATCAGTGATACGCCTTCCTCATGCAGTTTCTGAACGACACTTCTCGGTGCCTCGTCGTTGACGAAGATGCATACGGCATCAAATTCCTTGGCGAGTGAAACGGTTTCTTCGGTCAGCCTTGATTCAAGATAGGTTATTTCACAGTTATAGGTTCCCGGTCCCTTATCCTTGGTTAACTCGGTAAAAAACATTCTGTCATAGTCCTTGGTACCATAGAAAGCGATCTTCAGGATCTTCGGTGCACTTTCGGCAACGAAGTCAGCCCTCATCAGTTCCTTGACCTTCTCGACATCTTCAGCTTCGTTATCACCTTCAACGGTTATTTCCAGAACGTCGCCCTTGCCGGCTTTCAGAGCCAGTATCTGCAGGACGTTATTGCCGTTGGCTTCCTTGCCGTTGCATTTTATGGAAACAGTGCTTCTGATGCCCACGCACAGCTGAGCAAGAAGAGCGGCAGGTCTTGCATGGATTCCCAAAGGGTTTTCAACTTTACAGCGAAATTGTTTCATATTATACCTCCGTTGTATTCTTCACCTTGATTATACCATAAGCGCTAAATGAAAAAATCCAGCCTGAGCTGGATTTCATTATTTTTTATTTCTTCTCAACGATTTCTTTGGCGGCTGTCAGCAATGAAGCGACTGACTGCATTTCACTTGGAACAACGATCTTCGTTGCCTGGCCGTTTGCCATCTTTTCGTAGGTTTCAAGTGACTTGATTGAGAGGTATTCCTTGGAAGGATTTGAATTGTTGATCAGTTCAATGCCTCTGGCCTCTGCTTCATATACTGCCTGTAAGGCTCTGGCCTTACCTTCAGCCTCGGCAATCATGGCAGCCTTCTTGGCTTCGGCTCTGAGAACTGTTGATTCCTTTTCACCTTCAGCGATCAGGATTGCGCTCTTCTTTTCACCTTCAGCCTTCAGGATGGCTTCACGTCTTTCACGTTCAGCACGCATCTGCTTTTCCATGGCTTCCTGAATGTCCTTTGGAGGAATGATGTTCTTTACTTCAACACGGTTGATCTTGATGCCCCATGGGTCGGTGGCTTCATCAAGAATTGAACGCATCTGAGTATTGATGATGTCTCTTGAAGTCAGGGTTTCATCAAGTTCCAGGTCACCGATGATGTTACGCAGGGTGGTAGCTGTCAGGTTCTCAATGGCTGAGATAGGACCTACGACGCCGTATGTGTACAGCTTCGGGTCTGTGATCTGGAAGTATACGATGGTATCGATCTGCATCGTTACGTTATCCTTGGTGATAACAGGCTGCGGATCGAAGTCCTTTACGATTTCCTTCAGGGTTACCTTGTTGGCGATCCTGTCGATGAACGGCATTACGAAGTGTACGCCGGTTGTCCATGTGTCGTTATAGGCGCCGAGTCTTTCAATGACATAGGCTTCTGCCTGTGGAACGATTCTGATCGTGTAGGCCAGAATGCCTGCGATGAGAATGAATATTAATGCAAAAATCAAATAAGTGTATGGCATTTTTTTACCTCCGTTACTCTACTGGTGTGACCATGAGCTTGACGCCGTCAATTGCCATGATCTTTACTTTAGTATCCTTTTTAATGGCAGTGTTGTCAACACTGATGGCGCTCCATCTTACGCCCATGACCAGAACTTCGCCCCAGGAATCTGATGTGATCTCCCTGGTAACTACGCCGGTCTTCCCAATCAGTCTGTCGGCGTTGGTAGGAACGGTATTGCCTCTGAGATATTCAGCGGCGAGAGGCCTGATGATCAGCATTGCCAGTATTGATGCCACGAAGAACACAATGTACTGAATTGCCGTGTAGACCTTGAGCCAGGCCAGGATCGCAGAAACAAGTGCTCCGATGGCAAACCAGATGCAGATCAGGTTTCCCAGAGTGATTATTTCTATTACGATGCTAGCTATGGCGACTATTAGCCAGAATATTACCATAAATACTTACCTCCTACTGAACAGCCAGATTAATTACCAGCATGTTGTTCTTTTCGTCCCATTCACAGCTGCACTTGTCATTGAGCAGGGGCGCTCCTCTTAGTTCAGCAACAGACTGCATGAGGGACTTGTTGCTGATGCGGGCATAACCGTTTCCCATGGAAACCTTGTGCAGATCTTCCAGAGAGTAGAGATGAAGATCGATATCAGTCTTGCTGACGGGTTTGATTGCCAGCTTAAGTTCATCGCTGTCTATGCCTATCAGACACCATCTGACATCCGCAAAGTGATTTGCCGCACTGTTGTTCAGCGTTATGCAGGTGTCAGAAAGGGTAGCTATCAGTTTATAAACGTTTCCTTTTATCCATTGATACATAAGCACCATCTTCTTTCTATTCACATTTTATCACATTCTTATTTTTTTGCAATATCTTCTTAACTTGCTTTGTGTCAACAAGGCTGCGAGAACGTTGTATAATAAAATAGACAAAATGGGGGTATTCTTATGAGTAGTTTTAAGGATCTGAGAATAGTAGATAATTTTTATCAGACATCGGCATTCTTCCCGATGCCAACGGTTATTATAAGCACCCTGGCAGATAACGGGCAGACAAACTGCGGTGCATATTCTCTTGTTCAGCCGTATTACGTTGCCGGCAAGGATTATTATGCCATGTTACTGGAATGCCGTAACTCTTCAAATACAGCACAGAACATCATCAAGCGTAAGAAATGCGCTCTTAATTTCATCTATGATGACAGAAAACTCTTCAAGCAGGCTGTCGCATTAGGGTTCCCTGGCGATACCACTGAACAGAAGATGAAGAACTGCATCTATACACTGGAAGACGGATTATGCGCCGAAGCTGATCCAAAGGGAACATATCCAAAGGTTATCAAGGAGTGTTTCCAGGTATTCGAGTGTGAATGGGTCGATTCACTGGAAAACTGTGAAGGAACAAAGCCTCTGGAAGAAGGGCAAGACCATTATGAACTCGAGAAGTATCATGATTTCAACGGTATCACAACACCTTATGGAGCACATTTCATCCTGAAGGTAAACAAGATCCTGATGAAGGAAAAGTATTATAACGCCATCGTAAACGGCGTTACCAAAAACGACTTCCCACCGGTACCTGTAGACTATGGTTACCGTGATTCAAAGAATTTCTGGTACACCAGATCATCAGTATTCAATAAGCCAATCGGTGAATTACTGCCGATAAGGGAAACAAGCCTGAGCAGCGTACAGTACGCAGCCAAGAGAATTGATCCGGATATCCAGTTTACCGATGAGGCATGTGCCAAGCTGGTAAAGGTTCCGAGAATCTTCCTGCCGACGGCACTCAAGGGGTGTGTTGCCTGGGCAAAGGAAAATGGTGTAACAGTCATCACGGCTGAACACATGGATATTATTAACGACAAGCGCGCCAGGGAAAAAGGCGGAAAATAGGGGGTATTATAAAATGAAGGTACTATTAGCAGGAGCATTCGGAAACCTGGGTGCAGACATTCTGAAGGAACTGGTTAAGCAGGGGCATGAAGTTGTTGCCTGTGACTTGAAGGAAAGAGAAGTAGAAGGAACAAAGGGCAAGTACACATTTAAGGCAATCGATGCCACCAAGGCTGAAACGCTCAAGGGCGTATGCGATGGCTGTGACGTTGCCATTACGACAATGGGTCTGACAGGAGCAAGCAAGACTCTGACAGCCTATGACATTGACTACCACGGAAACCTGAATCTGCTTAATGAAGCAAAGGCAGCCGGCGTCAGGTACTTCAACTACATTTCAGTAATCAGAGCTGATGAGGCTCCGGGCGTTCCAATGCTTGACGCAAAGGCAAAACTGGAAGTTGAACTGAAGAAGAGCGGACTGACATATGTCATCTACAGACCGACAGGTTATTTCTATGATATTGCCAAGGTCTTCAAGCCAATGATCGAGGCAGGCAAGGTAAATCTGTTAGGCGATGGCAGCTGCAAGTGCAACGTCATCGACACACCTGACTTCGCTGAATTCATCGTCAAGCACATGACCGACGAAAACAAGACCTACAGCATCGGCGGCAAGGAAACCTATACATACAAGGAAATCGCTCAGATGTGTGCTGAGGCAGCCGGTAAGCAGGTAGAGATCAAGTCAGCTCCAACATGGCTGTTTGATGTTCTGGCCTTCATCAACAAGCTGAACAAGTCAGGCAAGGAAGCCATCATAAAGTTCTCAAAGTGGACTCTCACAAGCGATCTGGTTGGCGATACCGTTTACGGTGATGCCAGCTTCAAACAATATATTAATGAATACTTCAGGAGGTAATTGATATGCTGTTTCCAACACAGATGTGGATACTTTTGGCAGTATCTGCAGTTCTAACATTAGTAGGCTTCTACAGATTTGTCTGGTTCATGTCCGTAGGATATGGACTGGCAGTATTCGGCATCGGCGTTGCCATCATGATAATGTTTGCCGGTCAGCTAACGACTCCGACACTTGTCATGTGCATTCTCATGATCGTTTACGGTCTGAGATTAGGAGGCTATCTCCTTTACCGTGAACTCAAGAGCAAGTCATATCAGAACAGTCTGAAGAAGGCCGTTAATGAGTCGGTAGGCGGAAAGAAGATCCCTATCTTCGTAAGCGTAGCCGTATGGATCTATGTTTCATTCGAATACATCTTCCAGACCGCAGCTGTAACCTACAGAGCATATAACGGTGACAAGGGCGGCTTATTCGCTGTTCTGGGCGGCATCATAATGCTGACAGGCATCATCATTGAAGCACTGGCTGACAAGCAGAAGTCAGATGCCAAGGCCAAGAATCCTAACAGATTCGTTGATGGCGGATTATATTCAATCGTCAGATGTCCTAACTACTTCGGTGAGATACTGTTCTGGACCGGCGTATTCATCTCAGGAATCGGCGCTGTAAAGTTCGGTCAGTTCATAATTACCCTGATCGGCTACCTGCTGATCCTGTATGTCATGTTCTCAGGCGCAAAGAGACTTGAAGTCAGACAGAACAAGAACTACGGGAATGATCCGGAGTATCAGTTATATTACAAGAAGACACCGGCAATCATTCCTGGCGTTCCTCTGTATTCACTTGCATCTTACAAGTGGCTTAAGTAGGAGGATCAGGGATGAACGGAATATCTGTTCCAATGGCCATCGTGGATTTCATCCCGGTGGTGCTGTTCTTCATTAGTGCAGTAATTCTGCAGAGAGATCTCTACAACAAGATGAGCAAGGGTTCCTTTGCCCTATTGGCAGCCGGTTCAATAATGGTACTCTTAGCCGGTTTCTACAAGGCAGCCTGGAAGGCGCTGTACGCATTGGGAGTCTGTGACTTCGCAGCTCTTAATACATCGTTCTTCCCGATGCAGGCTCCCGGCTTCCTTCTTGTATTTCTCGGATTATTATCAATGGGGAACGGAACCAGGACATATGCTGTTGCGGCACCTGCAGTATATTCCAGCAATCTGATATTCATCATCGGACAGGTAGTTGGCTTGGGCGGAACACAGCTGCTGTTAATGTTCAAGGCCGCAAAGATGAATAAGAAGAACGCGATCATCTGTTTCATTGTTTCATTCGTCTTCATGCTGGCCATGGGATATCTTGGCAGCAAGTTCGATAATTCAAGTTCCATGAACTGGATCGCCCAGGCAACAAACATCGTTTCTCAGGCAGCCTTGCTGGTTGGCGTGCTGATCATGCACAAAGGCGGACTGGCTGAGCCGGACGTATTCAGAAAGTAAGAATGACAAAAGGAACTGTCCGAGGGCAGTTCCTTTTATTATTTTTTCATTAATAATAGTGCTAGCTGTTTGAAAACTTTTTACTGATAAGTATGCTAAAATAGTAACAGCACGAGAGGTGTAATATGAACTATTCAGCAGTCATAGTAGCCGCAGGCAGATCAACGAGGTTTGCGGCTGATACAAACAAGATCCTTTACAAATACAGTGACGGCAAGAGAGTAATCGACAAGACACTGGAAGTCTTTCTTGCGGATGAGGACTGCCATCAGCTGGTAGTGGTTACCAGCGATGAAGTCAGAGAATATCTTACGGAAAAATATGATGAGGCCAGAATGGTCATCTGCGATGGCGGTGACAGCCGTCAGGAAAGCGTCTGGAACGGCTTGAAATACGTTACCGAGGATTTCGTTCTGGTTCACGACGGGGCAAGATGTTTCCTGCAGAGAGGGGATCTGAACAGACTGAAAGCAGAGGTAACCGAGGAACAGGGAGCCCTGCTAGTAAAGAGTGAGACCGATACCATCAAGGTAGCTGAGGACGGTTATGTGACGGGAACCATTGACCGCGACAAGGTCAAAAGAGCCCAGACTCCTCAGGGCTTCAGTACGGAAGTGCTCAGAGAGTGTTACCGCAAGGCAATGATGGAAGGATTTACGGGAACTGATGACTGCTCTCTTGTGGAAAGATTTGGAACAGTCAGAATAAAGTGTGTTGAGTGCTTCGGCAACAACATGAAGATAACGACGATAAATGATGTAGAGGGAGGTATTTGATCATGTATCAGGAAAGAAGAGAAAAACTGCTGGCAACCCTGCCGGAAAATTCCATTACCATACTGATGTCCGGTAAGGCAGCTTACAATATCGGAGATGAGAGACATCCGTTTGATGTCGACCGTTCATTTTTCTACTACACGGGTCTGGATAATGAAAATCTGGTTCTGATGTTTGTCAAGACAGCCAGAATGAATCAGACCATTCTGTTCATTGAACCGTTTGATCCGGTTCAGGCCAAGTGGGTTGGCGGCAAGATTCTGGCAGATGAAGCCAGGGAGATCAGCGGAATCAAGGATGTAAGATACGTTGATTCACTGAAGGATACTATTGCCATGTACATCAATCACTATGGCAAGCTGAATCAGTTCACCCTTTGCGGAGAACTGTCAAAGCAGGAATATGATCAGCCATGGCCGGTAGCCGATCTGTTCAATGAGATCAGAAGATACAATCCTGATGTTCAGATCAGAAACATCGCCGCCAATACGACCAGAATGCGTCTGGTCAAGGACGCTGATGAAATTGAAAAGATGAGAAAGGCCATCAGCGTTACCAATGCCGGCATCAAGGCCATGATGCAGGCTTCCCGTGACTACATCTGGGAAAATGAACTGGAAGCTTACTTTGACTTCGTTCTCAAGAGTGAACAGACGGAGCATGCCTTCCATACCATCTGCGCCGGCGGCAAGAACGCAACGGTCCTGCACTATGGCAAGAACAATCAGCAGACCAAACCTGGCGACCTGGTACTGGTTGACCTTGGTGCAGCCTACAAGTATTACAACGCAGACATCTCCCGTACCTTCCCGGTAAGCGGCAAGTTTACCGACAGGCAGAGAGAAATATATGAAATAGTATTAAGAGCCAACAAGATGGTCATGGAAGTCGTAAGACCGGGCATGACTACCCGCGACCTCAATAACAAGGTTATCGAGTTCTATCAGCAGGAACTGCCGAAGATCGGCTTACTGCAGGACGGCAAGACGGTAAGAGATTACTACTGGCATGGTGTATCTCATCACCTGGGTCTGGAAACACACGATGTTTCACTGTTTGATGAACCGTTGCAGCCTGGCAACGTCATCACTGATGAACCTGGTCTGTATCTGGAGGATGAAGGCATCGGCGTCCGCATTGAGGATGACATCATGATCACCGAGGACGGCTGCATATGCTTAAGCGAAAACATCATGAAAGAGGTTGACGAGATCGAAGCCTTCATGCAGAACAGATAAGATGACCAGAAAAGAATTTCGCGCTCTTCTGGCAGTTTATCTGACCGGGCTGATCATCGGGACCTTCATGGACCTGCGCATATCGCTGTCGCTGCATAACGCCCGTAACATCGTGGGAAGAATGATGAATGTCGGAGCAATGCTGCCGGCGGCTGTCATCATGTCCTACTGCTCAGGCATTGTCTACTGGTACTGCCGCAGTGAGTATCCAATGTTCAGATATCTGGCGGCATTACTGCCGTTTATGGCAGGGGTAGCTTCATTCAGGGAGATCGGCATGTGGAGAGAACTTGATCTTGCCGTCAGGATCATCGTCGGACTGATCATCGGAATCGTGATCATCGCTGCCTTCAATATCAGAAAGCCGGTGATCTACAGAGATAAGTTCCTTCTGGCAGGAATCATTCTGCTGGCAGCCATAGCTTCATCCAGCACCATAGGCATCATGAAGTTTGTATGGGGCAGAAGAAGATATTATGCCATGGATGATCCCCTGACGCAGTTTGTGCCCTGGTATCAGCTGCACCCGTTTGCCTCTTCGGATCTCTACAGGAGTTTTCCGAGCGGTCATACCGGTTTTGGTTCACTGGTCCTGTTTCTGGTCTATCTGCCGGAAATGACGGATCTGAAGATCAGCAGGAACCTGTTGAGAGCCATTTCCATTGGCTGGATACTGGTGGTCATGTACAGCAGGATCATATATGGTGCGCACTTCCTTTCGGATGTCAGCTGCGGTGCGATCATCGGTCTGGTGGTGTATTATTCAGCTCAGAAAGAGGTCAGAAAACTGACAGAATTCATAGATTTTTAAGGTATTTGAAACGATCGTCACAATAGTAAAATACAGGCATCTGAAGACTTTACAAGTGGCGATTTTTTTGTTACAATATCTCTCACGGATAAGCGTAATATTTTTGTTACGTTTACTCCTTGCCTGAAAAGGCCAATAGTCCAAAAGGAGGTAAAGACATGCGTAAATATGAGATCATGTACATCCTTAATTCTTCATTAGAGGAAGCAGCACGTCAGAACACTATCGAGACTTTACATGCAATCATCACAAACGATGGCGGCACAATTGAAAAAGTTGACGAGTGGGGAATGAAAGAGTTTGCTTACCGCATTGAAGATATGACAAAGGGTTATTACATGGTGGTTACATTCAGTGCAGAAAAAGAAGCAGTTGCTGAATTAGATCGTATCTGCAGAATCAACCAGAATGTAGTTCGTCATTTGATCGTCAACCTGGAAGAAAAATAAGAGGTGACATGAATGATTAACAATGTTGTATTAGTAGGTCGTCTGACCAGAGATCCGATGGTTCGCAAGACAGCAGCCGGAAGATCAGTATTATCATTTACATTGGCGGTTGATCGTAGAAGAGGTTCCAATCAGGACCCTAACCAGCCAACGGCAGATTTCATTAGCTGTGTCGCCTGGAATCAGGTAGCTGATTTAATGGCACAGTACACACATAAGGGCTCACAGATAGGCATCCAGGGACGTATTCAGACACGTAACTACGATGATCCTAACACTCCCGGCAAGAAAGTATACGTCACGGAGGTCGTATGCGACAGTCTGACATTCTTGGACAGCAAGAACAGTGACAACAGGCCGGCAGATAACAGCGGATATTATCCGGATGACAGCGCTTATGATGATACTATGGACACAACTCCGACACTGAATATTTCAAGTGACGATCTGCCTTTCTAAAGAAGGGAGAAAGAATCATGGCTTTTAACAAGAAACAGCGTCCAAGTCGTAAGAAAGTTTGTTACTTCACAAAGAACAACATCACTTACATCGACTACAAAGATACAGAACTCTTAAAGAAGTTCATCTCTGGTAACGGTAAGATCATTCCTAGAAGAGTTACAGGTACCAGCGCAAAGTATCAGCGTATGTTAGCAGTTGCCATTAAGCGCGCTCGCCAGATGGCATTGATTCCATACACAATCGACTAGTTTATATTGTTGACCTCCGAATTTTTTTCGGAGGTTTTTTAACAGGGTGACTTATGAGAAATAGCAGAGTTAACAGCATTACCTACGGTGCCTTGCTCAGTGCGCTGTTAGGTGTATTGCTGTTTGTAAACAGACAGCTGGCAGGCATGCTGGATACATACATGTTCTGGATCGTGCCGCTGCCGGTGATCGTATACTGTCTGAAGTTCGGCGTCAAGCAGAGCCTGGTAATGGGGACGTCAATGGTATTACTGTCCTTCATCATCGCCACTCCGGTAACGACATTCTATGTAGTAGGATCGGTCATTGCCGGCATCGTATACGGTGACGGTGTCCTGAAGCAGAGAAACACCTTCCAGCTGATACTGTCAGTTATCGTGATCTCTCTGATAGTAATGTTTGTCTCAACCTTTGCGTTAGCAGGCGTTTTTGGTTATGATTTAAGTAGTGATCTTGCCTACATGAAGGACCTCATGGTAACCATGCTGGGATTTCTGGGAGAAAGTGATGCCGCAAATGAACTCATCAGGCAGCTCACAAGCACCAGAGTCCTGCTTTCATTACTTGTTATCGCCTCGGTACTAACCAGTGTTCTGGAAGGCATACTGGTACACCTGTTGGCATTCCTGGTTCTGAAGAAACTGAAGATGCAGCTGCCGCCAATGGTACCTTTAGGTGAAATAAAGGCTCCGCTGGTCATAAAGCTGTTCTGCTTCGGCGTAATGGTTGCCAATCTGATGGCAGGTATCACCTCGGTTACACAATACAATGACATAATATTGCCATTGCTGACTATTGTGTACGTTTTCTGCATGTTTTACGGCTATCTGCTGGTTGTGGTATTCCTTGCCGGCAGGTTCCCGTCACCAAAGAGCAGGGCACTACTGGTCATACCGATCATCTTTACCATGCTCATGATGCCTGTGCTGACAATGGTACTTGGCTTCCTGGACATGTTTACGGGCATCAGAGACAGAATCATAAGGGAGATCAAACTGAATGGAAAACAATACTGATAAGATCAAGTTTTATGCCATTGCAGTATTCGTTCTGCAGGTATTGGTATTAGTTGTTTTGCAGTTCATATTCAAGCAGCCGTTTTCGCTTGTGGCTGCCATTTTCACGTTGGTTGATGCCATCGGCGTAGGTTACATCATCTATGCCTATGAGCGCGAGAAAAAGGAGAGAATGATCTCGGTATCCAGAATTCTGGGAACTGAGGCCAAGAATGCTCTGAATCACGGACAGATCGGCATAGTCATTTACAATGATGACTATGAGGCCACCTGGGCCAGCGAGCTGTTTGATGAAAGAAACATCAGTCTCATCGGTGAAAAGATCACCAGGACCATTCCGGGCAGTGAGGTACTGCTCAACGGTGAAAGTGATACGGCAGTATTTAACATTGACGGCAGGGAATATGAATTCACCAGAAGTGACAGCTCCCGTGTTCTTTATGTCAAGGACGTAACTGAATTCAATCAGCTTAACGTAACATATAACAAGGAAAAGGTAGTTCTCGGACTCATCCACCTGGATAACTACGATGAAACGGTACAGTATGAGGATGAGCAGAAGATCGCTGCCATCAACACAAACATCCGTCAGAAGGTCGTAGACTGGTGCAATCAGTATGATTCAATGGTAAGAAGATTAAGAAGCGACAGATTCCTCATCGTTCTCAACGAGGAACACTTTGAAAAGATGCTGGAAGACAACTTCCAGATCCTGGAAGAAGTAAAGAAGGAAGCCAATAATCTTTCAGTTGCCATTACCGCTTCAATGGCTTTTGCCAGAGGCACGTCTGATTTCATGGAACTTGACAACATGATCAATGACCTGCTTGAACTTGTTCTTTCAAGAGGCGGCGACCAGGTTGCTGTCAAGAATTATGGCGATGAGGTCAGATTCTATGGCCAGTCATCCGAGGCAAGTGAGAAGACAAGTAAGGTAAGAGTAAGAGTTATCGCTCAGACCTTAAGAGGAATAATCAAGGAAAGCGACAACGTATTTGTTGTTCCGCATAAGGATGCTGACTTTGACGCCATCGGTGCGTGCATCGGCATCAGCAAGTTCGCCCAGGCCTTTGAAAAGAATGTCTACATCATTCTCAAGGGCATTACGGTGGAGAACGTTGCCAAGGCCGTAGTAGAGGACTACTACGATGAATTTACGGCCAACCACATTCTGATCAGTGAGGACGATGCACTGGCATTACTGACAAAGGATTCCTGCGTCATCATCTGTGACCATCAGAGCATGGATCTGACCAGTGCTCCTGAACTGGTAAGCAGAGCGAGAAGGATCGTTGTCATTGACCACCACAGAAGAAAGTCTGAGACCAACGTCAATGCCATGATGATCTACAATGAACCGGCTTCATCTTCAGCAGTTGAACTGGTAACCGAACTGATCGAGTATCAGCCAGCCAGAGTTGAACTTGATGAATTTGAGACCACGTTCATGTATACGGGCTTACTGGTTGATACGGATGGCTTCAAGGCAAGATGTTCAAGCAGAAGCTTTGAGGTCTGCGCATACCTGCGTAAGGAAGGCGCTGACATTACCATGGCCAACGAATGGCTGAAGGATACCCTGCAGCAGTTTGAAACAAAGACCAAGGTACTGAAGTACAGCGAGGCGATAAACGGAAACATCATAATCGCAGCCCTGCCTGAATCAGAGGGCATGATAACCCGTACGATCGTATCACAGGTTGCCAATCAGATACTTACGATAAAGGACATCGACGCTGCATTCGTCATTGCCAGGATAGCTGAAGATACCTGGGCAGTTTCTGGACGCAGCAACGGAAACATAAACGTCCAGATCATTCTGGAAAAGATGGGCGGCGGCGGACACTTCACAGCTGCCGGCCTGCAGAGAACAGCCAGTTCCGTAGCTTCTCTTAACAGAGAACTTAAGAAGGCTGTTGAAGAGTACCTGGAGGGAGTGGAAGCAAATGAAGGTAATTCTGCTGAGTGATGTAAAGAACGTCGGTAAGAAGGGCGAAGTCAAGCAGGTAGCTGACGGTTACGGCCGCAACTATCTGGTTAAGAACGGCCTTGCCGTTGAAGCAACCAAGAAGTCAATGGAGATCCTCACCAAGCAGAAGGCTGATGAGGCCGCCAGAGAGGCTGAGATGAGGGAAGAAGCCATTGAACTGAAGAACAAACTTGAAAAGATGACGATATCATTCAAGGTCAAAGCCGGTAATGACGGCAGGATGTTCGGTTCAGTATCAAATGCCAAGATCGCGGAGACCCTGGCCAAGGATTATCAGATCCAGGTCGATAAGAGAAAATTCGTCGATAACGGCAACATTACCGAATTAGGAATGCATAAGGTAAGAGTAGAACTGTTCAAGGGTGTAGTTGCGACCCTGAATATTAACATAGAAGCTTAACTAAGGAGGGGTCATCATGCCTCAGTTACCTAACAGCGTTGAAGCTGAACAGTCTTTATTGGGAACGCTGATCGTTTATCCCGATAAGATAAATACGGCATATGAAGCAAACCTGCAGCCCGAAGAATTCTTCAAGGATGCTCACAGAAGGATCTACAGGGTTCTTTTAAGCATGTCCGATAAGAAGATCCCAATCGACATTGCCAACGTCATAACGGCTCTGAACGACGTTCAGCAGCTGGCAGTAGTCGGCGGGGCAGAATACGTTGCCGAACTGACTGATCTGGCCTTCAGTGAGGGAAACGTGGACTTCTATATCAAGACCATTCAGGAGAAGGCTACGTTAAGAAAGCTGATCGACAGCTGTAATGAGATCATCAATAACAGCTATGTCACCGGCGGTACTGAATTCTCAGATCTTCTGAGCATTGCCGAGACAAAGGTACTGGACATTACCAGATCACTTAAGACAAGTGACTTCGTAACAAGTTCCGCTGCCATGGATGAAGTTATCAACAGAGTCAAGGAAGCAGAAACAAGAAAGGGCATGACAGGTGTTCCCAGCGGATTCTATGCCCTGGATAACATTACCAACGGTTTCCAGGATGGCGATCTGGTCATTCTGGCTGCCAGACCTTCCGTAGGTAAGACGGCACTGGCTCTGAACATGGCCATCAACTCAGCCGTCAGATTCAGGAAGAGCGTAGCGATATTCTCTCTGGAAATGCCGGTACTGCAGTTGGGAACAAGAATGCTGTCAAACGTTGCCAAGGTTGACAACGACAAGTTAAGAACAGGCTCTGGTCTGCAGAACGATGAGTGGGGCGCCCTGCAGAACGGTGTTGAAACCCTGAAGAAGGCAAACATATTCCTTGATGACAGTCCGTCTATCAAGGTCAATGAAATATTCTCAAAGTGCCGTAAGCTGAAATCAGACGGTAATCTTGATCTGATCATCATAGACTACCTGCAGCTCATTGCACCATCTTCAAAGAGTGCTGATAACCGTCAGCAGGAAGTATCGGAAATTTCCCGTGCCTTAAAGTCTCTGGCCAGAGAACTGAAGGTACCGGTAATCGCCCTGTCTCAGTTATCACGTCTGGTTGAGCAGAGAAGAGGCGATAACCGCCCGATGTTATCCGACTTGAGAGAATCAGGCTCAATTGAGCAGGACGCTGACGTTGTAATCTTCCTGTACCGTGCCGTTCAGCCAAAGAACGAAGAGGGAGAAGAAGAGCACCAGGATAACTTCTCAGTATTTGAGGTCAAGGTCAGCATTGCCAAGCACCGTAACGGTCAGATTGGCGAAGTAAGTCTGATGTTCCAGCCTGGACTGAACTCTTTCTACGACAAGGAGAAGGATGATGAAAGATAAGAAGCGGAGCAGACAGCTGATAGCCGTAATGATCGCAGGTATTCTTGCGGTCGTTTTGGCGTTCGTTCTCCGTGATGAAAACATTGCTCAGGCGAATCATTCAATGAGGGCTGAACAGTCCATCGTCAATCAGAGAATCGTCGGCATGTATGAAAAGCCCGTCCCGATCGTCAAGGTATTCTATCAGGAGAAACTGTTAGGTGCCGTATACGACGTAACCATTCTGGACAAGGCCAAGGAAATTGCCTATAACACCAATTACCATGATTACTTTGCGAACTCAGACATAAAGTACAATGAGGACATCTATCTCTATGAGGAAAAGACCTACATGGAGTACGAGAACAAGGACGATGAGATCATGAACTATCTCATTGACAATGACCTGTTCTCCGTAGAGGCCTATCAGATAAACATCGGCGACAAGGATGTGATCTACGTACGTTCCAATGAGGAATTCAAGAATGCCTTAAGGACCTTTGTCATGAGCTTCATTGATGAGGAGACATTCCTCAAGCTGGAAAGAAATGAAACCATTCCGCCGTTAAGTGAATATGGCGAGAAGGACATGAACATCTACATTGAGGAAACCATCAAATCTACCAAGGTCGTTGCCAGTTCCAAGGAAATATTCAAGAGCGAGCCAGAGATCATCAGATATCTGGCCTATGGCAGAGACCCGCAGCTGGAATACTATACGGTTCAGCATCTGGATACCATACAGGGTATCGCTTCCAAGCATAACCTTAGTGCCGAGCAGCTGGTCATTATCAACGATGACATCCGTTCGGAGAACCAGGCGCTTAAGGAAGGATCACAGTTAAATATTACTTATTACAATCCGGTCATTACCATCGTTGTTGAAAGAGACCGTCTGGTTCAGGAGACGATCCTGCAGCCTCAGACGGAATACGTCAATGACCCAAGCATCGCCGCAGGCAACGTTGTCGTTGCCCAGGAAGGATGGGATGGCAGTAAGGACGTATTATACAGAGAAGTTTATGTCAACGGTGTCATCACCAGTTACAAGCAGGTTTCTTCTACGGTAACCAAGGAAGCCCAGAAGAAGATCATTCACATCGGTGCCGGTTCGATCTACATCGATACGGGTGACAAGTCATTTACCTTCCCGGTTGAAAACCCGGTGGTAATCTGCGACTACTACTGTTATGCAGGTCACAGCGGCATCGACATTCAGAACCGTTATAACCACTACAGTCCGCTGTACGCTCCTGAAAGCGGCGTAATTACCGGCAATGGCTGGTGGTGGGACATGGGATGGTATTACATCATTGACCACGGCAACGGCATCATTGTCAGATACCTGCACATGAGGATCCAGGGACCGCTGCCGGTAGGCACCCAGGTCACAAAGGGTCAGTACATTGGAGAGGTCGGCATGACGGGACAGGCTGACTGTCCGCACGTCCATGTTGACGTTCGAATAAACGGCGTAAGAGTGGACCCGTGTTCCATATTCCCGTGTTAGCCTATGGAGTACTTCATCTTAGCAAGCGGATCCAAGGGCAACTGCACGGTAGTAAGAAGCGGAAACGAGTTCATTGTCATAGACTGCGGCACCAGCAAAAGATATCTTAAGAACTCCTTTGAAAAGATCGGGCTTAACTATCTGGAAGCTGAGGCGCTGTTAGTAACGCATGAGCATTCAGACCACATTAAGCAGGTAGAGATGTTTGATCCCATACCTGTTTATTCTCCCTGTGAGATAAAGTCGATCAGAGATGAAAGACCGGTCGAACCTCTGGAGGAATTTGAAGTGGGTTGTTTCCACATTCTTCCGATTCCGCTGTCTCACGACACCCGGGATACAGTCGGCTACATCATCAGTGATGGAAAGGAAACGCTGGTATTGGTTACCGATACGGGATATGTTTCCCATAACAACAAGGAACTGATCAAGAATGCTGACTACTATATCTTCGAGAGCAATTACGACACGGTCATGCTGATGAGCTCAGCCAGACCCCCGTATCTCAAGAGCAGGATCATATCTGATTCAGGACACCTGAGCAATGAACAGTCTGCCGAGATCCTGGCCGATGTGATCGGTCCCAGAACCAGGGAGATCGTTCTGGCTCACATTTCCCAGGAGTGCAACACCAGGGATATTGCCTATCAGAATCTGATCGATACCTTTGAATCCTATAATATTGACCCGCGCAGCTACAGAATACACGCAGCCGGGCAGTATGAGATATATCAAGGCGGTAAGTAACCGCCTTTTTCAGTGGTCTCTGGTATATAATGTACTTAGAATAATTACACTGAGGGAGAAACAATAATGAGAGAAGACCTTGCCAGACTGGAAACTGAAAAGAGAAACATGAACACCTTCGACATTGATGTCGTTCCTACTGCTGAAGTACTGAAGATGATCAATGACGAGGATAAGACCGTGGCTTATGCGGTTGAAAAGGAACTGCCTGCCATAACCGAACTTACCGAAGCCTACATAAGGACACTGCAGAATGGGGGCAGAGTATTCTACATCGGTGCCGGAACCTCGGGGAGACTGGCATTCATTGACGCTGCTGAACTGATGCCTACCTACAGCATGGATGAGGGAATCATTGAAGGCATAATGGCCGGCGGCTTACCGGCAATGAGAAGAGCCAGGGAATTTGAAGAAGACAAGGCAGAAAACGGTACCAGAGATCTCAAGGAAAGGAATTTCTGCAGTAAGGACATGCTGATTGGGGTGGCAGCCTCGGGAAGAACACCTTATGTCAGAAATGCCCTGGAATATGCCGGAAGTCTCGGGGCGGTTACCGGATCAATTTCCTGCGTTTCAGATGCCGAGATATCAGCCATCGTTGATTATCCGGTAGAGGTCGTTACCGGTCAGGAAGTCGTACTGGGTTCAACCAGAATGAAGGCTGCGACAGCTCAGAAGCTGGTACTTAACATGGTATCCTCAACAGCCTGCATCAGGATCGGTCGTACGTATAAGAACTACACCATCGGCAAGCCGACGACGGAGAAGTCCTACTACAGAATGGTAAGACTCTTATCCAGGGAAACAGGTCTTGCGGAGGAAGAAGTCATCAGATACATTGAGGAAGCCGAAAGTGATACCAAGGTGGCTCTGTGCATGATCAAGGGAGGACTGACTGCTGAAGAAGCCAGGAAGCTTGTCGATGATCATGGCGGCAGGGTTAGGGAAGCCTTAAGATCAATTGGAAAGGATTAGAAGAACAGCTGAGCTGTTCTTTTTCTTTGAGTGTATAATTATGAGGCAATTGTGCTAAAATACAGTCGAGGTTTTTTATGATCGATGTAATCGTTGTTGGCGGAGGACACGCCGGATGTGAAGCAGCTTTGGCTACAGCCCGTATGGGACTGCAGACGGTTTTGTGTACCCTCGATAAGAACTGGATCGCTTCAATGCCGTGCAACCCATCCGTGGGCGGACCGGCAAAGGGCATTGTCGTCAGGGAAATAGATGCCCTGGGCGGTCAGATGGGCAAGAATGCCGATGCCACAGCCTTACAGTTCAAGATGCTGAACACGACCAAGGGACCCGGTGTCAGAAGTCTACGGGTACAGTCTGACAAGATCGCCTACAAGAAGAAGATGCAGGAGACCTTAGCCAGCCAGGAAAACCTGGAAGTAAAAGAATGCATGGCAGAGGAAGTCCTGGTTGAAGATAATAAGGTAAGGGGAATCAGACTTGAAGACGGTTCCGTTCTTGAGTGCAGAGCACTCATCCTTACTACCGGAACATACATGGCTTCACTGGTCATGGTATCAAGCCACGTTACGGAAGAAGGTCCGGACAAACAGAAGACCACGAAGAATCTGAGTGCATCCCTAAGGAACCTGGGAATCAGAACATTCAGACTGAAGACCGGAACCCCAGCCAGAATTAAGACGAATTCCATAGATTTCTCAAAGGCTCAGTATGAGCCGGGAACAAATGATGACGTTTCCTTCAGCTATGAGACAACTGAAGTATTGCCGCTAGATAAGCAGGTTCCATGTTATCTGATCTATACGACGCCTGAGACGCATGAGATTATCAGGGCAAATCTGAACAGGTCAAGCATGTATTCCGGGGTGGTAAAGGGCGTCGGGCCAAGATACTGCCCAAGCATTGAGGACAAACTGGTAAGATTCGCCGATAAGGAAAGACATCAGTTGTTTTTAGAACCGGAATCATTAAGCATGGATACGACCTATGTTCAGGGTTTCTCAACCTCCATGCCTTATGATGTTCAGGACAGGATGTTAAGAAGCCTGCCGGGATTTGAAAACTGCGTAATTGACAAGTATGCATATGCAATAGAATATGATGCCATAGATCCGCTGCAGTTAAAGCCTTCGCTGGAATTAAAGAGCATAGAAGGGCTGTTCTGCGCCGGTCAGATAAACGGCACCAGCGGGTATGAGGAAGCGGCAGGTCAGGGCATAATAGCCGGCATCAATGCCGGCGCCAAACTGCTTGGCAAAGAGCCTCTGATCCTCAGAAGGGATGAGGCATACATCGGTGTCATGATCGATGATCTGGTAACCAAGGGGACGAAGGAACCTTACAGGTTGCTGACATCCAGAGCAGAATACAGGTTACTGATGAGACATGACAATGCCGATCAGAGAATGACGGAATATGGGCATGAGTACGGACTGATATCAGATGAGAGATATCAGAAGTACCTTGACAAGATGGCTGAACTGGAAAAGGGTCATCAGCTGGTAAGGGAAACCAGAGTCACCGTCAGTGATGAACTGACTGAGTATCTAAAGAGTCTGGGCTATGACGATGACGGACACGGATCAGTGGAAGAACTTCTGAAGAGACCTGGTGTGAGCATGATCAGACTGGCAGAACTGATGGATCTGAACGTGAGCAGGGAAATCGCTGCCCAGCTGGACATTGAAGTCAAGTATGACGGCTACATTGCCAAGGCCAGAAGAGAAGCCAATAACCTGGTAAAGATGGAGAAAATCCGCATTCCTGAGAGCATTGATTATGCTCAGATGGATCAGCTTTCCTTAGAAGCCAAGCAGAAACTTCAGCAGGTCAGACCGCTTACCATCGGACAGGCATCACGCATATCCGGGGTCAATCCGGCTGACATCATGGTACTGTCAGTGTACCTTAAGCAATATGGTCAAAGTTTACAGGATTAATGTTTAAAACAAACCTGTAAAAGTGATATAATTTAAGCGCATATAGGAGGAAATTTATGGCAAAGAAAACGGTAAGAGATTTAGATGTAAAAGGCAAGAAAGTCTTAGTTAGAGTAGACTTCAACGTTCCTCATAAGGGAGACGTCATCACAGACGACAACAGAATCGTTGCTGCTTTACCGACAATTAAGTATCTGCTTGAAAACGGTGCAAAGGTCATTCTCTTCTCACATCTGGGAAAGGTAGACCACAAGGATCCTGAAAAGAAGGCTTCAGACATGGCCAAGAACAACATGGCACCAGTCGCAGCCAAGTTACAGGAATATTTACCAAATGCTAAGGTTACTTTCGTCAACGCAACAAGAGGCCCTGAACTGGAAGAAGCCGTTAACAATCTTGAAGAAGGCAACGTTGTATTAATGCAGAATACACGTTATGAAAAGGGCGAGAGCAAGAATGATCCTGAGCTGGCAGCTTACTGGGCTTCATTAGCTGACCTGTACGTATCAGATGCATTCGGCTCAGTTCACAGAGCACATGCTTCAACAGTTGGTGTTACAGAACACTTACCAAGTGCTGTAGGTTTCTTAATTGAAAAGGAACTGAAGTTCTTAGGCGATGCTGTTGAAAAGCCAGTAAGACCATTCGTAGGCATCTTAGGCGGCGCCAAGGTTGCTGACAAGTTAAAGGTCATCGACAACCTGCTTGAAAAGTGTGACACACTGATCATCGGCGGCGGCATGGCTTACACATTCTTAAAGGCCAAGGGACTTGAAGTCGGACAGTCATTAGTTGACATGGAAAAGGTTGACTACTGCAAGGAAATGATGGAAAAGGCTGAAAAGCTCGGCAAGAAGTTATTACTGCCTATCGACACCGTAGTAGCTGATCACTTCCCGGATCCAATCGACGGACCTATCGATACTGAAGTTGTTGCCTCAGATGCAATCCCAGCTGACAAGCAGGGCTTAGACATCGGACCGGCTACAGCCAAGTTATTCGCTGACGAAGTCAAGGCAGCCAAGACAGTTGTCTGGAATGGACCAATGGGCGTATTCGAGAACCCGACATTAGCTGCAGGTACAAACGCTGTAGCAGCAGCTTTAGCAGAAGCTGAAGGCACAACCATCATCGGCGGCGGTGACAGTGCAGCAGCCATCAAGCAGTTAGGTTACGCTGACAAGGTCAGCCACGTATCAACAGGCGGCGGTGCTTCTCTGGAATTCTTAGAGGGCAACGGCTTACCAGGTGTTGACGCAATTGATGACGCCGGCAGAAAGCCAATCATCGTTGGTAACTGGAAGATGAACAAGACAATTGCTGAAGCTGAGGAATTCATCGCAGCAATCGATCCTGTAGTTCATGATCATGCAACATTCGGTGTAGCAACAAGCTTCATCGCATTACAGTCAAGCATCAAGAATGCAAAGAACCTGATCGTAGCTGCTGAAAACTGCCACTTCGCAGAAAGCGGTGCATTCACAGGTGAAGTAAGCATTCCAATGTTAAAGGAAATCGGCCTGAAGTGGTGTATCGTAGGACATTCTGAGAGACGTCAGATGTTCGGTGATACTGACGAAACAGTCAACAAGAAGGTAAAGGCTCTGATCGCCAACGGCATCACACCAATCATGTGCTGCGGTGAAAGCCTTGAAACATTCGAAGAAGGCAAGACTGAGGAATGGGTAAGAGGCCAGATCAAGGCTGGTTTGGACGGCTTAACAGCTGAACAGGTAGCTGACATGGTCATCGCCTATGAGCCAATCTGGGCTATCGGCACAGGCAAGAGCGCAACAAAGGAAATCGCTGAAGCTACATGTGCAATCGTCAGAGACGAAGTCAGAAAGAACTTCGGTGACGAAGCTGCTGACAAGGTCAGAATTCAGTATGGCGGAAGCGTAAAGCCAAACAACATTGCTGAATACATGGCTGAACCTGATATCGACGGCGCACTCATCGGCGGCGCAAGCCTGAAGGTTGATTCATTCACCGAAATCATCGAAGCAGTTAAGTAATTCAATAAAACTTAATGAAAAGGGACCGGGTCTTCCGGTCCTTTATTTATGCAGTCAATATGATAAAATGTCATTGTACGTACGGAGATGAAACAAATGGCAAAACAATACTGGAAACCTTCTAATCTTCTTAATCCCGTTCCCTGCGTCATGATAAGCTGCAGGGATGAGGATGGCAGGGAAAACATCATGACAGCAGCCTGGGCAGGAACTATCTGTTCAGAACCGGTCATGGTTTCAGTATCCATCAAAAAGAGCCGGTATTCGCACGACATGATCCTGCATACCGGTGAGTTTGTCATGAATCTTACCAGCCGTAAGCTTGTAAAGGCGGCTGACTATGTCGGCATCAAGTCCGGCAGAAACATCGACAAGTTTGACCTGTTCGGTGATCTGCATCTGACCAGAATGGATTCTCACATCGTCAGGGCACCAAGCATTGCTGAAAGTCCGTTATGCCTTGAATGCAAGGTTAAGGATGTCATTGAGCTTGGTTCACATGACATGTTCATAGCGGAAGTCGTATGTACATCCATTGATGAGAGCATAATAGATGAAAACGGCAGGCTTGATCTGGCAAAGGCAGATCTTGTTGCCTACAGCCATGGCGAATACTTTGCGCTGGGAGAAAAACTGGGTAAATTCTCTTATTCAACCCATAAGAGTGAAAGATTAAAGACCAGACAGATAAACAATCAGATGAAAAAGAAAAAGATGCCGGGAAAGCAGGAGAAATAGTTTATGAAGGGTTTTATTTCAAAAGTCAGAAGAATACCATGGTGGGGATACGTTGCCGGAATCGGCTTCTTTATCCTGCAGAGGATAATGTACCGTCTTGGCGATCACCTGAGCCGCATGATCGGAACGATCGACAATGCCTTTGTCTGCAAGATCCCGTTCATAGATGACCTGTTTCCGGTAATACCGGTATTCGTAGTGATCTACCTGTTCTCATTCGTATTCTGGATCTGCGGTCCGATGGCCGTATCTCTGACCGGAAAGAGGAACATGATCAACTTCTCGACCGGCATGTTTGCCGCATATTTCATTGGTTTCCTGTTCTTTGCCTTTGTACCAACATGCATGGACAGAGTTGCGGAGGGATTATTGGAGATAGCGGATAAACCGGGAGTGTTCAACAAACTGCTGAAGGTAGTGTATGATGCAGATGGCAGAGAGATGGCATTTAACCTGATGCCCTCGTATCACTGCCTGATCAGTGCCTATTGTTATCTTGGTGTCCGTAAGCGAAAGGAAATATCCGGAGAATTTCAGATGTATTCGCTGATCATGGCGATACTGATCTGTTTCTCAACGCTGTTTACCAAGCAGCATTACATAATAGACGTCATTCTGGGCGTGGCAGTTTCAATAGTATGTTATGTGATCATTGAAAAGATCGATCCCGGAAAGAAATTTGAGCAATAAAAAATGGCTGAGATTTCAGCCATTTTATTTTACTCAAACCACTGATCTTCAGGAACGTACTTGTCGAACTTCTCTGAAATCGGATCTTCCAGGCATTCAGGATGCTGGAGGATGTTCTTGAACAGTGACAGACTCTTGGCAAAGTAGAAGCCGTCAGCGATTCTTTCGTCGATCGTGAAACCGAATGACATTCCATCCTTCATCTCGTATGTTCCATCGTCATTGAAGAACGGCATCTTGTGCATTCTGTTGGCTAATACGAATATTGAGTTCAGACTCCAGTTGATCAGGTGATGATATGTAGCTTCCAGCTTGATGCTGCCAAGGTTGGAAATGAATACGGTTGCTCTGTACGGGTCAACTTCCTTGATTGACTTCGGCAGGATGTCATGATATACCATCCAGTTCAGAAATCTGATGACAAAGCGCAGAACAGGACGGGGAATCTTGTTGAACACTCTCATCATGTTGTTGGTGCCGTTTGAATCCTTGCCAGGTGTTTCGGCATCCTTTCTGGTCTTGTATACTTCTGAACAGATCTTGTCATGGATCTGGTCGATCAGGCTCTTGCCGTCATCTTCAGCTACCAGGTACATTACGAATTCACCGGCATTGTCAGCGAACTTGTTCTTGGCAGTGAAGCAGAATGAGATCTCATCTCTCTGATAATGTTTCTGACCGGCGATGAAGATGTTCAGCTTCGGTCTCATGTAGATGGTCTTGGCCAAGGCAGCTACGACCAAATGGAAGATCGTGAATCTGTACTGCGGATTTTCACTGTTTCTCTTTTCGAGATATTTGACAACTTCGGTCATGTCAAAAGTTGCGTTTAACAAGGCTTCATTTTCTGTTCTGGTGCCCATGATGAATGGCATGAACACATGCATAGGGTCACTGGAATGAACTAAATGTCCATCACTTCTGTCTCCCGGCTGTCTTGTTTTCTGTGACATAATAACTAACCCTCCCTAACCTCAAAATTATACCCTTTTTTGAAGGGGCTGTACAACCTAAAAACACGCATTTGTTTATACTTTAGTTAGTTGTTTACCCTACTAAAAAAATACAGATTATGGTATCATATAAGCAGTTAATAAGGGAGGGCTGATTACTATGCCATATATTATTGATATTTATGCCCGTGAAGTGCTTGACTCACGTGGTAACCCAACCGTTGAAGTAGAAGTAGAGACTGAATCTGGTGCATTCGGAAGAGCAATCGTACCATCAGGCGCTTCAACAGGTGAAAGAGAAGCTTTAGAGTTAAGAGATGGCGACAAGAAGCGTTACTTAGGAAAAGGCACATTAAAGGCTGTTGCCAACGTTAACGAAATCATCGCTCCAGCTCTGATCGGATTTGACGTAACAGATCAGACATTGATCGACAAGACAATGATCGAAATGGACGGAACAAATGACAAGTCAAAGTTCGGTGCCAACGCCATTTTAGGTGTTTCAATGGCATGTGCAAGAGCTGCTGCTGATTACTATGGAATTCCTCTGTATAAATATTTCGGCGGTGCCAATGCCAAGACATTACCGGTACCAATGATGAACGTATTAAATGGCGGCAAGCACGCTGACAGTGCTGCTGACTGCCAGGAATACATGATCATGCCTGTTGGTGCAACAAGCTTAGCAGAAGCAGTAAGAATGGGCGCAGAAGTATTCCACAACTTAAAGACTGTATTAAAGAAGTACGGTTACAACACAGCAGTTGGTGACGAAGGCGGTTATGCTCCTTCATGTGTTCCTGGTGGAAATGGTCCATTAGAGACATTAGGAAATGAAGGCCCATTAGCCTTAATGGTTGAAGCTGTTGAAAAGGCCGGCTACAAGTTAGGCGAAGACATCTGCTTCGCAATGGACGCAGCTGCTTCTGAATTCTGTGAAAAGGAAGGCGGCAAGTTCGTATATGACCTGCACAGATCAGGCGAAGGCAAGAAGTCATCTGATGAAATGATCGAAATGTATGCTAAGTGGGTTGAAAAGTATCCATTGATCTCATTAGAAGATGGTCTTGATGAAAACGACTGGGATGGCTGGGTAAAGCTGAATAAGCGCATTGGCGACAAGGTTCAGTTAGTTGGTGACGACCTGTTCGTTACAAATACCACATACATCAAGAAGGGTATTGAACTGAAGGCTGCTAACGCTGTATTGATCAAGGTTAACCAGATCGGTACAATCACAGAAACTCTGGATGCTATCGAAATGGCTAAGAGAGCAAGCTGGACAGCTGTTGTTTCTCACAGATCAGGTGAAACAGAAGATACAACAATTGCTGACTTAGTTGTTGGTACAAATGCTGGTCAGATCAAGACAGGTTCTATGTCTCGTACAGACCGTATTGCCAAGTACAACCAGTTAATGAGAATTGAAGACGAATTAGGCGAAGTTGCTCAGTATCCTGGTAAGGCTGCATTCTACAACTTAAAGAAGTAATACAGACCGTTAAACTATGAAGCGCTGGATAGTACCAGCGCTTTTTTGTATAATGAATACATGAGTTGGAGATGATAACATGAAGAAGTTTCTGGTGACATTGATCATCGTTTTACTGTTCTCAGTGAATGTCGTTCACGCTGACATGGGTCCCAAACCGTCAGTGGACGTTTATTTCAAAGGCCTTAATGAGACTGCTTATGCAGCCTTGTTAGGTGAGGGGGACGGCTATGGACCATGGCAAACCGTAGAAGAACCCCGTGGTGCGGATGAGGAAACAAGGGCAGCTGAGATGGCCTTCATGAACGTTCAGTACTTCAATTATCATTACTGGGGTAACTTCACCAAGCTTGAAGGCAAAAACAATGGACTGCATTGGGGATATTTCGCGCCGGAATCTTTCATCATAGCTTTGTACTTTCCATCAACGGGAAAGGTGATGATTTCCGAACCGCAGTCAAGACGTTACTTTGAGCAGCACTACATATGCAATATTACGGAAAACGGTCTGGAGGTAAGGGAAGACAACAACATCCCGTTAAGGGTCCTGATGATTGCCGTAAGGGTACTTATCACCATAGTGGTAGAGGTATTGCTGGGAATGCTGTTTGGTTTCAGAAGCAAAAAGCAGATAGGCCTGATCGTTAAGACCAACCTGTTTACCCAGGCTATCGTAAACATCGTCTTCAGCGTTCTGGAATTAAGCGGCGGCCTGATGTTTGCACTCATAATATACATACCTTTGGAGTTCATTATCTTCCTCATTGAAGGCATCATATACCACAAGCGTCTTGATCCGAAGTGGTACAAGACCTGGATCTACTCACTGTTTGCCAATGGCATTACCACTTATATCGGCATATTTGCCGGAGCATTTCTGAAGTAAAATAAAAAGTCATGATTTCGATCATGACTTTTTGATTACTCTTCGTAGACTGTCTTGATGACTACAGGTTCAAGCGGACGGTCCTGCCAGTTGGTCCTTACAGAAGCCAGATCATCCAGGACGTCGAAGCCTTCAACCATCTGGCCGAATGCGGCATACTGACCGTCGAGATGCGGTGTGTCTACGTGGCAGATGAAGAACTGTGAACTTGCACTGTTCGGGTCCATGCTTCTGGCCATGGAGATCGTTCCTCTCTTATGGAGATAACTATAAAGAAATCAAGCACTTTCCCCGGGGAAAGTGAATAAAAGACAAGTTATCTGACATATAGTGAGAGTTCTTTGAAATCGTGAATAAAAAGTACACTGAAAACAACTATCCTTGATAGCCAATTT
>JAFWGU010000035.1 GCA_017512285.1 Erysipelotrichaceae bacterium | reverse complement strand
TGGTTAGCAATAAGTGCATTTCTGATTTCTATGTTATTTATTCCGGTAATAATTGTTCAGACAGTGGTACTGTTTATTCAAAAGAACTCAAAATCTGCAGTATTACTTATAATAGAGTTTGTTGTATGGATTTTGACTGCAGATTTTTACTTCTTTGTACTTGGATAAATCTCGAACAATACGAGGAATGAATAGTTGTGTAAAGTTGATAGTTTAAATCAAATGTATGTGTTTTATTTCTTTCTACATAGACTTGGATTGAATTAGTTCGTGAGAATTCACGTGAGAAGATAATGGTAAAGTAGTTGAACTTATAATCGTCTCTGAGGCTTAAAAGAGCTTGTCTGAGAAGAATTCACTAAGCCAAGGTCGACACGGGCGATTCCCCTCACTTGCTCCATCGAAAATCAAAGTTCCGCGAGGAACTTTTTTCTTACATTAAGGTACATTAACTTGGTACAATTATCATATAAGGAGGCAATCCGATGAATACTGTAACAAAAAGGTGCTTGCTGTGTTTTCTGGCAGGAGCAGTCATTGCTTTTCTTGCAACATATCTGAACATTAACCCCGTTGGAAAAACCGATAATGTATCAATTCCATCTCTTGAATTTACAGTTCCATATAAAGTCCATGATCAGATTTCAGAAAACTTTATCATCCGCATTACCGATAAGGCTTCAGATCCTGAATTAAAGCCCGGTACCAAAATGGTAATAGTTCCGGAATCACCTGGAACAATGACGGAAGAACAGTTTAATCAGGTTGCTGAAGGAAATATGGATGTCAGTTCAGAAAAAGGAATCATAACAGTCAAGGACATTACAGCCAAATACTTCAGGACTAATGAGTATACAAATTCATATATTGCAATTGTACGTGATGACAGGACAGACAGAACCTGGCAGTTTACCTTTGACAACCTTAAGAACGATGAAGTATTATCGATTATTACAAGCATCAGAATACTGGATAATTAGTATTTGAACCTACTTAGAGCAAGTCTAACTATATAAAATCATGCCTGTCGATCTGTTTCGGCGGGCTTTACTGTTCTTTGAGAGGTAAAAACAGTGTTTTCGAACCCGAAAACTATCAAAAAATGGGAAAAAATTGTGAAAATCTTTTGCCTTATTAATAACTTTACATATATAATATTTAGGTAGGAGTATGTGGGTATGGAAGAAAAGAAAGCAATTACAAAAGAAACTTTAGTCGAAAAGGCACAGGAACTGGCCAACAGCGAAAACCTGTCAACAGCATTACGTCAGGTTAGAGATCTGAAAAAACAGTGGCGCAGACTATCAGGTGAGGAAGAATCACTTTACGATATGGAAATGAATGAAAAATTCTACGGCTTTATCGATGCTATCAACGCTAAGGTCACAGCAGCTTATTCTTCAGTAGAAGATAAGAAAAAGGAAATCATTGAGAACGCCAAGAAGGCCCTCGAAATGACAAACATGAAGAAGGCTTCAAACGCAATGAATGACCTGATGGAAGAATGGAAGGCTTCTGGCAGAGCTGCCAAGGAAGTCGACGATGAACTGTGGAATGAATTCACGGAAGTAAGAAATGCATTCTTTGACAAGAGAAAGGCATACTATGACAATCTGGCTGAAACATTCGCTGCCAACAAGGCTGCCAAGGAAGCTCTGATTGCCAGAATCAAGGAAGTCAACCTGATTGAAAACATCAAGGAAAAGACAGCTGCCTTTAACGAAGTCATGGAAGAATGGAAGAAGTCAGGAAGCGCTGGCAGAGAAACAGACGATGAACTGTGGAAGGAATTCAGCGCTGAAAGAAAGCAGTTCTATGCTTCAAGAAATGCTTACTATGATAACCTGAAGGAAACATTCTCTCAGAGAACTGAAGCCAAGAAGGAAATCATCAGCCAGGCTAAGATCAATCTGGCAAGAAGCGAATTCACAGATGAAGAAGTCGAATCCATGAAAGCATTACGCAACAAGTGGAAAGAAGTTGGCAATGCCGGCAAGGAAAACGAAGAAGCATTATGGCAGGAATTCAATGACATAATGAAGCGTTACTTCGACAACATGAGAGATTATAGAAAATAAATCGGAAAATGATGCAGGCCATGCGGCCTGCATTTTTTTATGGAATGTTGAACTAAAAGATATTAAAATATTATCGTAAACAAATGCAAAAATAATATCAGTCTGGAGGTGTAACATGGACACTGTAAATAACAAATGCTCAATATGTTTCAAGCCGCTGACACTCTACGGCAGCATCAGCTGTAAGAACGGCATCCTGTGCCGTGACTGTGCCGGCAAGTGCTCCCCTTTCCTCTCTGAGCAGCAGATCATGGAAAAGACCGTTGCCGAGATGAGAGAGCATCTGGAGTACCGCGAAAAGAACCGCGAACTGCTGAAGAATCTTCATTTCCATAAAGCCGTTGAAGGAAGAAATACTCTGTACGTTGATGACAGTGCTGAGTACTTCCTGCTGGGCAAGAGCGATGACCTTGTAAATGAGAACTGTGACGTATTCAGAACAAGTGACATTGAAGACATTCTGGTCACCAGAAGCTATCAGTCTGACAACGAAGACAGCGTCAACATCAACTTAAGCATCAGCTTGAACAATCCACAAATCAGAAATGCGAAGATCAGGATAAACCTTTTCCCTGACATCCAGCGTAACAGCAATGAATACAAGCAGGCTATCAGAACTGCTGCACTTATCAGAAAGAATCTGAAGAACCTTATGGGAGGTAACGTATGACAAACAGACCTGTTTCAAGAAAGAAAAACATAGTTGAGGGCAAAGGCAAGATTGAAAAGCACGAAGCCGTCGAGACGATCAACAAGGGCGTTAAAAAGAAGGAATGCGTAATTACCAACATTCTTAACGTCTTCAAGGGTAAGAAGGATAACAAGTAAGATGAACAGAAGGAATAACTTTACCAGACTGCTGCTTCTGTTACTGGCAGTCGGCATGGTAATAGGCCTGGTAGTATCAGTACTGCCGAAGAAGCCTGCAGATGATCCGGGCAGAGCCGGAGGCTACAGTTACTATACACCGCAGTCATACAGTACCAAGGAATGGAACCTGGCAAAGAATACCATGAAGCTGGATACCGGAGTCATGGAAGGCGCCAGAGCCAAGAGAACCAATATCAGAGGCAACGGACAGGACATAGTAACCATCATGGTATACATGTGCGGCGCTGATCTGGAATCAAGGGCTGCCATGGGTTCATATGACCTGCAGGAAATGGCCAATGCCAAGCTTTCAGATAACGTAAATCTCCTGGTATACACCGGCGGAACGACCAAGTGGCACATCCAGGGCATCTCAAACAAGACCAATCAGATCTACCGCGTATTAGGCGACGGCCAGATCGAATGCATCGTCCAGAATGCCGGTAACGCTGCCATGGTAAATCCGGAAACACTGTTAAGTTTCCTGGACTATTCAAGCAAGAACTACCCTGCCAACCGTTATGAACTTATCCTCTGGGACCACGGTTCAGGTTCAATCGGCGGGTACGGCATTGACGAAAGATTCTCTAATCAGCCATCAATGTCCTACGCCGAAATCGATAAGGCTCTTACCAATTCAGGGCTGAAGTTCGACTTTGTCGGCTTCGATGCCTGCCTGATGGCTACACTGGAAAACGGCCTGATGCTGGCAGAACATGCTGACTACCTCATCGCTTCCGAGGAGGCAGAACCGGGCATCGGCTGGTATTACACCAACTGGCTGACAAAGCTGTCGCAGAATACTTCAATGCCTACAATTGAGATCGGTAAGAACATTGCCGACGACTTTGTCTCAATGAGCGCCCAGAAGGTTCCTAATCAGGCAGCTACCCTTTCTGTAATTGACCTGGCTGAACTCAGCTATACGATTCCTCAGAAACTTACGGCATTTGCCCAGTCGGCTAATGACCTGCTGCAGAATCAGGAATATCAGAGAATAGCCAAGGCCAGAAGCGGATCAAGAGAATTCGCTACCCAGCAGGGCGTTGACCTGATCGACCTGGTCGACATGGCCAGCAAGATCAATACAGACGCAGCTCAGGATCTGGCGATCTCACTGCTCAGTGCCGTCAAGTATAATAACGTATCAAAAGACATGACCAACTCATATGGCATATCAATATACTTCCCTTACCGTTCAACCAAGTACGTAAATACCGTACTTAAGAACTATCAGGGAATCGACATGGATAAGGACTACCAGCAGGTAGTAAGAAACTTCGCCAGCTACCAGACCAGCGGTCAGGTATCCTCAGGCGGTAACAATAATCCTTATGCATCATTATTAGGCAACTATCCGACAGGCGGCTATTCAAGCCAGACATCATCCGACTCAATCATGTCATTGCTGAACATGTTCTTAGGCGGAGATTCAAGCTACACTGACAACAGCAGTTACAGCAGTTTCTTCTCAAACGGTCTGGAATACCTGTTTGGAAGAAGCATCGACCTTGACAAGATCGCAGGATATGTCGCTGACAATCATTTCAGCACCGATCTGACCTGGAAGAACGGCAAGATCAACCTGAGCGAAGAACAGTGGGCATTGGTTGATGACCTGCAGCTGAACGTGTTCGTAAAAGATAAGGACGGCTACATCGATCTGGGTACTGACAACGTATTTGAAATCGATGACAACGGCAATCTGCTGGAAAAAGGCGGAGATACCTGGCTGGCATTAAGCTGCGATAAGGAAAACTGGACAGTTGTACCTTATTACTATCTTTCAACAACAATCGGCGAAAACAACACCTACGTCATCAATGGCCGCATTCCGGTAATGCTAAATGGTGACAGTGCCGATCTTCTGGTAACATTCACCAGTGAAAAGCCTGAAGGAACGATCGCCGGTGCCGTATACACCTATGATGATATTGACGTCGTAGCCAAGAATCTCGTTGAGATCAATGAAGGCGACGAACTGAAATTCATCTGTGCAATGTACGACTTCAACGGTAACTTCGTCAGCAACTACGTACTCAACGATCCGCTGTTCGTCAATGGCGAGATCCACATCGGAGACATTGACATAAGTGATTATGAAGTACTGGCCACCTATCAGTTCACTGACCTGTATCAGCAGAACTACTGGACAACGCCAATTAAGAATTAAAAGACAATAAGAAGAAGAAGCTGTTTCCTGCGAAACAGCTTCTTCTTTTATCTGAACAGTTTCTTAAAGAATTTAATGACAATGCCAACGAGATTTCTTTCCTTTGGAATCACGATGGTCATTTCCCTCTCGTCAATTATCTGGTCATTGCACCAGACGGTAACCTTACCCTTCTTTTCAACATCTTCCAGTCCTGAATCATATTCATCAACAAAGTCAGTTTCCGTTCTGACTACCCTGGCGTCAGGAACGATCATGTCGATGTCTCCGGAATTCAGTATCTCAATGGTTTCATCGGAGAACTGATGATGAATCGTAATGGTCTGTTGAACCTGCCTGTCATCCATTACCCTGGCATAGTGCCAGTCATTCAGTTCGCACAGGATATTGCTGACATCGCCGAAGTGAGCCGGCATGTATGACGTTCCGGAACCGTGTGCCGTAACAATGATCAGCTTCATGTCATTGAGTTCGGCGTAGCAGACCAGACACTGCAGGGCTTCATCGGTAAAGCCTGTCTTCCCTCCTACAAGTCCAGGTGCTGGCAGGTTGCGTCGCTTGAATCCTCTTAACGTGCCATTGTATATGTCACATCCTTCCGGATCATAGTATGTAGGATTGGTCACATATTCTTCGGTCTTCATTATCTCAACGAATTTCTCATTCTGCAGGCAGTATTCCATCAGCTTGGCAATGTCCCGGCAGGTTGAATAGTGCCTGTCATCATGCAGACCGCTGGAGTTAACGAAATGGGTATCCTTAAGTCCCAGTTCCTTGGCCTTACGGTTCATTCTGTCAGCGAATGCACTTAATGAACCGTCCAGCGTTATCGCCAGAGCATGGCATGAATCAGCCGCTGACGGCAGCATTACCCCATAGAGCAGATCTCTTACCGTGGCAACATCCCCAGGCTGATAGGCTATTCTGGTAGCCTCTGCCTCCCTGAGTCCTTCGATCATCGGATAGGTTATTACTATTTCCCTGTCCATGTTGGTATAGTGTTCAAGTGCGAGGATCTCCGTCATTATCTTGGTCATTGAAGCCGGATACATCCGTTCTTCACTGTTCTTGTCCAGCAATATGATGTCGTGAGTCATGTCATACACGTATGCATAGTCACTCATCAGATCTATGTCGAGCTGATAGTTATCAGCCCTGACAACTGTGAAAAAGACGGTCATTACCGTCAGTACGGATGTCATGATGCATATCATTCTTTTCACGGTCATCTTCATGTCTGATCCTCTATAGTAATAGATTATCATTTTTAACCTTTGCATACAAAGAGTTTGTATCATTCTTGTCATTTGATGATTCCCTGTATTTGACAAAGCGTACAATACTTTTCATATCAATAAATATTTAGCACTCAGGTATTGACAGTGCTAAATAATCGTATATAATATAGTTAGCACTAAGGTATAGAGAGTGCTAACAAATAAGTAAATTAATATAAGGAGTGTGAAATATATGTTTAACTATTTAAGTCCAAGAAGAAATTATGATGTATCAAGAAGTTTATGGGACGAATTGTTCAGTCCGAATTTCTTTACTGCAAACTCTTCAGCAATGAAGACCGATATCAGAGAAACCGAAAAGGAATACCTGCTCGATGTAGAATTACCTGGCTATAACAAGGAAGACGTTGAGGTAACCATCGATAACGGCTATCTGACAATCGCCACAAAGAAGAATTCAGAAAAGGAAGAAAAGAACGAAGGAAATTACATTCACAGAGAGCGCTACAGCGTCAGTGCTTCAAGAAGCTGGTACGTCGGCAACGTAGACCGTACGATGATTAAGGCCAGTTTCAACAACGGTATCCTGACAGTAAGCGTACCAAAGGACGAATTACCGGAAAATGAAACCCGTAATATAATTGACATAGAATAATTATCCTCCATATTCCAAGAGAAAAGGACCACAGTAATGTGGTCCCTTTTCTATTCTGCCAGTTCCCTGTGAAGCCTGTAGGCTTCAATGGCTTCACTGACTGTGGAGGAAGTCATTCCCCTTCCCTCAAGGGTATTTCTGATCTTGCCGTCGCGGTACTCGATGACCTGAATGCCGGAGAACCATTTTTTCGGTTCAACTTGAGCAAGCAGGACACCCATGCCCCTGAAGTTTCTGCTCATAGCTTCAGCGAGCTTTCTGACCCCCGCCGGGTTATCGGATTTAAAGATGATGACTGCTGATCTGGGATTACAGCTGAGGACTCTGACATCCAGATCCAGCCTGCTGAATCTCAGCATTCTGTCAGTGCTGTCTGCACCGAAGATCTCGGCGAATCTTTTCTCGGCAACCTTGTTTCTGCCCTTTAGAATTTTGATCTGATACATTGAATTACCTCCCGGTCACAATAAAAGGACCAATCAATGGCACACGATAAAAATCGTATCCATTAACCCGTCCTCTGTTTCAATGTATCAGTCAGGTCCTTACCTGACGTGATTATGATAGACCATTGTTCTGATTATTTCAATAGGTCTGTGTAATTTTCCAGATAATATCTCAATGCCATGGCATCCCTTCTCATTACCAGTCTGTCGACCTTGCTGGTGGCACGGTGTTCAAGAATGTCCAGAGCTTCAAGCGGATCCAGCCACAGCACTTCCGAAATCAGTATCTGTTCCTCTTCCGTACGGTTCATCTGATGAGGAGTACTGTCAACCTTACAGTGAAAGAACGAAGAATACGTTACTCTCTTGATCAGATTGTAGGCATCAACGATCGTACCGATGTATTCAGATTCCAGTACTTCCAGACCCAGTTCCTCTCTGACTTCTCTGACGAGAGTCTGATCGAGTTCCTCATTTTCCTCCATGCCCCCGCCGCAGGTTTCCAGATGGTTTCTTTCTCCGAAATAGTCTTCCCCCTGAATGTGCAGAAAGGCAAACTTTCCCTCCTGGTTTTCAGCAAGTGCCCTGGCGGTCAGTCTGATATGATCATGGCCGTGATCTTCATACAGGTCATCCTTGAACATTCCGATTATTACAGGTTCCAGTTCCATGTGTACCTCCTCAGAATTCAGCATGGTCATTATACTCCATTTTGCCTCTGTTGCCATCTGTTTCCATGAAAAAACGGAGACATCAGCCTCCGCTTCTCCCTATTCCTTTTCGAAGTTGTCTTTGGAGACACCGCATACCGGACAGACGAAGTCTTCTGGTAAGTCTTCAAACGGTGTACCAGGTTCGATGCCGGCTTCTGGAACTCCTACTTCCGGGTCATATGTATAACCACAGACCTGACATACGTACTTTTCCATGTTATTCTCCTTTCGTGATATTACATTTCAGCAGGTTCGAAATCATCCCTGCCATGATTACATAATGGGCATGTGTAGTCTTCCGGCAGCTCATCGCCGTCAAACTCTTCGAAATATCCGCAGATCTTGCAGATGAAGCCCTTCTTCTTTTTGACCGTTACTTCCGGAACGTATTCAAAGGCTTCCGGGCCGTGTTTGCATAATGGACATACAAAGTCTGCCGGCAGTTCATGGCCTTCATAGAAGTATCCGCAGACCGTGCATCTCCAGCCTTCCGGCTGTCCGGCAGGAGCCTGCTTCTTCGGCTTGATATGAGCATGATAGTATGCGTATGTTACACTTGGCTTATTGGACAGTGTTCTGGCTTCCGTCACATCAGCGATGAACAGCGTTGAATTGCCCAGATCGATTGCCTGTATTACTTCGCAGCTGATCACGGCGTTGGTATACTTCGGCAGATATCTGATGCCGTTGGCCATTCTGTCATCGTAATCGACATCAGCGAACTTGTCTACATTGCGTCCTGACTGGAATCCGAAGTGTTCAAATACGGAGAACGGTACTTCCTCGGTCAGAATTGAAACGTTGAACCTGCCGCTCTTCTTGATCATCTCGCAGGTATAGTTCTTGTTAATGACAGAGATGGCAAACTTCTTCGGATCTCCTTCGGATACCTGAGCAGCTGAATTGATGACACAGCCGTAGTCCTTTCCCTCAAAGGCAGTGGTCAGGATCTGAACGCCATATGTCAGACTGAAGAACGCTTCCTTGGCAACATCAAGCTTGGTAACCGGAACCGGTTCTGCCGGTGCAGTGGTTGCTGCAGCAGCCGGACGGATGTCAGCGGCAATGGCATTGGCCAGTTCATCCAGCTGATCCATGGTCTTGTCAGTCGGAGCTGACAGGATGCTGATGGTATTTTCAATGAATTCCGTCCCCTTCAGGACAGACAGCTTTTCCTTCATCAGTCTGCCGCTGGTCGGACCCCATGATCCGTTTTCCAATAGAGCGATCTTTCTGTTCTGCAGATTATGGCTTACCAGATCGTGGATCAGGTTTTCCATCGTAACGAATATGCCGGCATTGTATGTCGTTGAAGCGAATACAAGGTGGCTGTTCTTGAAGGCGCTGGCAACGATGTAGCTGGCCGGTATTACGGAGGTATCAAACATCTCTACCGGTACGCCTCTGTCTGCCAGCTTGCCAGCCAGAATGTTGGCCATGTTTTCAGTATGGCCGTATACTGAGGCATATGCCAGACATACTCCCTTTACTTCCGGGGCATAACTGCTCCACAGCAGGTATTTCTCCAGGAAATCATTGAAGTGCATTCTCCAGACAAAACCATGCAGCGGACATACGTAATTGATTTCCAGGGCACTGGCCTTCTTCAGGACAGCTTGTACCTGCGGACCGTACTTGCCGACGATGTTGGTATAATAGCGTCTTGCCTCATCGATCCAGTCATGCATGAAGTCAACCTCATCAGCGAAGATGCGGCCATTCAGAGCACCGAAAGTACCGAATGCATCAGCCGTAAAGAGGATCTTGTCGGTCTTGTCGTATGACATCATTACTTCCGGCCAGTGTACCATTGGGGCCATGACGAATGTAAGCTCGTGTCTGCCGGTTGATAAGACGTCCCCTTCCTTGACCAGGTCAATGCGGTCGCTCATGTCAAAGAAATACTGAGCCAGCATCTGCTTGATCTTGGCATTACAGATGATCCTGGCCTCAGGATAGCGGTATACTAGATCTTCAATGGTAGCTGCGTGGTCAGGCTCCATGTGGTGAATTACCAGATAATCCAGCTTGCGTCCGCCTAAAGCATGTCTGACGTTTTCAAAGAATGTTCTGGAAACGGCCTTGTCAACCGTATCAAAGAGCACCGTCTTTTCATCCAGCAGCAGGTATGAGTTATATGAAACACCATCAGGTACTCCATACACACCCTCAAAGCATGACAGTCTGCGGTCGTCTGCTCCAACCCAGATCAGGTCATTAAGGATTGTTTTAGTGCAATACATTTTGTTCTCCTTTGCAATTGCTTGCTTCTACTTTAACTATAGCACAAATAATATTATTTTTTCGTGAATCCGCTTACATCCTGAAAATGGTTTTTACATCTTGTGAAAATCGTGTAAAATATATAAAACAGATTGATATCAGTGAGGTAAATTATGTTGGATACCTGGCCAATTACCATTCCCCAGCTTACCGGGGATGAAGAGAGAAACGTTTATGTATACGTGCCGGAAGGATATGACGAAGATGCCAGATTCCCGGTTCTCTACATGTTTGATGGCCAGAATCTCTTCCACGATGAAGACGCCTCATTCGGCAGAAGCTGGAGAATGCTAGATTACTTTGAAAGCAATGACATTCCGGTCATCATAGCGGCAGTTGAGTGCAACCATCACCCGGAAACTGATGAATGCGGAGGCAGGCTTTCAGAATACAGTCCGTTTGACTTCTACAGTCCTCACTGGGGAGATGTCATCGGCCGCGGCAAGATCACCATGGACTGGTTTGTCGAGGAATTCAAGCCCTATGTCGACGATAACTACCCTACTCTTCCTGACAGGGAATTCACCTGGATCGGCGGAAGCTCAATGGGCGGATTAATGACACTGTATGCATTATGCTGCTACAACGATGTCTTCTCCAAGGGAGCAGCCATCTCACCTGCCATCGGCTTTTCATTTAACGAGGTCAAGCAGATGATCAGGTCTGCCAGAATAGGAAAGAATACCATTCTGTTTGCCGATTTCGGAGAGCAGGAAATAAAGCACCCCGTCATCCGCAAGGACTTCGGGGAAGTCATAAAGCTGCTGCATCGCAAGAAAGTAATGCTCAATACCCGCATCCTTCCCGGTGGAACTCACTCAGAGGAGTCCTGGGAAAAGGAAATACCGCATTTCATGAACATCTTACTGGAAGATTGAGGATATCATTATGGAAACTAACTACATTGATTACTACAGCAACATTCTGCACCGTACCATGCCAATGAAAGTATATGGTCACCACGGCAGACCGATTCTGTTCCTGCCATGTCAGGACGGACGCTTCTTTGATTTTGAAAACTTCAATCTGACCGATTCATTCGGTCCCTGGATCGAAAGCGGCCAGTGCATGGTCTTCGCAATTGATTCAATCGACCGTGAGACCTGGAGCGACAAGAACGGCGATCCGTACTGGCGCATGAGACGTCATGAGGAGTGGATCGACTACATTACCAGAGAAGCCGTACCGTTCATCAGGGAATACGTCAACATGAAAAACGGCTGGACAGGCTACCCGGGCATAATGACCTTTGGCTGTTCAATGGGAGCTACCCATGCTCTCAATCTATATTTCCGCTTCCCGGATCTGTTTGACAGATGCCTGGCCTTAAGCGGTGCATACCATGCCTCATTCTTCATGGGAGACTACATGGATGAAATATGTTACAAAAATTCCGTTACCGATTACATGGCTCACATGCCTGAAGGTCACCCCTTCATTGAAAAGTACAATCAGCATAAGGCTGTAGTATGTGTAGGTCAGGGAGCCTGGGAATTGCCTGACAGTACCAGAAGCGTTGATGCCAGCTGCGCAAGGCTCGGCATTAAGATCTGGTTTGACTACTGGGGATACGACGTTAATCATGACTGGCCATGGTGGTACAAGCAGATACCGTACTTCATGCCATATCTGATGGAAGATTAGAAAGGAACCACACTATGAAGAACTTTATTTTCATTTCACCGAACTTTCCGGAAAACTACTGGAATTTCTGTTATCATCTGAAACAGAACGGACTCAACGTCTTAGGAATTGGCGACTGTCCATATGATAATCTGACTGATGACCTCAAGAACTCAATGAATGAGTACTACAAGGTCTCATCACTGGAAAACTACGACGAAGTATATAAGGCCGTTGCTTTCTTTATCTTCAAGTACGGCCGCATCGACTGGCTGGAATCAAACAATGAATACTGGCTGGAAAGAGATGCCAGACTTCGTACTGACTTCAACATCAATTCAGGTTTCCACGTTGAGGACATGCCTCAGGTCAAGTACAAGTCCAGAATGAAGGAAAACTACATCAAGGCTGGTGTTCCGGTTGCCAGATTCCACATGGTTGACGACTTTGAAAACTGCCGCAAATTCATTGATGAAGTTGGCTATCCGGTAATCGTAAAGCCTGACAACGGGGTTGGAGCTGCTCATACCTATAAACTGAAGAGCGATGAAGACCTGAAGAACTTCCTGGAAACAAGGATCGATGAGCCATACATCATGGAAGAGTTCATTACCGGACAGGTAATCACCTTTGACTCCATAACCAATTCCAAGGGAGATACGATCTTTGAAACCGGAAACGTTACGCCTAACAGCCTGATGGACATCGTCAATGACGGCGACAACTGCGTATTCTACATCCGTAACAAGGTTCCGGAAAAGCTGGCCGAGATCGGCAGAAAGACCTTAAAGGCCTTTGGCGTAAAGAGCAGATTCACCCACTTTGAATTCTTCTTACTGACAAAGGATCAGTACTTAGGCAAGGAAGGTGACATCGTTGCCCTTGAGGTCAACATGAGACCAAGCGGCGGCATCTCACCTACCATGATGAACTACGCAAACGGAACTGATGTCTATGAGATCTGGGCTGACATGATCGCCTATGACAAGACCGACAGAATCAATAAGAACTCTCAGTTCTGCGTATTCGCCGGCAGAAGAAACGGCAAGAACTTCGTCATGAGCCATGACGACATCTACCGCAAGTACGGTGAGCACATCAGAATGGAAGGCCCGGTTGCTGAAGCACTGTCAAATACGATGGGCAACTACATGTACATCGCAACATTTGATACCGAAGAGGAAACCAACCGCTTCGTACAGGAAGTATTTGAAAACCACTAAAAAAGAGGATCGCTCCTCTTTTTTCTTTATATCATTTCAACCAGTTCATCAACACTCGGCATGTCCAGAATGTTCTTACCGTAATGTGCTTTCAAAACATTGCACTTCTCATCGACGATGAATAATGCCGGCAGCTGAAGTTCATTGCCCTCATAGTCGCCATGTGAGAAGCCCAGGGCTCTGGCCTTGCCGCCCTTTTCCTTCAGAGCCTCAACGTTTTCTCCTCTGAGCTCTTCAGGACTGGCAGCCGGGTTTATTTCCAGTTCATTGTAGATTCTGAACTCATTATCGCAGATTATCTCAAACGGGATATTCGCATCCTTAAGTTCCCTTCTGACATGATCAGTGTCCGACTGCATTACCACAAACAACTGGCAGCCCTTTTCTCTGATCCTTTCATAGTTTTCAGCCAGTACATGCACGTCATAGCGGCATACGGTACATCCTATGTAGCGGATCACCCAGAATACTGTCTTTCTGTCAATGCGGCTGTAGAGATCCACATTGTCTTCTCTACTGGTATTTACGGTAAAATTCGGAAAAGTCATTCCTTCAGTCAGTTTCATAATCAGTCCTCCTGAAATAATTATAATCAGTTGCTTTTGCCGCTTTAATCAATTTGCACAAGAAAAGCAGTCCTGAGACTGCTAATCATCGTAATTGAACAGTGCATCGTCGATCTTGCCCCAGGCACCGTTTCCGGCGCCGGCACATTCAACGTGAATGCCTGCTGTTACCTTATCTCCTGAAGAGACGCTTATGCCGCTTATCACGGCCGTATGCCACTCATTATAGGATGTGATCCTGGATGGTTCCGTCTTGACGATCTCCCCGTTGATCTTGACATAGGCATAGATGCTGGTATTGCCGCCATCTCCTCCCATGATGGAGATCTGATAACGGTATGTTCCCTCTTTCAGATCATTCAGATCCTGTTCAAGATCAAAGTTGATGCTGTTGGCTGCTGCACTCCAGAAGTGGAAATGATATTCCCCGCTCAGTGAGTCAGTTGCCTTTTTTTCTATGTAGGCCTGTTCGGTCTTACCGTTATCCGTTACCTTCCAGCTTCCCAGCTCACCGTCTTCAAATGAATAATTCTTCAGGAAGTTGAACTTGATCATGGACAGATAACAGGTTGCCTGCATGCCTTCCGCTTCGCCATGGATAACATACTGTCTTACGCCGTTTTCATGCATCATCTTGCTGTCATATTCTTCCCATTTTACAGGAACCTGCTGATGAGAATTATCAGACATGATGGCACTTACGGTTTCAGGCAATACGATCTCCTCATTAAGATCGCAGCTAATGGCAACGTCCTTGATGGCCACCGCCTTGAGAGGAATGATGTTGCCGGTCCTTACCAGAGCGAACGTCTTCAGTGATTCCAGCGGATGTCCGTTTTCATCAAACAGCGCCTGATTGTCTACGGCACTGCCGCCATGGTATCTGCCGGCATCTGCCTTGTCGTAAACTGCCGCATAGCTGCTTGCCCATCCGGCACCGTATTTCTCCCACAATACCTTGTTTTCCTCATAGTTATTGTGGCCAACGGTTATCCAGGCCGGTTCCCAGTAACATACACCTATACCCTTCTTCATCTGACTAACCGTATCGATAACGTCAACAAGTGAGTTTGCCTGGCCCTGAACGGTGTACGGATAGTTCTTGGTAACTGCGCTGGCATCGGATATGGTGTTGCCGAAGAAGTCTGTATCATCTGGAGTATAGGCGTATGACGTTTCAACTACCATTACCTCCTTTTCGTAATTGTCGGTAATGTTGTCCAGTTCATGCTTCAGAGCATCAAGGGTACCGTGCCAGTAAGGATAGTATGACGAAGCAAATACGTCATAATCCAGATCGTAGTATTTCAGCTTGGAGGCGTAGGTCTCATATGATCCGCTTTCCGGATTGGCAAAGTGAACTGCTATTCTGGCCTTTGGAATAACCTCGCGAACAGCCTTGCTGCCGGCCTTCATTAACTTCAGAATGTTGGACCAGATGGTCTCGCCGCACATCCTGGCATTGGTTTCATTGCCAATCTGTACCATGCCTATAGTAACACCGGTCTTCTTGATCTTCTGGAGCGAATCCTTAGTGTACTGATATAAGGCTTCGGCCTTGGTATCGACATCCATGTCCTTCCAGGCTCTTGGAACCATCTGTTTGCCTGGGTCTGCCCAGAAATCAGAATAATGGAAGTCGACCAGCAGTTTAAGTCCGTACTTCTTTGCTCTCTGAGCAATCAGTACAGCAGTCTCAACGTCATTGTTGCCGCCGCCGAAACCGTTGCCGTTCTCATCAAACGGATCATTCCATACTCTTACGCGTATATAGTTTACACCGCTTTCCGCCAGAGTCTTGAAAATGTCCTGTTCATTTCCATCCCAGCCGTAGAACTTCACCCCGGCGTTCTCCAGGGCGATTACAGAGCTGATATCAGCTCCCATGATAAAATCCTCAGGCAGCTCTACCTTACGCACGTAGAGCGTTTTTGAGCTCTGTACGGCCGGATCGATCTTTGTCTTGTTGCTGCATGCAGCAAAGCTGACCATCATACAGATGATCAGCACGCATATTAGTATTCTTTTCATTCACCCTTACCCGAAAGAACGGCGATGGTCTGCGGAGAAATGGTCAGCGCTCCGTTCTTCAGTTCTGCCTTGCCTCCGGATGCACTGACAAATTCACAGTTGGTGTATTCAATTCCCTCAACTGTCTGGTCGGCTTCCTTGTCAAAGCTGATGACGATGCATACGGTTGATTCCCCGTATGTCTTTTCAAATACCAGGACTGTTCCGCTGGATAGATCGCTGTTGAATGCCACAGTGCCTCTGGCAATTTCCGGGTATTTGTTTCTCAGGTAGTTAACCTGCTTGTGATAGTTCAGGATGGAATTCTGGTCCTTCTGCTGCTGCTTGACACCGGGATAGGCGTATTCAGTCTGGGTGGTATCAGGCGGATTCTTGCAGAGTTCATCCATCTTGTTGGAATCCCAAAGCATGGCAATTCGCTTGTTTTCATCCTTACGGCTGCCAACCATGCCAATCTCCGTTCCATAGTAGGTAAACAATGTACCGTTGAGCATGCCTGCCAGACCATAGGCAAACTTCGTCTCATTTGTCTTTGTTCTGCCGATGGCACCAGTGATCCTGTTGGTGTCATGGTTGTCAAGGAAGATGGCCGGGATGTAGTCTCCGGCAATGCTGACGGCGTTTCTCAGAGCGTTCTTGTACTGCGGGATCGGCTTGTCAACTTTTACACACTGTGCCAGTACACCCTCTCCCTGAGATAAGGAGAACAGGAAGAAGGAATCTATTCCGGTCTTGTAGTATTGTCTGATCTCAACATCGCTCGTCCAGGCCTCACCGACAATATAGCAGTCAGGCTTGATGGCCTTGGCAGCCTTGTTTAGCCAGGTCATGAATTCAACATTCTTCTGAATGTCATTGGTATAGTAACTTGTAACGGCGTCCAGGCGGAAACCGTCAACCCCCTTCTCTACCCAGAACTTCATGATGTTGATTATTTCATCCCTTACTTCCTTGGCGTCAAGGTTCAGGTCAGGCATTGAATCAACGAATCTGGCTTCATAGTAGATGCCGTCCTTTTCAGCGTAGCCATACTGCGGTTCATGAGAAAAGTTGTACCAGTTCAGATACGGTGAAAAGTTCCCCTTGGCGTAGGCATCCTCAGCCTGAATGAACCAGGGGTTGAGATGAGAAGTATGGTTTACTACCAGGTCAATGATGATGTTGATGTCCCTCTTGTGCGCTTCCTCAGTCAGCTTTTCAAAGTCTTCCAGAGTCCCGTAAGCAGGGTCAATTGAGTAATAGTCAATGACGTCGTATTTGTGATATGAGGGAGAACGGTGGATCGGCATCATCCAGATGCCCGTATATCCCATTTCCTGCAGATAATCAAGCTTCCTGGTTACGCCGTTGAGATCTCCTACCTTATCGCCATCCGAATCGTTGAATGAAGCAACGAATATCTCATACACGTTACGGTAGTTGTCATCTACTATTTCAATTTTCTCCTGCTTCTTGCCGCAGGCTGATAACGGTAACAACATCAGCAATACCATCCATGTTAACAGTATCTTTTTCATAATAGTGTCCTCATGCAAATAAGCGCAAAACACCTTACGACATTTTGCGCTTTCCTTAGAATTAAAGATTCAATTAAAGAAGATTTTCAGTTGTCTCAGGATCAAAGAAATGCATTACCTTTCCTTCGAATGTAATGAAGATCTTATGCCCGTTGACCATCTGTTCACGCTGTTCGTGTGTCAGGTTGACAGTCGGAACGCGGACGATGATCGGTGTGCCGTCTTCTGTCAGTACGTGCAGATGCAGCTCAGAGCCCATCATTTCGTTGACCTGAATCGTGCATGCGATTGAATCCTCACCCTTCTTGTCAGCCAGAACGATGTGTTCAGGTCTGACACCAAGGATAATGTCTCTTGTTTCAATCTTCTTTTCTGCCAGTTCCTTACCCTTTAATCCGGTAACCTTGATCTTTGAACCGAACGGTTCAACATAGTACTCACCGTTTTCCTTGACGAGTCTGGTGCTGAATGTATTCATCTTCGGTGCGCCGATGAATTCAGCTACGAACAGGTTTGCAGGCATGTCAAACACTTCATCTGGTGTGCCTACCTGCTGGATATAGCCGTCCTTCATGATGACGATCCTGTCACCAAGTGTCATGGCTTCGGTCTGGTCATGGGTTACGTAGACGAATGTCGTGTCGATCTTCTTACGTAATAAGATTATCTCAGCACGCATCTGGTTACGCAGCTTGGCGTCCAGGTTACTTAACGGCTCGTCCATTAAGAATACCTTGGAATCTCTTACCATGGCACGTCCGATGGCAACTCTCTGTCTCTGGCCACCTGACAGGGCTCTTGGCTTACGGTTCAGATATTCTGTAATGCCCAGTACTTCAGCAGCCTCGGTAACTCTCTTGTAGATCTCTTCCTGAGGCATTTTCTGCAGTCTTAACGGGAATGCCATGTTTTCAAATACTGACAGGTGCGGATACAGAGCATAGTTCTGGAAGACCATTGCTATGTTACGGTCCTTTGGCTGTAAGTCATTGACAACTACACCGTCAATTTCAACAGTACCGTCAGAAATCTCTTCCAGGCCGGCGATCATACGCAGAGTCGTTGACTTACCACAGCCTGAAGGTCCTACGAATACTACAAATTCCTTGTCGGCAATATCAAGATTGAAGTCATGTACTGCCACTACGTTTTTATCATATATCTTTTTTACATTAGTTAATTTAACTCTTGCCATAATAGTCTCCTAACCCTTAACGGCTCCTCCTGTAACACCTTCAACATAATACTTCTGCAAGCTCATGAACAGAATCGTGATTGGTACGGCTACAACAACGCCGCCAGCACAGAACATCGTGTAGTTGGCAGCCAGTGATGAAGGAGTACCGATCATGCTCTGCAAGCCTACTGCTACGGTCATGCCGACGCTTGATGCGTGAGCAATGTACTTGGCGAACATGAAGTCTCCCCAAGGACCCATGAATGCCGTCAGTATCGTATAGATTACGATAGGCTTACATAACGGAAGCATTACTTTTGTCAATACCTGCAGTCTTGTTGCGCCATCAACTCTGGCAGCTTCGTCAAGTGATCTCGGGATGGTGTCAAAGTAACCCTTTGATACATAGTATCCCATGCCGCTGCCGCCAACATAGACAAGGATAAGACCCGGAATTGAGTTAGGTCCTGTCAGTCCCATGCCGTTGAGGACCTTGTAGAGAACGATCATTGACAGGAATCCAGGGAACATGCCCAGGATCAGCATGACGTTCATCAAGCCCTTACGCATCTTGAAACGCAGACGTGATAATGTGTAGCTCATGCACAGTACGATGATCGTCTGAAATACGGCAACGAACAGTGCAATGATGAATGTGTTCCTGAACCAGATCGGGAAGTCCGTCTTGGTGAACAGGTTAATGTAGTTGTCCAATCCCCACTGCTTCGGAATTACGTATCCTACCTGATATGTTGATTCAACACGGAAGGATTCACAGACAATGCAGAAGAACGGGAACAACCATACGATTGACATGATCGTCAGTATGACGTAAATGACTGTATTGGAAAGCCTTGTCTTGGCTTTCATGCCCATGTGTTTCTTTTCTGACATTATGAGAAGTCCTCCTCATTTCTTGTTGAAGGCATCAGGTTATATGAGATCAGAGATAATGTTGATACTACAACGAAGATCATGATACCAATGACAGATGCCATGTAGTACTTGCTTTCGGCACCGGTCGTGATGTTGAACAGCCAGGTGATCAGCAAGTCGGTATCGCCCGCTGCACCGGCACTTGTGAGCAGAGCCGGATTCTTCGGTCCGCCACCGGTCAGCAGGAATATTACGTTAAAGTTATTGATATTACCAATGAAGCTTGTCAGCAGATATGGTCCGGTAACGAACAGCATGTACGGCAAGGTGATCTTGGTGTACTGCTGGAACGTATTGGCACCGTCAATGGCTGCTGATTCATATAAGTCAGCCGGAATGTTCATCAGGATACCTGTAGCGATCAGCATCAGATATGGGATACCGATCCAGATATTGATGATGATTACCATGATCCTGGCCAGATTCTTTTCTTCCCAGAAACGGATGTACTGAGAGATGTTATCAAAGATTCCCCAGTCCAGCAGCATTCCGTTCAACAAGCCGTTTGTTGCGAACATCTTGGAGATGTACAGCAGTGAAACGAACTGCGGAACAGCGCTTGTCAGTACGAGGATGCCTCTCCACATCTTCTTCAGTTTGATGCCCTTCTTGTTGATCATGATGGCAACGAACATGCCCAGGAAGTAGTTGGTGAATGTGGCAAAGAATGCCCACATGAGTGTCCATGACAGGATCTCACCAAAGGCTACTGACAGATTATCGGTACCGGTATTGATGCTGAACAGTTCATTGAAGTTGTTCATTCCAACCCAGGTAAACAGATTGGCATATCCATCGTGTGCGCCATCATAGTTGGTGAAGGCAACGAAGATCATGAATATGATCGGGAATACGGTAAATACGGCAATGCCGGTAAGCGGCAGTGCCAGAAGAGTCTTATGGAATTCATCGTCAACCAGTGACTGCAGGTCTTCCTTGCCGCTCTTTAGCTTCTTGCCGGTTTTCAGAATGTCCTGGGCAATCTTGTTCTGCTTGACGTTAAGACGCCATGTGTATATGAAACTGATGATGAATATTATGGTAAGCAGTCCATATAACAGGATCTTGAAGGAATCATCACCGGCTACTCTTACGTAGGTATCCAGAATCGGATCATATTCCATTGTTCCTCCGGCATCGCCAAGAGTTCTGAATTTACCCAGCCAGTAGAAGCCGGCAACAGCCATGTAAACTATGAACACGATCTCAAACACAAGGAAAAGAATTCCCCTTAAGATCTGTCCACGGGTTATTGAGCCAAATCCCATGATCAAAAATGACAGTCTGGTCTTGAAATCACCTTCCTTGAAGGTTACGAAGATATCCTTGAACTCACCGGCGATCTTACCGAAGAAGTTCTTGATCAGATTAACTATTCCGACAAAGAACTTGCCGATTCCGGCAGGAACAGCCTTGAAGAAGTGTATGACATCATACACGATTCCCTGCAGCTTGGTAAGTTTGAGGTATTCCAGGTCACTAAGGTCCTGAGAAAGGTCAATCTTCTGTCCTTTCAATTCACTCATACTTTTTTTCTCCCTTAAGTTAAATAGACAGGTAGGTTGAGAATACACCCAACCTACCTGTTTCAATCAATATGAATTATTATTGTTGATTACTGTGCAACGATTGTGATGTCGCCGCTTGAAGCGTTGTATGTAACTGTGTACTTGCCTGGATTCAGGAAGATGATGTTGTTATCAGCATTTGAAGCTGCATCATATGGCTGAATCAGATCAGCGCCTTCAGTAACCTGCTGACAGCCCTTATCTGTGTCCCATGCACCGGCAGCAACGATACGGCCGCCCATGTAATCTGACTGTGGAACGTCAACAGTGATTGTGTATGATTCATTGTTCTTTTCCATGCTCATGCCTGTATCAGCGTTATCCCAGCCGTTCCAAGCACCAACGAAGATGTATCCTTCTAATGAGAATAAACCGTCGATGGCAGCCTTGTAAGCATGCAGAGCTTCCTCTAATTCAGCATCTGTTGTAGCTGTCTTGGCAGCTGCAGCATAGTTGGTAGCGATGCCCCACCATGAACCATGGATCTGACCCTGTGGAACTGCGTATTCGTTCTGAGCAGCTAAAGCGTTCAGAGCTACGTCGTTCTTAACAGCTTCGTTTTCCTGAGCCTTCTTGTTTGATGGACCCCAGCCCTTTAATTCGAATCTCTGTAACTGGCATTCTTCATTTGTCAGGTATAATGCTAACTGCTGGCAAACAGCACCCTTCTTGGCATCTGTCTGAGGCTTAACACCCATTAACTTGTTGCCTGAGAATGAGCCTAAGTGATATGACTTGCCGTCAACTGTGAATGATGGTAAATCTGTAGCACCATAGTTAGCGCCTAAGATTGCCTGTACATCAGCTGATGCCCATGGGCCTGATACTACTACTGCAGAACCCTTACCGAAGTCTGAAGCTCCTGATGAACTGTTGTATGCAGGAGACTTTAATAACTTCTGCATGCCCTTCAGAGCGATGAGGCCTTCTGGTGAATCGAATGTATCGTTAACGCCAGTGAAGTTAGCGTTGCTGTCTGTTGTCCATTCTGACTTACAGCCTGTAGCGAAGAAGAATGCAGCATTGTACCATGCGCTTGTCTCTAATTCCATTGAGAATAACTTGTTGGCAGCTTCGCAGTCTGCAATGATGTCTTCTAATGAATCAAGATGTTCTTCCTTGACTACGCTCTTGTCATAGTACATGTAGTAGCCATTGTCACTTGTCATTGGGTAGCAGTACAGCTGTCCGTTAACTGTAGCAGCACCAACTGAAATTTCATCGTTCAGTTCCTTAACTGTAGCGCTGGCCTTTTCGCCTAAGGCGTTCAGTGCGTTGGCCATTACCAATCTGGCCAGCTGGTCCTGAGCAAAACAGTAGATATCAGCACCTGATTCAACGTCTGTGATCATCAGTGTAGCTGAGTCAGCTTCTGTAACACCTTCGATTGTAGCATTGATCTTGATGCCAGGATTGGCCTTCATGAATGCCTCAATCTGCTTCTGTGTTAATTCCTTAACACCATCAGATTCAGATACCCAAATTGTCAGATCATAAGTACCGTCGAGGGTATCTCCGCCGCTCGGGGTATCTCCACCCTGCTTTCCGCCTCCGCATGCTGCCATTGAGATCAGCATTGCCAGGCATAACATGACTGTTAATAACTTTTTCATATTTCCTCCTCTTTTTTGTGAAAAAAGTTTATACCACACTTAAATATTAGCACCAGGTGTAAGCGTTTGCAATAGAAAAGTGAAAACGATTTCCTAAAATTTTACTCAATCAACCTTCATGCTCTATTTTCGTTATCTCATAAGGTACCGTGATGTGTTCAGGCTCCTTGCCCCTCTTCAGTTCAAAAGCCTCATAAAGAGCATGCTTGCCTATTGAATAGAAATCCTGACGGCAGGTTATTACATCATCGGCCACATACCCCATGAGCCTGATGCCGTCAAATCCAGATACCCTTACCCTGCTGTCAGATCCAAGAGCCTTTCTGACACCTATTGCCATCAGGTCTGAGGCACAGACTATGTCGTCATATTCTTCAGCCTCTTCCCTGGCAATCTCGTATGCTCTGTTTTCGGAGAACTCTCCGTTTCTTATCGTCAGACTGCAGTGCCTTTCTTCAGCAAGTTTCTTTATGCCCTTTAAACGCATGTCGGTTACGTATCCGTTTTCCTTGCCTGACAGATACAGGACTCTGTCATTTTCCCTGACGATCTGACTGGCAACGTCATACTGTCCCTCGGTATGGTCAATGTACAGACTTGCCACATTGTCGCTGTCCAGAGGTGCGTCAATGACAACGAACTTGAATCTCTTGTCATCGAGAAGACTGATCATCTTGGCATCATCCCTGTTGAGGCCGAATACTACGATCACGTCAACTGAGCGTGACAGGAAATAAGTTGCGTATTCTTCCTGACTCAGATTTTCTATTGCGTCGTGGAAGACAGTGATAAGCTCCAGATTAAGTTTCTTGGCTACATTGAAAGCACCCAGCAGATAGAGCATGTTTATCTCGTCGATCTGCTGAAACTTGTCGTTGATGTAAACGTACAGAGCTATTCTGTTCTTTGCCTTGGAGGAAAGGTTGCTGGCTACGGCATTCGGCATGTAGCCTGTTTCCTTTACGACCTGCATGACCTTCTCTCTGGTCTTTTCCGAAATGTTGGGATAGTTCTTGAGAACCTTTGATACCGTGCTTTCGGAAACACCGGACAGTCTGGCCACATCCTTGATTCCTACATGATTCACTTTCTTCTTGCCTTCCTGATCATTTTACTGATCAACTTAAGTCTGCGGGATAGACCTCTGAAATCTCTGACCTTGTATTCCCAGTTCGGAGAACCGATGGTTCCCGGAAGGTTGATACGGCGGTCAGCCAGAAGTATCTCGGTTATTGATAAGATCGCATATGAACTCTTCATGTCCAGAGTATACTGAATGATGCCGTCAAGCACCTTCATTTCAGGATATCTTCTGCCTATGAATTCCCTGACCTGCTTCCTTTCAACCCTTGTCAGATCGCGATACCAGTTGCGCAGGGACTCATTGTCGTGGGTTCCGACGTAAGCTATCTCATGTTCGTTGCTTTCCTCATAGAAGTTGAATTCCACGACTCTCATGCCCATGAGATGATACTTGTCACGCAGTTCCAGAACTTCCGGGCGCAGGTCACCCAGATCTTCGGCAACGATCCTGCTTCCAGGATACTTCCTGAAGTACTTGGCGAAGAAATCATCGCCTGAATTGACGATCCATTCACCGTGAATGGCCGTCTCCTCCTTTTCAGATATCTTCCAGTAGGTATCAAATGCTCTGAAATGGTCAATTCGTAACATGTCATACAGATTTTCGCTGTAATGAATGCGGTCAAACCAGAAATCATAGTTTCTCTTTCTCAGCAGATCCCAGTCATAGAGAGGATTTCCCCATCTCTGACCCGTTTCTGAGAAATAATCAGGCGGTACACCGGCAATCCATTCAGGTCTGCCGTCATCATATAACAGGAAGTATTCACGGTTGTAATAGACGTCATCAGAGTCGATGCCGACGTAAAACGGCATGTCCCCCATGATCTCTATTCTGAGTTTCTTCAGATAGCTCTTCAGTTCGTGGAACTGCTGATACAGCTTATACTGAACAAACATGTGGAATGAGATCTCGTCCTCATGTCTTCTTGCAAGTTCTTCATTCTTCTTTGCCGGATAATCCTTGTATTCAGCAGGCCAGTCAGTCCAGCAGCGGTTATCATTGTATTCCTTGAACGTAATGAAAACGCCGTACTTTCTTACCCAGTCCTGTTGGATGAATCTTCTGTAGGAAGCGTTGGCCTTGAAGTTTCCGTATGCCTCTCTGAGATACATCCTCTTCAGTGCCTTAGCCTTCTGATAATCGATCCTGTCCGTTGGAGCCTTCTGAGGCAGTTCAGCGATCAGTCCCTCCTTCTTAAGGGCTTCCAGAGAGATGTAGCACTCATCCAGAGCCTTTGAAGAATAGCACTGATAAGGTGAATTGCCATATCCCAGCGGATTCAACGGCAAAACCTGCCAGATGGAGAATCCGGCCTCTTTGATCATGTCCGCAAACCTGTAGGCTGCCTCACCGAAGTCTCCGACAAGGTATGGAGACGGCAAGGAAGCTACCGGCATCAATATTCCTGCTTTTCTCATATTATTCGCCTGTTTAACCTTATGAAATCGTTTTCATTATAGAATAATATGTAGATATTTACAAGTATTCTGCTATTTTTCTTACATTTCCATCCATTATTTTTGCTTCACAGGTGAACTCCGGCTCATTCTGCGGAGAAATGTCCTGGTGAATGTATATCCCCTTCACTCCAAAAGCCCTTGCTCCGCTGATGTCACTGAAGTAATCATTGCCTATCATCACGGTCCTGTGGGGATCAATTCCCGTATTCTCAATCATTATCTGCCAGAATTTCTCATCAGGTTTGCATACTCCGTAATCGGAACTGATGAAGACATGATCAAGATATTTCAGCAGATCAAGCTTCATAAGTTCAGGCATTGTAAAGCATGCCTGAGCATTTGAAAGCAGTATGGTTTTGCCGCCTTTGTTTCTGATGTATTCAAGCAGTTCAATGACGCCGTTATAAAGCTGCAGCTTCAGTGTTGACTCCTGACGGAAATACCAGGCAAATTCATTCAGTTCCTTTTCATCAAGCTTTCCAGCGCATATCTCGTCAAATACTCCCTTGACGCTTACTTCCGGATATCTGACATCCTTTCTGCCGGCTCTCTTCCTTTCAATGATCTCATGATACATGGCTCTAATCGTTTCCGGCTCAAATAAAACACCCTTTTTCTCAAGCCAGATCGCAGACTTATTCCATAGTTCATCCTGTTCCTCATCAGTGCAGATGTCTATAAGTGTACCGTACAGGTCAAAAACATAGTTATCGTATCTCATGGCAAAAACAAGGGGATTGTCATCCCCTCTCCTTATCCCTTTCCAGAATGATCCTGCTTACCAAGACCTTTACGTCGTCAAGAAACGGATCATGAAACTTCAGACTCTTCATTTCGTTTTCCGTCAGCCTGGGTACGTGCTTGTTGATGATCGGACCTGCATCATAACAGACTGCCTTTCCGTCAGAGTGCTTTTCAAGTTCCCTGCAAACGATCTTAAGCAGAGCCTTGAGCGTCTTTTCATCAGCAGGTTCCTCTTCCCTGCTGATAGCGCAGTACTTCTTCGTATCAAGCACGGTCTTAAATCCTTCCTCAAGGTATCCCTTAAGGGTCATTTCAAGACTGTTCTTCTCAAAATTGCAGAAAATCAGATATTCGTTCATTACCTGTCAGCCTTTCCATCAACATTAGAGGAGCTTTCATGAGGCTGGTTTGCCTTGTCCAGCCAGGCTGAAACGACATAATCAAGCTTTTCAGCTTCACAGACGATTTCCATGAGCTTTGAATAACTCTGTGGCTTTACCTGGAACACATATGTGCTCTGGCTCTTGATGCTCCTTCTGAAGCTGCCCTGACAGAATTTCTCAAACATCTTCTTTTTCTCATTGCCTTCTCCTTCGGTAAACCTGACAACGATCCTGTCCGCACTGTAAATCTGACCGTCAGGGCCAATTACGACATTGCCCGTGGTGGTCTTCAGTTTCTGTCTCATCAAGCCGATCCGGCTGTTCTTTATGCTAAGTTTCTGCAGTTTCACTATAGTTTCCTTCTCCAGTTCATCCAGTTCATCATCACCACTCAGAACAATGGTTTCAATATTGTTTACTCCCAGCAGCTTCCTGCCGCTGACATCCAGCATGAATTCCCATCTGTCAATATTATCATTCAGTTTTTTCATCAGATCCTCTTCGGAAATGACTTCCTCCTCATCGCCTTCAAGCAGGATCATGCAGTCAAGCTTGCCTTCACAGTAAACAGGAAACAGCATCGTTTCCGTTTTTTCTATGCCTCCGGCAGACGTGATTCTGTTAACGTAAACTCCTGACCCGATCTCCGCATCTGACGCATCAGCCACCAGGCTTTCAGCATAGCTTACCGCGCTGTCGGGAAACTCCGTTATCTCAGCATTCTCATTCATCAGGGTCACGGTCTTGCTGCAGGCACATGTCATTATCATGGCTAATACAGCCAGTAATACACGTACTTTTCTCATCTTACTTATTCGCTGTACCTTCTTTTACCAGTAACAGATACTTCTCAGCATTTTCCCTGTCTTCAAGATTTGCATAGACCTGAGCCAGCAGTAGCTGATTATCGAGTTTTTCCTCGCCTGTCATGCGCTCGGTCTCCTCAACGATCCTGTCCAGCATCTTTCTGTCATTTTCTATGATTATTGAGTAGAGTCTCTTCATCGTCGTCATGTTCTTTTCGTCCATGTCAAGTTTTCCAAGTTCATCAAGATAATACCTGGTATTGGAAGCGTCCTTGCTGGTCAGGTAGAAGTTGAACCCCTGAACGTCAACAGCCTTCTTCTGGGCGTTGTTAAGCGTTCTCGTTCTGAACGTTTCAAACATTTCCCTGGTCTTCTTGTCATTGCCGGTGGCAATGTAGTTGTTAAGTTCCATGTATTCTCTGTTGAAAGGCGGAACGATATATCTGACAAACCTGTTCTGAACAAGTCTTTCAAATTCCTGTGAGTTGCCGTTTACCAGCACATTAGCCAGCTTATTGACATAGTAGCGTTTCAGGAAATAGAAACCTACTTCCAGCGCTATGGTTATTGCGAATATTATGATTGTCCATTTTACGAGATCCTGCATGTTAACACCCTCTATCTTCTTTATATTTTAGCATAACACCCCACCCTACATGCAAATGCAACATCAAATGGATGATTTGTCTTGCTGAAAAGAGAAAAAAAGAAGACAATTATAGTATTCATACGGAGGTGCTTATGGGTATTGTTGTTTTCGGTGCTACATTCGTAGACATCAAGGGTTATCCTCTTGCTCAGTACATTCCTGCCGGAAGAAACGTCGGCAGAGTTGTTCAGGTTCATGGCGGCGTCAGCAGAAACGTCGTTGAAGACATTGCCAACATTGAACTCAGACCGACATTTGTAACCGTGCTTGATCAAAGCGGCACCAGTACCGACGTAATAGAAAAGCTTAAAAAGCATCATGTTAACACCGACTACATCGTCAGGACCGAAGACGGCTTAGGCAGCTGGCTGGCTATCTTTGACAATAACGGAGACGTAATTGCCTCCATATCAAAGAGACCTGACCTTTCAATGATAAAGAACGTTCTGGAAGAACACGGCGACGAAATCATCTCAGCCTGTGACAGCATCGTCGTAGAGATAGACATGGAAGTTGAACTGCTCAAGGAGATCTTCCGGCTTGCTGAAAAGTACGGTAAGAAGATTTACGCCGTCGTCAGCAACATGTCCATAGCCATGATGAGAAGAGACCTCATAACAAAGGTTGACTGCCTTGTCTGCAACCAGCAGGAAGCCGGATTATTGTTCTCAGAAGAATATGAAAATCTGACGAATGAGGAAATGTATTCCCTTCTGGAAACCAGAATAGACAACGCCCAGATCAGAAAGATGGTCGTTACCATGGGTGAAGGTGGAGCCGTATATGCCGAGGAACATGGCGAAGCGGGCTACATCCCACCACAGAAGGTTGACGTAATAGACACCACCGGTGCCGGTGACAGTTTCTTTGCCGGAGTAGCCATCGGATTAACATATGGCAAGACGTTAAGAGAAGCCTGCGTAATCGGAACAAGACTCGCCTCTTCCGTAATATCTACCAAGGAAAACGTCTGCCCGCGCTTCAGACCGGAAGAGTTTGAACTGGTTCTGCCGGATTATCTGATGAACAATGAATAATGTGATTTCATTTCACAATTATTTCACCAATTCATGCTATATTATCATCACATACGTTAAATATTTTTTTCATTATTCGACCTTCTTATAACCAGGTTATGCAGAAAGAGCTGTTCCCCATAATATTTGCAGCTCTTTTTGCTTGAAAAGTTTTGAAAATCGGGGTTGCATCTTAAAAATGTTAATGCTACAATATATTAGCTGCTTTGATAGCTCAGATGGTAGAGCAACTGACTCTTAATCAGTGGGTCTAGGGTTCGAGTCCCTATCGGAGCACCATTGAAGATAAAGCTTCCGCAAGGAAGCTTTTTTCTTTGTTCATTGATCATGCAGGCACAAAAAAACCCGGCACTAACCGGGTGTTTTTTCAAATGGTAGCCCGTACGGGATTCGAACCCGTGAGTGCATGCGTGAAAGGCATGTGAGTTAAACCACTTCTCCAACGGACCATCAGCTTGATTATTATATCAATCCATTATTTATACTGTCAAGCATATTTTTAGCTGATATGACAATTATTTCATAAAAGAAAAGGCAGACGGTCGTAACTGTCTGCCCTTGTCTCTTCTGCTATAGCGATCTCAGCCATTCATCAATGTTGATGGCCATTTCCTTGGTTATCTTCTGATGCAGTTCATGCGGCGCTGCATGTCTTTCCAGTTTGCTCTTTGGATTGTTGGTCAGGATCTCATGGTAATGAGTCCAGGTATCTTCAGGAGCTCCCAGAGATTCCAGCAGACGGTCATTGTGCAGTGATACGAACTGATATACCGGTACATCATCAGGGATCGCCTTTGTCAGGATCTTGTCAAGATTCTCCTTTGCCAGTAACATTTCATCCTTCATGTTGTCCGTGAATGACCTGTTGAGAGTCAGGATGTTGAACATCTTCTTTTCAGCATTGGTGTACTGATAATATTCATTCTCCGGCAGGAATCTCTCTTCATTGAATGCCAGTAACAGACGGTTGATGCCTGATTCATTCAGGAACCTCGTGCCGCTTCCCAATGCGTATTCGACCAGTGAATCATCAAGATACTTCATTGCCTCAGGAACGGTCGTATCAATGCCTATGAAGGCCTTTACTTCACCAGGGTAGCTGTTCATTAATTCCAGGGCATAGACACCGCCAAACGAATGAGCAGCCAGAACATAGTTATCTATTTCCAGCGCCTTCATGGTTTCGTGCAGTTCCTCTGCGATGTTTTCAACTGATCTTTCCCTGCTGGTACTGTCACTGATGCCGTAACCAAACGGTTCAACGGTAACTACTCTGTAATAATGTGACAGAAAGCTGGCCAGCGGACGGAAGTTGAGTACCGGAGAAACATCCCCGAATCCAGGATAAAGAACGATGGTCTCGCTTCCCTCTCCTCTTACTTCAACGCAGATCCTCTTGCCGAATACTTCAACATAACGGCCATACAGTCCTTCGATCATTTCTGATTCCTTATTACTGACGACCTTATTAACGGCTACACCGCCTGCAGCTGCAGCGATGGCGCCTAAAACTAACTTTGTCAAGAATTTCATGATTATTGATCTCCTACTCCATTAAAATCATAGCACATTTTACATTGAGCATAAATAAAACGTCTGCCAAATTGACAGACGTTTATAACGTAATGATAATGATTAACGCTTGCTGAACTGTGGAGCTCTTCTAGCAGCCTTCAAACCGTACTTCTTACGTTCCTTAGCACGAGAGTCTCTTGTCAGGAATCCTGCAGCCTTCAGCTTTGGACGGAAATCTTCAACAACTTCACATAAAGCTCTTGCGATACCGTGTCTCATAGCGCCTGCCTGTCCTGCATGTCCGCCACCGTATACGTTGATCTTAACATCGTACTGTCCAACAGTCTCTGTTACTTCAAACGGAGCTCTGACAACCATTCTCAGAGTTTCCAATGGCAGATACTCGTCTAAGCTCTTGTCATTAACTGTGATAACACCCTTACCTGGAGTAATGTATACTCTGGCGACTGAACTCTTACGACGACCGGTGCCCTGATATGTTATAACTTCTTTTTTCTTAGCTGGCATAACCTGTCCTCCTAGTCTTCAATCTTCAGCTCAACTGGTTTCTGAGCTGCATGTGGATGTTCACTGCCCTTATAAACAAATAAATGTTTACGCTGTACGTCACCTAACTTTGTGTGTGGTAACATACCCTGGATTGACTTCTCAACCCATTCAACAGTATACTTGTCCTTCATGGTGCGCATTGTTCTGATACGCATTCCACCTGGGAACTGTGAATGATGATAGTACTTCTTTGTATCTAACTTGTTTCCTGTCACGACGATCTTGTCGGCATTGATTACGATGACAAAGTCTCCACAATCAACATTCGGTGTGTACGTTGGCTTGTTCTTGCCTCTCAGTACTGCTGCTACTACGGTTGATAAGCGTCCGAGTGTCAGTCCTGTACCGTCGACAACATACCATGTACGCTGTACTTCTGCTGGTTTAAGCATCGTTGTTTGACGCATAATAATAGTCCTCCTTACAAATGTAGTTTCCGGGGCTACATTGAAAGTGCCAACTAATATTCTATTAGTTCACCCCATCTTTGTCAATGAGAAAATTGACGAAAAATGCCGTAAACAAAGGTTTATTCATAGTTTGGTGTCATCGACGGACTCGAGGTAATCCTCGATGTCCCTGACTATTGACTTAACGCATCCGTCTTCAAACGGAACCTTGAGTCCGGCTGCCCTTACCAGGCCGGTGAAGCTCTTTGTTCCACCCAATGAACACAGTCTGACATAGTCGTTCCAGGCCTCATGATCATTGTTATGATTCCTTACCCAGAACTGTAAGGCGCATACCTGAGCCAGGGTGTAATCGATGTAATAGAATGGGGAAGCGAATATGTGCCCCTGCCTGTACCACCAGCAGCCCTTTTCCAGCAAAGGTGCCTCGGAATAATCCTTATGCGGCATATACATCTTCTCCAGTCTTCTCCAGCAGGCCTTTCTTTCATCCGGCGTCCAGTCCGGATTAGCATAGACTTCGTGCTGGAAGTGGTCTACGCAGACGCCATAAGGCAGAAACTTGATGGCACTGCCCAGATGGTGGAACTTGTACTTGGCCTCATCTTCCTCAAAGAACAGGCCCATCCATGGCCAGGCATTGAATTCCATGGACATTGAGTGTATTTCAGCTGATTCCATGGTCGGCCACTGGACATCAGAGACCGGAATGTTTCTGGACATGTAGTACTGGAAGGCATGGCCTGCCTCGTGTGTCAGTACGTCAACGTCTCCGCTGGTACCGTTGAAGTTGGCAAAGATGAACGGAACCTTGTAGTCAGGTATCGATGTGCAGTAACCGCCCATTTCCTTGCCGTCACGGGATTTCAGATCCCATAAGTCGCCTTCGATCATCGTATCTATGAACTCGGCAGTTTCCCTGCTCATTTCGTGATACATCTTTCTGGCCTTTTCGATCAGCTGCTCGTAGGTTCCCTTCGGTGTCGGATTGCCTGAAAGGAATTCCATGCTCTCATCATAGTAAGCCAGTTTGTCCAGGCCAAGTCTTGCGGCCTGTCTCTCATAAAGTCTGGTAGCTGCCGGTACCAGATCATCCAGGATCTGACGGCGGTAGTTGGCTACCATCTCAGCATTGTAGTCCAGACGCATCATTCTCTGATAGGCCAGCTCTACGAACGTCGGATAACCAAGCTCGTGAGCTATCTTTGTTCTCACCTTTACCAGTTCATCGTAGATGCGGTCAAATTCAGCTTCATTATCCTGGTAGAATCCTACGAAAGCTGCACTGGCCCTTCTGCGCAGTTCCCGGTCATTGGAAACCATCAGCGGGGAAATGCTCGAAAGGTTGTATATCTTCCCTTCAAAAGGGATCTGGGCGCCGGCCTTCAGCTTGCCGTATTCACTGCTTAATCTGTTTTCCTGCTGCAGTAAGGGCACGATTTTCTCATCAAATGAATTGATCTGGCACTGAGCAGTCTGAAAGAACGTTTCCGGTATTACGTCATACAGTTCGTTCCTGAACGGGCAGGCAACGCAGATCTTGCTCAGGCGCGTTTCTGCGACCGTATAGAGCGGATTGTATTCATCCCAGTAATCGTTCTCCTTATCATAAAACTCGTCTCTGGTGTCAATGCTGTGGCGGATGGAGCATAATGTTGACATCGTTGCCAGCCTTGAACGCATTGTTTCTATTTCTCTGAATATCTTCAGAAAGGTCTTGCTGTCTTCAGCCTTTTCAAGTCTGTCCAGCAGTTCATTCATGCGGACAGAATACTGCTGATAGTCAGGTCTTTCATATTTCATCTCACTGAATTTCATGGTTTGTCCTCCATTTCTCAAGTCAAGTTATATTATACACTTACCTGCATTCTTTATGAAAAGAAAAGGCTCTTGAGAGCCCTTAGTATTTTATCTCATATCTGCCCGAGACATTTATGATCATCGTATTCTTGTGGGTATATACCCTCGGCATGTTGTACATGTAGTTCATGTGGACATGCCCGTAGAACCAGAAGCGCGGCTTCAGATCATCAAGCAGTTTCCGGAAACATTCAAAGCCCTGATGGGCATAATCGGGCAGATCGCCGTATCCTTTTATAGGAGCATGGGTAACTACGATGTCGACCCCGCCTGCCTTGCGTATCTTCCTTCTCAGTTTCTTTATTCTTCTCTCCATCTGCAGTTCAGTATACTGGTTCTTCGCCTCACTGTAGCGGAAGGAACCGCCCAATCCCAGGATCCTGATGCCCTGATATACGACCAGATCGTCATCAATGCAGGTACAGCCTCCCGGCGGCTTTGTCTCGTAGATGTCATCATGATTGCCATGAACATAGAACAGCGGCTTGTTGCTTATCGTAACGATGAACTCCAGATACTCCGGATGCAGATCCCCTGCCGAAATGATGAAGTCGGTATTCTTGAGGAAGTCCTTTGCCATCGGCGAATAGAGTACTGAATCTTCCTGGTCAGAGATGCATTCGATCGAATAGAATCCCCTGCCGTGCATCAACCTTACTCTGTTTTCGCTTATGATCTTATCCATCAGCCTGTCATCCATCTGCGTCAGGAAGTCATAGGTATACATTTCAAGCAGCGCTACCAGACAGTCAGCGTAATTGCCTTCGATCTTCTGCTTTCTGAGTTCATTGCACAGTCGGCCGTAGAAGCCGACCAGGGAGATCCTTTCCTGCCTGGTCCAGACATGATCCTTCTCCATTCCAAGATACTTCATCAGCTTCCTGTAATAGTCAAGATGAGAGAACTGCAGTGAATACAGTTTGGACAGCTGGTAGAATTCCATGAACTCATAATACAGTTTCACTTCTTTTTTGCTGGATTTTGGCGGAACAAGTCTCTTGACGTTCATGCTGATGAAAACTGCACCGTATGACTTGAGCACGCTGACTCTCTTGTTTCCTTCACCGACATAGAATTTGCCCATGTATTCATAGGCGTCCGGCGACTCGCTGATGCCGGTGTCAGAAAGATGATATTCGCAGACCTTCTTCCACTTGGCCGCAAACTCACTTCTTTCTTCCATCAGCGGCATGAAGCTGTAGGAAAATGAATACTGCCGCATCGTTGTCCTGGTACCGATGATCAGATTTGCCGGAACCTCAATGTTTCCAAGATCTTCTATGGAACATGACGCCTCATTTACCAGTTCATCCAGAGCCGGCAAAGTTGCTCTCAGGCCGCGCAGTCTGCGGCTGAAAGACTCCCTCTTGCCGAGTTTCCTTGCATACTGATACTGTTCGGCTGCCTCAATACTCAGGTTATCTGTCATTTTCTTTCCTCACTGCTACTTCTAAAATAAAGCCATGCAGCCTGCCGGATCAGCGGCTTTTCTGCCGTCACATCTTCCTGTCATGACTGCATGGTTAATGATATTCTGATTACATTTCCTCCGGCGCTTCAACACCAAGCAGGAATAATGCGTTCTTCATGGTAATGGCTGCTGCCTTCAGCAATGCCAGTCTCTGCTTCTTAAGCTCTTCTGTCTCAGCAGACAGGATCTTGCATGATGCATAGAAGGCGTGGATGTACTGAGCAAGCTTCTGAACGTAGTTGCAGATCTTGTTTGGAGCTCTGGTAACGGCGGCATCAGCTACCGTTGCCGGGAAATCGGTGATCAGTTTGAGCAGATCGACTTCCTGTTCAGTTGTAAGCTGATCATAAACATCAAGCGGTGTTACTTCTCCTGCTGACTTCAGGACCTTGCTGCTGCGGGCATGAGCGTACTGAGCATAGAACACCGGGTTCTCATTGGTACGCTTTCTGGCAATGCCCAGATCAAAGTCCAGATGGGTATCCAGAGCCTTAGCCAGGAAGAAGTAACGGGCACTGTCGACACCGATGTCGTCGCACAGTTCCCTGATCGTAACGGCATTACCCGTACGCTTGCTCATCTTGACTTCCCTGCCGTTTTCTACCAGACGTACCATCTGGATGATGTCGACCAGCAGAGTTCCCTTCGGATAGCCAAGAGCCGTAAGAGCAGCCTGCATTCTTGCTATGTAGCCATGATGGTCTGCTCCCCACAGGTTGACCAGTTTTTCATATCCGCGTTCGACCTTGCCGATGTGATTGGCAATGTCCGGTGTGAAGTAGGTATATGAACCGTCTGACTTGCGCAGAACTCTGTCCTTGTCATCTCCATATTCAGTGGTCTTTAGCCATAAAGCACCTTCTGCCTCATATACCAGACCCATTTCCTGCATTCTTTCAACGGATCTTTCAATGAGTCCTGAATTCCTGATTTCCTGTTCACTGATCCAGGAATCAAAATCACAGCGATAGTATTTCAGGTCCCTTCTGATGCGCTCCAGTTCTCTTCTCTTGCCGTCTTCACGGAAGAAGCGGTAGGCCTCATCGGCAGGAACATGCATCCACCTGTCACCATATTCTTCCTTAATCTCCTTGGCGATCTCAATGACATCCGGACCGTGGTAGCCGTCATCCGGCAGATTCGGTGTCTCGCCGAACAGCTCGCGGTATCTTTCCATTAATGAAATGCCGAGATTGTCTATCTGATTGCCAGCGTCATTTATGTAATATTCACGCAGGCAGTTATATCCTGATGCCAGTAACAGTCGGCACAGGCTGTCTCCCCATACTGCTCCTCTTGCATGACCTAGATGCAAAGGTCCGGTAGGGTTGGCGGAAACGTATTCAACCAGAATGTTGACGCCCTTTCCTGCCTCATTCTTCCCGTAGTCATCGCCCTGTGCCAATACTTCGTTGATAACGTTGGCAAGAACATCCTTTCTGATCTGGAAATTGATGAAGCCGGGGCCGGCTACTTCGATTCCTTCGATCTCAGGCATCTTTTCCAGCATGGCATCCTTTATTTCCTGACCGATCTCTCTGGGGTTGCGTCTCAATATCTTGGTAAGTCTCATGGCCAGATTCGTGGCATAATTGCCCTTGCTGCTGTCCTTTGGCACTTCGACCATGACAAAGCCTTCCTCAGGTACCAGGTCATATCTTTCCTTAAGTACTTCCTTCAAGGCATCAACTAATCTGTTTTCTACTGTACTCATATCGCAAATCCCCCTTGCTCATATGATTATATCATAAATGGCGTTTTTTCAAAGGTACAAAAGACGCTTCACATCAGTCATCCGCAGATGTTTTCTCTTTTACTGAATTTATGGAAATAAGGCCTAACATTCTTTCTGTTTTCAAACTATAATAGAAGTTGGCAGACGGTCCCCTTTTCGGGGCAACAGAAGAAAGGAATAATTATGAAAGGAATTCATGTAACCAGTGAAATCAAGCCTCTGAAAAAGGTCTTGCTTCACAGGCCGGGAAGAGAGCTGCTTAACATCACTCCCGATAAGCTGCAGGAACTTCTGTTTGACGACATTCCCTTCCTTAAGGTAGCTCAGAAGGAGCATGATGCATTCGCTGAGATCCTCAGGGAGAATGGTGTCGAAGTCGTCTATCTTGAAGATCTGATGACGGAAGTACTTGACTTGAATCCAAAACTTGTTGAGCCATTCATTTATCAGTGGCTTTCCGAATGAAACATTAAAACCAGGAGATGGCAGGACATCCTGTACAGATATCTCGTTACTCACTTCAAGGGCAAGGACCTGGTTCTCAAAACCATGGAGGGAATAACCCTCAAGGAAATGCAGGAACAGCTGGGTGAAGCCATCAAGGCCTACTCGCTGCAGGACAGAATCGCGCCAAGCGATGACCTGATAGTTGATCCAATGCCTAACCTGTACTTCCAGAGAGACCCGTTCGCATCAGTCGGCACCGGTGCATTCGTTAACAGGATGCATTTCCCGGCGCGTACACGCGAAACGATCTATGCTGACTACATCTTCAGGTATCATCCGGACTTTGCCGGCAACGTAAAGAGATATTACGACCGAGATTACCACGCAACCATTGAGGGCGGAGATGTATTCAATCTTACCGATACCGTACTGGCCATCGGCATATCCGAGAGGACCTCGCCTGACGCCATTGAAGCGGCTGCGCGTAATCTCTTCAATGATCCGGACTGCCTGATACGTACGGTCCTGGCGTTCAAGATACCTGAATCAAGGGCATTCATGCATCTGGATACGGTATTTACAAGGATCGACGTTGACAAGTATACGGTACATCCAGCCATCATCGGACCGCTGGAAGTTTATGAAATAACACCTCCTGATGGAGAAGACAGACTTCCTGATGATCTGCATGTCAGAAAGCTTAAGGATACTCTGGAACACATTCTGGAAAAATATACCGGTGTTGAAAAGGTTGAACTCATCTACTGCGGCGGCAACGATCTGATCGCAGCTGCCAGAGAACAGTGGAGCGATGGTTCCAACACCCTGTGTATCGCCCCCGGCGTCATAATCTGTTATGAACGCAACGACATCACAAACGCTATCCTGCGTGAAAAGGGATTAAAGGTAATTACCATGCCTAGTGCCGAACTCTCCAGAGGCAGAGGAGGCCCCAGATGCATGAGCATGCCATTATGGCGTGAAGATTAAATTATGAAGGAGTTTATTATATGCCAAGAAGTTTATCAGGACGCAGTTTCCTAAAGTTACTGGACTTTACAACAGAGGAGATCCAGTACCTACTAGAACTGTCAATGCAGTTCAAACAGCTGAAACTTACAAACACACCGCACAAGTATCTTGCCGGCAAGAACATTGTTCTGCTGTTTGAGAAGACCTCAACAAGAACCAGATGTGCCTTCGAAGTAGCCGGTCATGATCTGGGCATGGGTGTTACATACCTTGACCCGGGTTCATCACAGATGGGCCATAAGGAAAGCCTGGCTGATACCGCCAGAGTACTGGGCAGAATGTTCGATGGCATTGAATACCGCGGCTTTGACCAGCAGATCGTTGAGGATCTGGCCAGATATTCAGGTGTACCGGTATGGAACGGTCTGACAACGGACTTCCATCCGACGCAGATGCTGGCTGACGTCCTTACAGCCTATGAGTATTTCGGTTACTACAAGGGACTGAAATGGGTCTTCTTCGGTGATGCCAGAAACAACGTTGCCAATTCTCTGATGGTCGTTTGTTCCAAGCTCGGCATTAACTTCGTAGCCTGCGGGCCAAAGGAAAACATGCCTGATGAAAAACTCGTAAAGACATGCAGGGCCTTGGCCAAGCAGAATCACTGCACCATTACCCTGACAGACGACGTAAAGAAAGCTTCAAAGGGAGCCAACGTCATTTATACCGACATCTGGCTGTCAATGGGTGAACCTAAGGAATTATGGGCAGAGAGGATCAAGCTGTTATCTCCATATCAGGTCAACAGCGATGTCATGAAGAATGCTGATCCTGACTGCATCTTCCTGCACTGCCTGCCGTCATTCCATGATCTTAATACCTCAACCGGAAGACAGATCTATGAGGAATTCGGCCTGCCGGAAATGGAAGTAACCAACGAAGTATTTGAATCAGCTCAGTCAAAGGTATTTGATGAGGCCGAAAACCGCATGCATACGATAAAGGCCGTAATGTATGCCACATTGAAGTAACATGGGCAGCAGATTAGTAATAGCATTGGGCGGCAATGCCCTGGGAAGTACCCCTGCCCAGCAGCTTGAACTGGTAAAGCAGACGGCAAGCACAATTGTCGATCTGGTCGAAGAAGGACATGACGTCATTGTCGGACACGGCAACGGCCCACAAGTTGGAATGATAAATCTGGCCTTTGAGTTTGCCGCAAACAACAATGCCGGCACTCCTGAGATGCCTTTCCCGGAATGCGGAGCAATGACTCAGGGATACATCGGTTATCACCTGCAGCAGGCAATTGGCAGAGAGCTTAAGAAAAGAGGCATCAACAAGCCAGTAGTAACCGTAGTTACGCAGGTTGAGGTTTCAAGGAATGACAAGGCGTTCCAGAATCCGACAAAGCCAATCGGTTCCTTCTATACAAAGGAACAGGCTGAAAAGATAATTGCCGAGACCGGTTATACCTTTGTTGAAGATGCCAGAAGAGGATACAGAAGAGTAGTACCTTCCCCTATCCCGATCTCAATCGTTGAACTTGATGTAGTTGAAAAGCTGGTCAACAGCGGCGCCATTGTGATCACCGTCGGCGGAGGCGGCATCCCCGTCGTAAAGGCTGACGACTACTATGAAGGCGTAGCGGCTGTCATCGACAAGGACAGAGCAAGCGCAAGACTGGCTCTGGACCTGCACGCTGACATGCTCATCATCCTGACAGCCGTTGACCGCGTATCCATCAACTACAGAAAGGAAAACCAGCAGGACCTTCCGGAAATGTCAGTTGAGGAAGCCAGAAGGTACATTGCCGAGAACCAGTTCGCTCCCGGCAGCATGCTGCCAAAGGTAGAGTCATGCATCGAATATGTAGAGCATGAAGAAAACGGCAAAGCCCTGATCACTTCCCTGCACAGAGCCAAGGAAGCCCTTAGAGGCGAAACCGGCACAATAATTCACAGATAAACTGAAAGCTCTCCAATCCGGAGAGCTTTTTTTCAAAGAAAAAGGAGATCATGCGATCTCCCCTGTTCCTTAATTATTCTTCTGCCTTTACTACTTCAGCTTCAGGTGCATTTCTCTTAACGCTTTCAACACCGTTCTTAACACCTGGCTTTGAAGAATATCCTTCGCTGGCGAGTATGATTTCACCGTTTCTTGCTTTCAGTCTGAATCTGAATTCACCAGCCTTGTCTGTGTAGATTTCGAACTTCGGGCACTTCTCTGGCTCGAATCCTTCTACTGTCTGGTCTTCTACCGGTGCGATTGGAGCGTTCTTCTTAACGCTTTCGATGCCGTTATTGCATGCTGCTGCTGTTGTATAAACTTCTGAAACACCAATAACTTCACCATTACCGGCAACTAAGTTAAATCTAACACCTGTCTTGACTTCCTTAACAACGAACTTTCCCATATTATGTCTCCTTCTATTATCAGAATATCTATACTTATTTTACACTATTTTATCAAGTGTGTCTTCTTTTTTGATACCATTTGTCTTTTTTTTAAACAAATTGGAATCATTCGGTTTCTGACCTGTTTACAGAGACCATGAGCAGAATGCCGCAGATCACGGAAACTGCCGTCGCCATGATGCACAGCGCCCTTATGCCCAGTGAATCAATGATGTGTCCGCCAAGTGCATTCATCAGCATCTGAACAGCTGTTGATACCATGGCCTGTAAGGCAAAGGCTCTTGCGATCTCATTCTTCCTTACCGTCTTATTGACGTAGGAAATGAAGGCAGGTACGATCAGGGCAAATGTCGTACACTGCAGGATCTGCGAGTAATATATCGGCGCTACGGAACGGGTCATTGTCATGATGAGATTCTTGATGATGAAGCTGATCACCGTTACCAGGAAAATGTCATTGAGTTTCATCTTTCTCTCCAGCCAGACAAATCCGAACATTACCGGTATCTCCACGAATCCCTTAAGTGCCTGGATGTTGCCGGTATCAACCGTGCTTCCCCCGACTGCCGTAACTATCGGCAGCAGGAAGTTTTCCATTAACAGGGCAAATGAACCCATTAATCCTGCATAACCAAAGCAGGCCAGTACATATGACGGATGTGAGGTAACAAAGCTCAGGTAATCTGCCTTTTCCTGTGAGGACACATCATCTGAACTTCCGGAAGTTTTTCCAAAATGCCGCGCTGTTAGATACAGAATAAGGATCAGTATTATCTGAAATCCTATGCTCACAGTGGTAACGCCTCTATATGAATACTTCTCGGTAAGGTTGCCGAAGATCAGACATGATATGGCATACGACAGCGAACCGAAGGCTCTGGCCGTACCGAAGTTGATGTTGAAGCCATTCTTGATGAAGGTAGTGCTCATCTGATCAAACAGCGGTGTCATCGCAGCTATCAGAGCAAAATCCATCACATAGGCCATACTCAGCAGAATTGAAGGTTCTTCGGAAAGATGATTGATCAGATATCCCGCCAGCAATACCACCGACAGCAACAGTGACATCTGGAATACGTTTATCCTGCCGCTTCTGTCCAGAAGGCTGGAAATGCCGAAGTTCATCAGCATGCTCAGAAGGTTGGCAACTGCGATTAACAAACCTACCTGGAAGGAAGTGTACCCCCTGCTTAACATGGTAAAGGTGCCAAAGCCAAGAACAGCCGCTATGGTAACATAGTAGACTGCCTGTAACATGATGTGATCAAGATTAAGTTTCTTTTCCATGTCAGTTTCCTTTCAACACAAAGAGACGAACCTGTCGTCTCACTGCATGATTATACAAAAATGGCGTCCCCGAGCGGATTCGAACCGCTGACCTTCCGCTTAGGAGGCGGACGCTCTATCCAGCTGAGCTACGGAGACAGCACTAATATTATAACAGTTTATTCACGTTTGTGTTAAAATAGTTTCGGTGATTTAATGAGAAACGTATACCTTAACAACATTGTGGACATTTCCGATCCTGACTGCGAATTCATCAGGGAATTTGACCGTGAGATCCAGAAATACGGTGCCCTGGTCTACAGCCATGAAACCAATGTCTACCAGTTCATTAAGAAATTTGAACAGATAGATTACAAGAAGGAACTTCTTCCGGACTTCATGAAGGTTGAAAACTCCGACCCCCTTCTGAAGGCTCTTAATCTGACCATCCATTATGAATTTGATCCGGAGACCGAGGAAGATGAGGAAAACCTGGAGATCTGGCAGCAGCTTTCTCAGATCGACATCCCGGTATTTGACTACGACGATGACGGTGAGATCAGGCTGGCCAGCGAGATAAAGCTTTATCCTTCTGAAAACAAGTTCACGGTATGGTTCCTGAACAGAGACAGCTATGAATACATTCTTGATCAGGATCTGTTAATGATCGCTCCGGTCATCAAGAACATCAACATTGCCAGAAAGCTCATCAGAGACTACGGCATTCACCCGTTTGAAAACAGATTTGATCCGGCGGATCACATCGGATACGTTGATCCTGATCTGGTCGCAATACTCAATACAGGAAAAAAGAGCAGGTAACTGCTCTTTTACTTTATGTATTCTACTTTATTGCCGGTTCTTGGCAGCGGTGTTCTTACCGGCAGTCCATCCTCTGTATCAGGATACCCAACTGCCAGGGCTCCATATATTCTCTCTTCCTCACCAAGTCCAAGGTTTTTGAACAGTTCAAGCAGTCCTTCATCTTTATTAAGCCATTTCAGCTGATTGATCCAGCAGGTTCCCAGATCAAGTGAATTGGCCGCGATCATCATGTTTTCCAGGGCACAGGCACAATCGGCAATGTTATTGCCGTAATCCTTCTTATTGGCAACGACAATAAGCATTGGGCAGCCGTAATGGAAGATGTAGTTTCCCTGTTTTGACCTGGTTATTGACGTTACAAGAGATCTGTACATTCCCTCGTGAACCTCCATCTTTCTGAAGGCTTCCGAGACCATGAGCGCAAGTTTCTCCAGCAGTTCACGGTTTGTGATGACGAAGAAGTGAGAGCTCTGGCTGTTGCCGCCGCTAGGGGCGTGACGGCCGGCTTCTATTATGAGATCAGTCAGTTTTTCATCAACTTCTCTGTTACGGAACTTTCTGGTACTGCGGCGGGTTATTATCGTTTCATATGCATTCATGTGGATACCTCTTTTCTAAAGTATGGCATATCTTTCTTCTTCATCATGGTACATTGACCGAAAAAAGAGTCTGAAAATCAGACTCTTACTTCTATCTGTGATAATACCTTGCCTACGGAATCGTAGATGCAGAGATCAGCCATGCCGTCTCTAGGCGTTGGCGTCTTGTTAATGACGACAAGATACCTGCCTTCAAAGTATGATACCAGTCCAGCTGCCGGATAGACGACCAGTGAGGTCCCGGTTATGACCAGACAGTCTGCCTTATTGATCATCCTGACGGCACCGTTCATTACTGAGCTGTCGAGCCCTTCCTCATACAGCACGACATCCGGCTTGATCATGCCGCCGCATTCACATCTCGGGATGCCATCACTGTCAACGATGTGCTGTAATGAGTATTCCCTGCCGCATCTCATGCAGTAGTTGCGGTGGATCGTGCCATGAAGTTCATACACGGTCTTACTGCCGGCCATCTCATGTAGGCCGTCAATGTTCTGGGTTACCACGCCGAGACTCTTTCCTGCCTTCTCCAGTTCAGCCATCTTGAGATGAGCTGCGTTTGGCTTGGCATCCAGGAAGATCATCTTGTCCCTGTAGAATCTGTAGAATTCCTCAGGATTGTTCATGAAGAATGAATGGGATATGATCTCTTCCGGCGGGTACTTGTACTTGGTATTGTACAGACCGTCCTGGCTTCTGAAGTCAGGTATGCCGCTTTCCGTGGAAACACCGGCACCCGTGAAGAAAACTATTCTGTTGCTGTCATCAAATATTTCCTGCAGTCTCTTTATCTTATCCATATTCCCTACCTGAAGATTATTGCATCGTATACGTATCTTTCACCGGTATAGTTCCAGCCTGCCGGGTGATTGACCAGTTCGCCGTTGATCGCCAGCATTGAGCTGCCACCGCCATCCAGATTTGAGGCATTGTATGCTCCGTATCTTTCAAACAGGTCAGCAAGCTCTGCCATGTTGGCACCGTCAGAACCACCGGAGCCACGTCCGTCGATCGTTACCATCAGAACTACTCCATCCTTACGCTGACCAATCGCCGTTCTTGGCTGAACGCCATAGCCTCCATTACCCATGAAGGTGCTCTTTTCACCATTAACGATAAGGAATGGTCCGAAGGTCAGTGCCCATCTGGCTCCATCGGCAAGAGCTTCATCAGCTGTGCCGTATTTCAGGAACAGCTTTCCTTCCCAGTCCATGCAGACCAGTTCTTCTCTTTTGTAAGTATTGTCAATTATGACACCTTCCTTAATGACCGATCCAAGGCTGGAAATACTGTTGTCACCAAACAGGTTATATCCGCCTCCGTTAATGGCAACAATGGCGTCGTTGTCAGCGGCAAACATCGTAATGGTGCTGCCGTATCTCGATCTGGAAGTTACCAATTCCAGTCTCTGCGGTTGGTAAATGACCGTTATCCAGCCTCTGTAGCCATTTTCGTTGATTTCCAGAACCTTGTATGCCTGATTGGGATCGTCCCTCTGAAGTATCTGACGGTCATATTCGGTTGCGTAATATCCTGTATCAGGATTGTCAACGATCTTGATCTGAGACAGGTCTGTTGATTCTCCGGATACGATGGTCTTGTTCTTTTCCAGTACTTCGGCAATGGCATCGTCATCGTAGAAGATGTATGCCAGATACTTATGGGTACCGGTTGTAAGAGCAGTGGTAATGTACCAGTCTCTTATCTTGTCATATGAACCGTATACCAGATAGAAGCAGATGATTGCACACAGGTCAACAAACAGCAGGAATTTCGTATAGAAACCCAGCCTCCAGGTTTTCTGCTTTTTCGTCTTGACTTTTCTAACCTTGCCCTCAGCTGGCTTTACTGCGGTTCTGCGTACAGACTCAGTACTGTCGATCCTTATAGTCTTGTCAAGGTCACTCCCTGTACTGCCTGCAGAAGTCTTGAATTCTTCAGGATCGAATTTTCTGTTGTTATCCATCATTCGCCACTCCTTTCTGCAAGTATGTAAGGGTTGTCTCTGGTTCCACTGCCAGATTCGATTGCCAGAGATCCATTAATGCAAATCATCGGTCTGACCTTGTTTTCTGAACTCAGGAAACCTGCAAACAGGTGTCCGTCATCATCTATGGTGTAGACCAGATCATCATTGGTATCAATGTTAGCCATGATGAAGATGCCAGGATACTCATCAACATACTGCACTGCCGTATTCGGCAACGCTACGTAGCAGTTGAGAGTATTGGCAAAGTTATCATGGTAATCATACAGGTTATCACCTGATAATGATCCGTAATACCAGTCATTGGAAACAAGCACGTTTTCATGATTCTCGAGAGATTCCATGTATTCACTGTTCAGGTAGTAGCCAAGACCCCTGTCTGGAGAATAGTGATTGTTGCTGCCGAAGCTTCTGGTAATCGGCTCGCCGTTTTCATCATTCAGATAGCCGTCAAGCATGAGCTCAATGTTAAGTTCATTTGTCTTTCTGACGACACGCCACAACCTGCCGCTGTAACTCACAAAACTGGATATGTTCATGTTCTTGGCTTCCATGACATCAGATCTTCTGATGATAAAAGGATCGCTCTCTCTTCCGGTACCTCCCTGTACTGCCAGGTCGTATCTGGTTGTAACAACAGCTCTGATACCGACAAACTGCGTCGGATTGGAACCGGTGGAAAGACTTCCGTCCTCATTTACGAACCAGTTTTCATTGTCACTGTTCATGGAAATCAGCATGAAGCTTTCACCGTTATTGAGGAAGCCATCCGCCCCACCCGTCATCTTATAGTCGTTAAGTGACAGCATGGTCACATAGTTATCGTTCTTGGTGTACTTGCAGCCGATGCTGTCGGCGCCGTCGATCACGTCAGTGCAGTATTCCGTTCTGATCATCGTGGTATCAAAGTCCTTTAATGATTTCTGGTAGATGCCTGAGAACTGATCGTCACGGTCAGTGTTCAGCCACAGTCTGATCAGTGAATCGGAATATGTGGCGCTGTCATCCAGTATGAAGCTGCCGGTATTGTCCTGTTCAACCATTCTGACTTCACCGTCAGTATTGATGTCCAGAACTCTGAAGATCCTTCCGGAATATGACACGTAGTTGTATTTCGGATTGCCGCGGTAATGGTAGTTTTCGTTCTCATCTTTCCATACACCGTCGTTATCGCCGATGACCTTTGATATCAGTGCTTCTGAAAGATATACAGGATGCTCTTCTGAGGTTACCTCACTGTATAAAGCGATGAACTGATTTCTGAAGTCGATCGCCCTGTACAGGTAAAAGCCCAGTATCAGCAGTATCAACAATGTATTTAAGACCTGGAATGTTCTCTGGGGAAATCCGATCTTGATCTTATTCTTCTCTTTCTTCTTTTTTGCCATAATAAAACGCACCCTTGATATAAATCCATTAGATTATATATTATTTACCATGTCATTTCAAACCCGTACGGAATTTCCCATAAAAAAAGACCGGCGAACCGGTCTTTTCCCAAACTCTTAATATTTAAGTGCCGTTTCCAGGGCAATTTCCATCATCTTGGTGAAGGCCAGCTGTCTTTCCTCAGCCGTTGTTTCCTCACCGGTTACGATGGAGTCAGATACTGTTAACAGACATGCTGCCTTCTTGCCCAATGCCTTGGCATTGTGGAATAAGGCAAATGATTCCATTTCAGCGCATACACAGCCGTACTTGGCATAATTTGGGTCAAACTCAGGTGTGTCAATGTAGAATACGTCACTTGAGCTGATGGTTCCCTCAACCATTGGATAACCTAACTTGGCTGCGGACTTTCTGATCTCTTCATTCAGTGCTTCATCAGGCCACTGGATCTCTTCCATGTCCCCATTCTGAACCTGAGCATATGTTGACTTGCTGTAAGCATTCTTGGCCAGGACGATGTCATAGATGTGAACTTCAGGAACCATGGCCCCTGTCGTACCGATACGGATGATGGCGTCTACGTCATAGAATTTGAACAGTTCATATGAATAAATACCGATGCTTGGCATGCCCATGCCTGAACCCATTACCGATACCTTATGTCCCTTATAGGTGCCTGTATATCCCAGCATTCCTCTGACATGGTTGAATTCAACCGGATCATCCAGGAATGTCTCGGCAACGAACTTGGCTCTAAGCGGATCTCCCGGCATCAAAACGATTTTTGCGATGTCGCCCTTTTTTGCACTGTTATGAGGTGTACTCATTATAAAATCCTCCCTTTCTTATGCTTTCAGTCTATTATTCTGATTTTATAATCTCTACTATTAAACTATCATAAAACGACAGTTCTTTCAATTCCATCCAGGCTATTTGACTGCCTCCGTTTCCTTTGCAGCCTTGCTCTTCTTCCTTGATTCCTTCTTCGGCTTTTCCCTGTCAGTTATCCTGAAGACAACCCCCTTTTCCAGGTTCTCAGCCTCAATGCTATAGCCATAGGCATGAGCCACCTTGCTGCAGATGCTAAGGCCAAGTCCGAACTTGCCCTTGGTTCCCTTTTCAAACGGCCTGAACAGCTTCTGCATTCTTTCTTCAGAGATGCTTGGACCGTCATTGCTGATGGCCAGGGCTCCCGGTCTGAATGTGATGTCTATTCTGCTTTCGGCATACCTTAAGGCATTGTCAAGCAGGTTTTCAACGACTATTCGCCATGATTCCTCATCGCCTCTGAATTCACCTTCCTGCAGATCGCACTCAATTGTAACTTCCGGTCTGATCATCTTAAGTGAAAGCAGTACCTTCTCGATGGTTTCCTTCATGCCGGTGGTCTTTTCAGTCTCCCTTGCCTGATCCATCATGTAATCCAGACGGTTCAAAAACAGCAGACTGTATACCTTCTGTTCCAGACGTTCTGAGTTTTCTATGATGACGTCAACGCTCTTTTCCAGCGTATCATACGGATATATGCCGTCCTTGATGCTTTCAGCATAGGACTTGATAGTGGCGATAGGAGTCTTGAGGTCATGGGAAATGTTATGAACCATTTCCTCCTTGGTCTCCTCCTGTCTCTTCAGTTCCTCCTGAAGCGAGACAAGCTCTCTGGCCAGATCGCCAATCTCATCTTTTCTGTCAACGTTCAGCGTTGCCTCCTCACCCTTCCTCATCTTGTCAATGTAGGTACGGATCTGCTGAAGCGGCGTGATGATCGACAGTGTCCAGAAGAAGATGAGAACAAACAGTACGGTAACCACTATTGACGTGGTATCTGACAGTCGTCTGATCAGGGTATTCTCAATGTTCTGGCCATAGGCATAGTCAATTATGGAGACTATTACCCTGTTATTGTCAATGCGGTATGAACGGTAATAGTATCTGGTATCATTGATCTCGGTAATGCCCTCACTCCAGCTCTCCTCAAGCTGCTGGGACAGGTTATTTACCTCATCCTGGAATGAAGAGGAATAGGTATTGTTACTGACCTGCAGGCTCAGGGTGTCCCTGGTATACACGAAATGAGATACCTGAGCATCGGCGCCGATCTCACTGGTACCCATGCTGGAGGATTCCACTCTGGAAACTATGGTATTCTGTGAAGTTCTCAGAATGTCCATGACCTGGCTGTTGACGAAATCAGTGACATTTCCCTTCATGTACACGTTGAAAAAGCCTAAGATGACAAAGGCTACCATTACCATTATGAATGTCAGCTGCTGTATCAGTGACAGCTCAGCTATCCAACGGAAAAACTTTCGCATTAATCCAACCTGTATCCGAATCCATACAGGGTATGAATGTTAAGATCCGGCATTTTCTTTCTCAGCCTTCTGAGGGTATCATCGACAACTCTGTCGCTGCCGAAATAATCAGTACCCCATATCTTGTTGAGAATGTCTTCTCTGGAGAAGGCAGTTCCCTTGTTATGTACGAACAGTATGAGCAGTTCAAATTCCTTGGTCGTCAGGTCGATGTCATTGGCCAGGTTAGGTGAAGATACCTTGCGCTGCTTTTCATCGATAAGATAACCGTCAACTTCCAGCTGCAGATCGTCACGGTATGAACGTCTGATGATGTTGTTGACTCTCAGAACTACTTCCTTCATGTTAAATGGCTTTGTTATGTAATCATCACTGCCCTTTTCCAGGCCGATGATGCGGTCAAATTCCTTGTCTCTGGCGCTGATGAAAACGACCGGTATCTCCCTGCCCTGATTCTTGATCAGTTCAAACAGATCAAATCCGCTCTTTTCATCAAGCATTATGTCAAGCATCCACAGATGAACATCATCATCGTAGATGTGGGCTTCGGCATCCTCGTAGGTATAATAAGAACGTACTTCATAGCCTTCCTTTTCCAGATAGCTCTTCATCAGTTCGTTCAGGTCCTTCTCGTCATCAACAATAGCTATAACTTTCTTCATATTATCATATCCACCTGTTCTGCCTTCATTCTATCACAAAACCTGCTGTTTTGATAATTTATCAAGATACTGCTGAAACTGCCTCTCATTGTATTCGCGGTTAAACGGAGCCTCTCCGTTTTCATAGAGTTCCCTGATCATCTTCATGTATTTTCTGAGGATCCCGTCGATTTCCTCTGGATAGTTCATGCTCTTTCTGTGCTGTTCATACTCATCTTCATCAAGAAGGATGATTGAACCGTCCGGAAAGATCTTGTAATCGAGATCATAGTCTATGTACTTGACAGCTTCCCCGTCATATATGGCTGGAGAAGCCAGATTGCAGTAATAGTAAATGCCTGTCTCCCGCATCATGGCAATGACGTTGAACCATCTGTCACCATAGAAATAGCAGATCGCAGGCTCCCTGGTGTACCAGTGATGACCGTCGTCATCAACGACCCAGGTCTTGTTTGTCACAATGACAAAATGACGGTCGTCGCTTTCCAGGACAAAACCCTGGTCCCAGCTGCGTCTGACATGACCGTCATGCTTGAAACTGTATATGCTGACGTAAGTACCTGACTCCGGATGCATCTTAATCCTTCCTCAGGACCGGCTTCAGCTTCTCAAAGATGATTGGAACCAGAATCACGTCAATGGCTGCCACAGGCAGTATGTATTCGGCATTATATGCCAGTGATGCCCAGAATGGTGTTTCCCAGGCAACACATCCGCTGAATGTTGAGCAGGCCAGTCTGATCAGGCTGGTGATGACGATGCCGGTATAGAAATGAGAAACATTCGGGAACAGTGAGGCAAAGCCGTATGCCGTATAGGCAAAGATATAGTCAAAGAACAGACTGATGACACTGCCGTAGAAGTTCATTGAACCCGTAACATACAGTAAGCCGTTGGCTACCAGGGCAACCATAGCCCCCTTCTTCCAGCCGAAATGGTATGAGGCCAGTAGCAGAGCAACGCTGCTCAGGTTGATCGATCCTCCCTGAGGCATTCTGAACAGTGTTATCTGGTCAAGCGCGATGAACAATGCGGCATATAATGCCATGTAAACTAAGTCTCTTGTCTTGTTATTCATAAAAAAACACCTCCAAACAGGCGCAGGCGGACTCCCTACGCTAGAATGACCTAGATCAGGTACTAAGGGTAATTCTCAGCAAAAATGCACCCCTGTCCATAGATAATTATATACCAGTACACATTACTGTCCAGCAAAATAAACTGCATTATGTTTTAAATCCCCGAAGATTAGTTATATACTTTTACTATCGGAGGACCAACATGAAACAGCAGGATTACGAAATACTCATTGAACAGCTTAAGGCCATGTGTGAAGGACAGAAATACATGTGCACTTTATTATCCAATACCAGCGCTCTTTTAAAGCAGTCTCTGCAGGATACCAACTGGGTCGGTTATTATCTCATGCAGGACGGAAAGCTCATTCTTGGGCCGTTCCAGGGCCTTGTGGCCTGTGAAGTGATAGAAGTTGGCAAGGGAGTCTGCGGAACGTCCGTGGAAAGACGGGAAACCATTCTGGTCAGAAACGTTCATGAGTTTGCCGGACATATTGCCTGCGACAGCGCCAGCAATTCTGAAATCGTCGTTCCAATCATCATAAATGATGCAGTCTGGGGCGTACTCGACATTGATTCGCCGCTCATTGCCAGATTTGACGAGACTGACCAGAAGTATCTGGAAATAGCGGCAGGAGTCATTACCGCAGCCATAAAGGACATTCAAAGCTGAGCAGATCAGCTTTTTTTTCGGCAAATATTCTTTTGATGTTCACTCGACATTCACAATTCTAAACTATCCTTTTTACAAAGAAAAAGGAGACATGACATGCCAGTTGAAACAAAGGAAATCATAATAGAGAAGCCTGAAGAAGAGGAAGAAAAAGAAACAGAATTCACTGAAGAGGAAAAGCCGGAAGACATTCCTGAACCTCCAGTTGACCAAGAGGGTAAACCATGCCCTCCTCCACACGGCCACCATGGTCACCATCGTCCTCATGGACCCAGACCAGAAGGCAGAGAACCGGAAGGAGAAGATGGTGAAAGACCTGAAGGTCTGCCTGAACCACCAACCGACGAAAACGGAAACCCCTGTCCACCACCCCATGGACATCACGGTCACGGCAGACCTGACGGTTCTCACAGTCATAAACCTGAAGGCAAAAAGCCGGAAGATACAGAAGAACCTCAGGAAACTGAGCTACAGTCTGAAGAAGAATCTCTGGAAGCATAAAGGAAGGAACTCACGTTCCTTCCTTCTTTTTATGCCTGATAGTGTGATGAGAAATATCTCTTCTTGACCGGTGATACCGTAGTATCAATGCCTACATCTTCGCAGATGAGTGCGGATAATACCTGGAATGGTACGATGTACTGCATCGGTGAAAGAATGTCGGTCGTATGGTAGCTGAACTTCAGATCAAGTTCGCCTGTCGGGAAGTCCTTTTCAGCTGTTACCACGAATACGTTGTCACTGAAGGCATCCTTGTAATAAGGAACGGCTTCAGTAGCTCTCTTCTTTTCCTTCTCGCCCTCTGAAACGATGATGAAGAAGTATACGTCCTTGTCAGGATATGCTCTGAACGGTCCATGCATCTGCTCTTCGAATTCATAGCCTGTACATGGACGGGCGTATGTTTCAAAGAATTTCAGTCTGGCCTCCAGAGCTGTACCCCAGTTGATGCCCCAGCCGGCAATGCTGCTGCGTTCCATCTTGAGGAATCTCTCTCTGTTTCTTTCATACCACTCAATTGATTCATTTACGATCGAATCAAAGTTTTCAGCCAGTTCATAACAGTCCCTGTCAAGCTGTCTGAATTCTTCTTCGCTGATGAGGCCCTTTCTTCTGGCAACTTCAATTGCCATTACATAGAACTGGAAGATCGTCTGGGTATACCCTCTTGTTTCCGGTCCGATTTGCTCTTCCTCACATTCCAGATGACAGTAACTGTCTGTAAGCTTTTCCAGAACGCTGTCCAGCTGTTCGGTAACACCGATGGTATAATAGCCGTCATCTCTGGCCTTCTTGGCTGCTTCACAGGTTGAAATTGAATCACCGTGCTGTGAGAAGCAGATGACGCAGATCTCATCCTTCTTAAAGATTCCCGTCGGATTGACGTCAACGTGATTGGTAAAATATGTCGGCGGAACGGCAACACCTTCAATGTGCAGCAGTCTGACGAAGATGTTCTTTATAACGATGGAAACGTGGTTCGAAGTACCTGATCCAAGGAAGAAGATCTTCTTGAAATCATGGTTCATGAAGGCATCAACAAAGTCCTTCATGAAGTCATTTCTTATTGCGTATGTTTTCTTGAGAACACGCGGAGTGTCCTTTACGTGTTCAATCATTGTCATAACTTTTCTGCTCATTTCACTTACTCCTTTTTTTATTCTAATATTATTGTATATACTTTAAGTGCAGATGTATATACATTATGATAAATAATGTTTATAATACAGTTGTAACATGAAAGAAGGTACTTATGGAACTGTTTGAAAGCATAATGTGGAAGTACATTGGTCAGGAATACCAGGTACTGACAGATAATCTGAAAAGAACTGACATTGAGGAACTGGCAGAAAAGCTTGCATGTTTTGACACGATCTACTTCGTCTCACATGGCAGCTCATATAATTCATCCATGACGGTAATGCCTTTCTTCATGAAGAATGCCGGTGTTAATGTCCACTGCATCACGGCGGGTAACTTCATTTCTTCGGAGGCCCTCGCCTCTCTGATTGACAGTAAGAAGACGCTGGTCGTTCTGATCTCTCAGACAGGCAACAGCCGCGGAACATTGCAGGCAGCCCAGCTGGCTGAAAAGTACGGCATTAAGACTCTGGGAATATCTGCTGATGACACGGCAACCCTTAAGAAGTATACCGATTACTTCCTGACTCTTAACTGCGGTGAAGAAGACAGCAATGCCAAGACCAAGGGCATGAGCTCAACAATACTGGTATTACTGATGCTTGCCGCCTGCATGGGCGTCATTAGAGGAACTATAATCCCAGATGAAAAAGCCGCTGTTTACAGGGAATTACAGCTGCAGTGCGATGAACTTGATGAATTTGTAAGCAGATCCATTCAGTTCTCCAGAGAAAACAGCATCGGCAATGGCATGAAGGACTTCTACATCGTAGGATCCAACATGAACTACGGTCTGGCTCTTGAAGCTCAGATCAAGATGATGGAAACGATGTGCATTCCGACATGCGCCGTTGACAGCGAAGAGTTTTCACACGGAACGCACAGATCAATTAGTGAAAATACGACGATGCTGGTGATCAGAACCGGCAGAAATGCCGCATTTGCCCAGAGCATCTATGATTATTTCAACAAACTGGCTAATGTGATCATGATCGAGACATGCCAGGAAAACAAAGAGAAGAACGTCATCAGCGTTACCGAATGCCCTCTTACTGAATCGGTAATGCTGATCGTCGCCTTCATCCAGGTAATATCTGCCTTTGCTCCTGAGTACAATCACCAGGATCCAAACAGAGATGCCAACAATGACTTTACAGAATTGGTAGATACCAGGATCTGAAACTAAGATCGGGTTATTTCATACTATCCCAAAGCCAGAAAGCAGCCCTTCTCCTAGGGCTGTTTTCCTTTGCATGAAAAAAGCAGGATCACTCCTGCTTTCTACTGTTTTACCTCAAATCCGAATCCGCCCTTTGACAGGCAGTTGTCACGGGAATAGTTACTGGCTACGTCAAATGCGGCTTCAATCTTTTCCCTGTTCAGCACCTCACCCTTTTTCCAGCCGCTGCTGCACAGCTGGTTTACGAAGGCTGCCAGAAATGAATCTCCGGCTCCCATGGTATCCACGGCTTCCACGTACCTGGCTTCGCCATGCACGCAGCCTTTCTCATTGCAGAGATACTGTCCATATCTTCCCATCGTAACAAGCACGTTGGTCACACCCTTGCTTCTGATCCTGTCACAGAATCTGATGACGTTCTCCTCTTCCTGATGAGGCAGAGAGAACATTGCCAGATCCATGTTGGTGCAGACAAGGTCCAGGTACTCGTCAACGTGGTACTTGTCCTTTTCACCGAAATCATAGACATAGATGCTGTCGAGACAGCTTATCTTCTTCATTTCATCCTGCATCTTGGCATTGCAGTTGGAAATGACAACGTCAAACCCGCTGACATATTCAATCAGTTCTTCCGTAAGGTCACATGGTCCTGACCAGTTATCTCCGAGTTCAACGCTGATGAAGTGTCTCTCTCCGTCGATGACTTCATAATTGCAGTGCTTTGTCGTTCCGTTTTCAATGTATACGCAGTGATCAAAACTGACGTTGTTGGCCTTAAGCGCTCTGACTATGACACCGGCCATCTCGTCATCACCGATATTGCCCAGATAGGCAGAATCAGCTCCAAGTCTGGCCAGATGAACGGCTACGTTAAGACTGTTGCCGCCGGGATACATTTCCCTGCTGTTTACATAGTAGTCAATGACATTGTCGCCGACACAGATGCTTTTCATTCTAATACTCACTCTTTCTGTAGTATCTTCTGATTTCAAGAGAATGGTTGGTGATGACTTCCATGTTCTTGCCGATTCTCTGCAGGATGGCTGCCATGACTACCGGTGAAAGATACTTTCTGTATTCATCCTTGATGCCTTCAAGTTCGTAATCCCTGGTATCAAAGCAGGTAAACTTGTCCGTCAGGTTTTCAACGAATCTCCTGACTCTCTCATCCTGGCTTCTGGTAACACCCTCACCCATGACCAGGGTTACAGGCACATCCTTTTCAACCAGTTCCAAAGTACCGTGGAAGAAGTCTGCAGAAGTAACTGACTTGGTTCTTACCCATAATGATTCTTCAAGAACGCACATTGAATATGAGTAGGCATTTGGCCAGCAGTCACCTGAACCGATCCAGATGTTATATGGCTCACGGCAGTAATCCTGAGCGTATTTCAGACACTTTTCATCGCAGGCGATTCTTACCTTCGCAAGGGCCTTGCCCAGATTCTTCAGGTTATCGGCAAAGTCAGGATACTCGGCGAAGTAGCCTCTGTTATACAGTATCTTGCCGATTATGAAATAGAATACCAGTTCCTGAGGACGTCCATCCAGGTAGGCAAAGGTATAGTCGGAAAGTGATGCCAGCAGGCTGTTTTCCACACCGCAGACTGAGACGATCCTGACGCCCTCAGCTCTGAGCTTTCTGGCGCATTCTATGGTTTCCTTGGTGTCTCCGGACTTGGAAGTCATGAAGGCAACGCTCTTATTGGTCAGACGGTTACAGCCGGTCAATAGATAATCTGCAGAGATCATGCTGTCAACCGGGATCTTTGAATAAACGTTTACATAGTGTTCAAACGGCTGCATCATCGCCATTGATCCGCCAGATGACGTGAAGAACAGCAGATCAAATCCATCAAGGCACAGTTTATCGGCGATGGCTTCGATCTCGCTTCTGCGATCATAGATGTATGCATAGTTTCTGATAATGGTCTGTTCATCGAAATTGATCATATAATACCTCCTAAAACAAATAGGATGTTTTCAAGCATCCTATTCATATTCTTCTGATTTCCCTCTGCGGGATCTTACCACTGTCCGAATTCCTTAGGATACTTCTTGCTCTTGGTTGCACATTTCTTCTGGAATTCTTCCAGCAATGGGTTTTCCTGAGCCTCCAGTCTTCTGGAAGCGAAGTCACCGATCAACGGTGCAACGGCAAGATATGCCAGCGGCATGACTTCATCCATCAGTTCAACGTTGGTGCTGATGACATCCGGATCATCGCATTCGCCGCATGTTACCAGGATAGGCATTGTTGAAATGCCCTTGCTGGCTTCATAAATGGCCTCGATTCTGCTGTTGGCAGCCTTGTTTCCGGTATCGTATGCCAGTACGGCGTACTTTGGTGTCATCGGATATAATGGTCCGTGCAGGAATTCCTCGCACTCATATACGGTTGCGTGGATCTTGACTGTTTCAGAGATTTTCAGAGCAGCCTCAGTAGCTGTTCCCAGGTTGGCTCCTGCTGAAATGACATACAGTTCCTGCATGTTGTAGAGTTCCTTGACATGAGTGTCAATGTACTTCTGAGTAGACGCCTGCAGCTGTTCGTGAGCTTCCATTGACTTCAGGATCTCCTTCTTGTAGCAGTCTGCTTCTTCTTCAGTGATCTTGCCCTTTGCCAGTTGTGCTTCAATGCCAAACAGCATGAAGTATTCTGCCAGAGTAACAACACCCTTTGTAACGTAGCCTACTGTTTCAACGCCTACACCCCAGTCGATCGTCAGATCGCAGATGTCCTTGAAATCACTGTTGACATCTGAGGTGATGCCGATGGTTCTGTGGCCTCTGGCCTTGAGCAGTTCCAGAGCCTCGATGGCGTTGGTGCTTCTGCCGCTCTGAGAAACGACAACGATGAAGTCGTCATCGCTGAAATCGTTCTTGAAATGAACGAATGTGAACGGCGGAATAAGCAGTACTTCCTTGCCGGTGACCTTCTGTAAGAACGGCAGTCCGCATAATGAGCCGTTATGAGAAGATCCGCAGGCAACGATGATGATTCTCTTATATTCTCTTGCTGTATATTCATCAACAAGTGACTTTGTCAGTTCCTTGCTTCTTTCAACATTGTATCTGACCTGTGCAGGTGTCTGCTGCACGTAGTCGATCATTGTAACTTTCTTTTCTGTCATGAAGTCATACTCCTTTTAGAAGTCATCCTCATCTTCAGCTTTGTCCTGAACGATGCCGATGCTGCCCTTGGCAGTTTCGACGATTTCTTCGATTCTTTCCATGTCAGCACCGTTTGTACCTGAAAGAATGGCTTCGATCAGTAATGGCAGGTTGGATCCATAGATAATATGGATTTTCTCATTGTTGGTGCTTACCTTCATGTCAAGAGCCTGATTAAAAGGTGTTCCGCTCAATAAGTCACAGAATATAACAATATCATCGTAATCCTTCAGTTCTTCAACTGCCTTCTCGAGTTTTACTCTGATGGAATCAAATGAAGACATGTCATCAAAATCACATGCTATGACACCATCTGTAATGCCTGTAACCAAAGTAACTGCAGAGGTAATTCCCGTTGCGAAGTTACCATGTCCGGTAACAATAAAACCTATCATCTATTCTTCCTCCTTGAGATGTCCGCTTAAATCGTTGAACGGCCAGATGTTGGTATCGATGCCAATGTCTCTGGCTCCCTTGGCAGCTATGAACTGCATTGGGACGGTATATGCAAGCGGAGCAATATACTTGTTGTATTTCTTCTTGAAAATGATGTCCCTTTCATCAGGGTTGGTAATCAGATCGCCACAGGAAATGACATGAACTCTCTCCGTGTAGCGCTTAAATGCCTCGCGCATGTCGAGCATTCTCGGTAATTCAGCTTCATCGCTTCCGATCATCAGGATCGTTACGTCACCCTTTAAAGTTGTGGTGAGGCCGTGCATGAACTCCTCGAGTTCACATCCCACCGTTGGATAACGCAGCATCTCTGAGATCTTTAGGGTTCCTTCCAGCATTGAACCGAAGTCTATGCCATACCCTAAGACGTAGATGCGATTGCTGTTTAGAATGGTAGTCTTAACGTTTTCGTACCATTTTTCACTGTCGGTAATGACAGTTTCGAAGTCTGAAAGCATGTCTTCCAGTTCTTCACAGGCCTTTGCATAATCCACTGCACAGACCTTGTTCAGCTTCCTGGCCAGTTCCAGAGCCCACAGATAGACACTGATAAGAGATGTCGTATATCCCTTTGTCTCAGGAGGTGTGAGTTCCGGACCTACCAGCAGTTCACATACAGTATCAACATGCTTTGTGATCTCGCTGTTCAGATCTGAGGTGATCGCCAAGGTGGAGAAGCCCTGTTTTCTGGCATGCTCCATCATCTTAACGGTTGAAATAGATGTCCCTGACTGGGATATTCCCACGCATAGTATCTGTTCATTTCTGATGTACTGATTTCTGTTGGCACATTCATAGTTCAGATATACCGTAGGATACTGAGCTTCAGCATCTACTTCAACCAAGTGCTTGAAATAATAAGCTGCTAAATTTGAAACGTTATAGGAAGTTCCTGAACCGAAGAATATTACCTTCTTGATATCATGTTTCAGGTAATAATCAATAAACGGATTTACGAACACTTCCCGGTTCTGATAAGTTTTTCTTAAAACTTCAGGCTGTGATCTCATATAGCCCAATACTGTCGGTTTTTCGCTTCCCATAATGTTCTCCTTTAACTACATATTCTTAAGCTTTTCGTTTAATTCTTCCGGTGCAACTTCAGGAGTTGTCTGTCTGTAGAATCTTACTCCCTTTGCAACCATTGCCTTGTAAGCTTCCAGGTCAGCCTTGCTGGCATAGAGTGTGCCAGAAACCTGTACGGAATCCTTGCCGTTATCTGAGCAGTTTCCGCAGCAGACTTCCTTGATTTCAACACCCCTGTCCTGCAGACCTTTCAGCCATACAGGTGAGTTAACAATGACCATAACATTGCTTCCCTTGTCAACACCTGCAAGAATCTTTTCGGCAGCCTTTTCGACTGACCAAATGACCAGCTTTGCAGACTGTGGCATGCCTAAACGCAAAGACATCTTTCTGGTTTCGTTGTTGACAATATTATCATCTACGATAACAGCTCTGTTAATATTGTACTTTGGGAACCAGGTCATGTAGACCATGCCGTGAATAAGTCTGTCGTCTACTTTGTACTGGTGAATCATACTATCCCTCTTTCTCTAATACTAGCCAACCAGCTTAAACATGCCGAGGACGAAACCAACTAAAGCTAAGATCAGAGTGATCTTGCCTGAGCTCATGCCCTTCTTGATCAGATTGTAGCCGAATAATACGAATACAAGTGGTAACAGGCATGGGAAGATTTCATCTAATGTATCCTGGATGACGAATTCTGCATCGTTAACAGTGAATGTTAACGGGCAGTTGATTGAACACCACATAGCGATCATACAGCCAGCTGATACCATGCCTAAGATACCTGCACAGTATGTCAGTAACTGCAGCTTGCCGCTCTGTTCGAGTTCACCTAAGAATGACTGTCCTCTTTCGTAACCGATCTTCAATGTATACCATCTTGTTAAGAAGTTAGGAATGTTGAAGACTGCGAGTAATACGAATGGAGCGATTGGGTTACCGTTCTGAGCAAAGCCTAAAGCCAAGCCTGAAGCCAGTAACTTGATGATGCCCCAGAAGAAGGCATCGCCGACACCGCTTAAAGGTCCCATCAGAGAAACCTTAACGGCGTTGATTGCTTCGTAATCATAATCTGGATAATCTTCCTTAGCCTGCTCTTCCATGGCGATTGAGATACCCATGATGAGTGGTGATGGAGCAACTGTCATGTTGAACGGAGCCAGATGTCTCTGTAAAGCATGCTTGTAATCTTCATCGTTTGTCCAGATCTTTCTTAAAATATGCTGAATGGCTATACAGAAGCCTACACCCTGCATCTTTGCATAGGTGAAGTTTGCCTGCATCAGGAAGCCTAACCAGAAACACTTGATAAAATCTTTCTTAGTGATATTATTCTTTTCGCTGATATATTCACTCATAATTAATCCTCCCATCCATCGTCTGCAGCAGCTACTGCCTTACCTCCGCCGAGCTTGTCAGCGATTAAGAAGTAGATCCATGCTAATGCGAGACCGATTGCACCAATGCCGATCATGTTGTATGCTCTGCCTGTGAATGCTGCGAGTGTGTAACCAATGATGAAGAATGGAATCAGTTCCTTGTCCATCATGATAGCTAACAGCATTGCGAAACCATAAGCAGACAGCAGTTTTCCTGCGCCGCCTAAGCCGTTTTCCAGCCATGCTGGGAAACCATTGCTGAGTGCCTGAGAAATTGCGTTAGATGCCAGTAAGAATACCAGAACTACCGTGAATTCCAGAACAACTCTCAATACAGCTGCGAACAGGAATGTTGACTTGATCTTTGTAAATACACCATGTTCTACATCGTTGTCGATCTTGACATCGAAGTAACCGAATGCTGAGTTAGAGAAACTCTCTAAGAACTGCATGAGCATTGAAACTGGCAGTGCGAATAACATTGCAGCTTCAAATCCCTGTCCAGACTGTAAGGCAATAACCGTACCTAAGAAACCGCCAGTTGTAACGTCGAGGTGGGCAACAGGGCCGATACCGGCAACACCCATCCAGATCATTTCAAACTGAGCACCGATTTTCAAAGCGTTTGGAACATCGCCTAAAATCAATCCGACAAAAAAGCTTGTGACGATTGGCTGACGGAACTTACATTCACCGAACCATCCACCTTCCATTCGACAGAAAGCACAAGCTAATGCCAATAATACCATTTGAACAATACTCATAACTCTCCTCCTATGTATAAGTTTTTATGTTCTCAGCAGCCGCACGGCTTCAGCTGCTGATGTATCCGTAATAAAATCCTCCGTACCGTGTATTTCCCCATTATTCCCTTTTTACACCGACAGTACGGATAAGTCTACTCTAATTATAGATTTTGTATATACATTTGTAAAGAACTTGTGTATGCTATAAGTATGTTTTGACAAATATTTGTCAATACTTTCGGAGATTATTTCATGAATGGTGACAGTACATATGTTTTTGAGAAAGAAAAAATAAGCCGGGCAATGGTTCAGCTGGCTGTTCCGTCGATTCTTGTCTCGATCGTGGACCTGATCTACAGCATGATAAATCAGTACTTCGTGGGAATGCTGAAAAACAGCGCCATGATCGCTGCCATATCCACCGTTACGACCATAGACATTCTCATTGAATCAGTCGGAATCTGCGTCGGCATAGGCGGAGCCTCATACCTGGGAAGGATCCTTGGTGCCAGAAGCTCATCTGAAAAGATATATGAAACTGTCAGAACTTCCATGACTCTGTGTCTGAGCCTTACGGTTCTCCACATGATCATAGGCTTCCTGATGCTGAAACCATACGTGCTATGGCAGACAAAAGACGCTGAAGTCATATCGTATTCCATGGTATATGGAGTAATAGATATATTCATGATGCTGTTCTTTGTAATCAGAACGACCACCGTACACATGCTGAGAGCTGTCGGTGACATCAAATACTCAACAAATGTCATCAGTGCCAGTGTTCTGCTGAACATCATCCTGGATCCGATCCTGATGTTCGACTGGGGATTCGGGTTAGGCATCTATGGTGCGGCCCTGGCAACGGCCATCTGCCGCATGATAACGGCAGTACTGTGTCTGAAGCGTCTGCAGTCCCGCAAGACTCCGATCTACTGGAAGACATTTGACTTCCACATGGATAAGGGAATCGTCAGAGAGATCATGCGTGTCGGATTGTCCTGCTATGTCAGAAACATGCTGCCGGCACTGTCTTCAGCCATTTACAACAAGCAGGTATTTGTTTATTCAACGGACTTCGTAGCCGGCTGTTCCATTGGCCGTAACGCCAGCTACTTCATGAATTTCTTCATTCAGGGTGCCGCAAACGGCTACATGCCATTTGCCTCCTATAACTACGGCGCAGGAAACTACAAAAGGCTGTACAAGTCGATCGTTTGGAGTCTGGCAGTTCTTACCGGATATTCCCTGATAACCGATGCAGTTATCTGGAAATTCGCCTACGAGTACATCGGACTGTTTGCCGCAAACGAAGCATCGATCGAATATGGAGTAAGATACATTCTTGCCTATACCCTCTCGCTGCCGATATACGCCGCCTACTATATTCTGACCATCTCCCTGCAGGCAGCAGGAAAAGGAAAGGAATCAATGATCCTTTCCGTAAGCCGACAGGGTCTGATATACATTCCACTGGTCATGATATTGCCGATATTCTTCCGGGAAAACGGCATATACTACACTCAGCCATTATCCGACTGGATAACAGTCATACTGGCGGTCATTCTTTCATGGCATCTCCTCAAGGAGATCTACCACGGTTCAAAGGCTGCCGGTCAGTTGGAATAGCCATATATGTGGATATTTTATAGCAACTGACATGGCAGCGTATTTTGCGGCATAGAAATTGGTATATTGATATGCCATTTTAGTTAACATATTATAGGAAAATAACATATAATTATAGAGGGACGCATGTATATGAGTGATGCAAAGTATAAACAAATTGAGGAACATTTCATCCAACTGATTGAAAGCGGTGCGCTTAAGTATGGCGATCAGATCAAAACGGAGGAACAGCTTTGTCAGGAATTCGGCTGTTCGAGAATGACGGTAAACAAGGCCATGAACGATCTAAATCAGCGTGGCTACATTACCAGAGCACCGGGCAAGGGAAGCTTCGTAAGGATCCCGTCAGTTGCCAAGAGCAGCGCCAGCATCGCCAGTTTTACTGAAGACATGGAGAAGATCGGCATGAAGGCCGGATCGAAGCTGTTATCATACAATGTCATCAGCGCTTCTGAAGTACCTGAGATCAGAGACAAACTGCAGCTTACCAACAATGACATGATTCATTACATCATCAGACTGCGTACCGGTAACGGCATTCCATTTGCCATCAGTTACGGCTACATAAGCGCCAAGATCATACCGGCCATTGACATAAGCAGTCTTAACAGTTCCTTCTACGCCTATCTGGACGAGATAGGTATTCCGCGTCTGTCCAAGGAAATGGAGATCACTGCCTGCATTCCTGATGACTTCCAGAAGGAACATCTGGAAATAAGCAACACTGCTCTGCTATGTGCAACTCACCTGACCTATACCCTCTTCGAGAATGAGGTCAAGCCGTTTGAATACATCAAGACCTACTACAACGGTGATCGTTATACCTACACTACAGACTAAGCAAAAGTGATCTTCGGATCACTTTTTTTTCATGTTGTATTATCAGGAGTACTGTGCTATATTATTAGCACCTATGAAGAGCACACGAGAGACAAGCTCGATGACTGTGCAGCAACCTGTTATTAACAAGGTGCTAATGCTTGAACGATGGGTAACATTGTTAAAGTAGGATCTCGTCATAGGAATGTGACGGGATTTTTCTTAGGTTAGAAAAGAGGAACATGAAACTATTCAGCAACGAGATCGTCTTCAGAGGACACCCGGACAAGGTATGCGATCAGATATCGGCAGCCCTGCTCGATGAGTGTCTCAGGCAGGACGAAAACAGCCGCTGCGGCATCGAAGTAGCCGGCGGCAAGGGCAAGATTTTCATTACGGGTGAAGTAACCAGCAAGGCCGAACTCAACGTAGAGGCCATTGCCAGACGGGTATTGAGAGACGTCGGCTATCCTGATAATTATGAGATAATAGACAACATCGGCAGGCAGTCATCAGACATTGCCCTGGGCACAAACGATGAAGTCAAGGGGGCTGGGGATCAGGGAATGATGTTCGGCTACGGCAGTAACGATACCCCGGAATTACTCCCACTGGCCATGGTCATGCTGCAGAAGCTGGCCAGAAGATACGATGAACTTGTACACAGTGATCCGGACTTCTACCCTGACGGCAAGGCACAGATAACCGGCGTATATGATGATGACTTCAATCTTGTGAGGATCAGAGACTTCACCATCTCTTACAACAATTCGGAAAAATGCCGCGAGAGAACTGATGCAGTACTGATCGACTACGTCACTTCCCTGTGTGCCGGTTACGGCATAGAGATAGAGCGCTTTCTGATCAATCCGACAGGAAGATTCCTGATCGGCGGTTTTGAGGGAGATGCCGGCCTTACCGGAAGAAAGATCGTCGTTGATTCATATCAGTCTTTTGCCAATGTCGGCGGCGGCTGCATGAACGGCAAGGATCCGACAAAGGTCGACCTTTCAGGAGCCTACATGGCCAGGAAATTCGCCTGCGAACTGATAAGAAAGCATCATCTGAAATGGTGTGAGGTACAGTTGAGCTACGCCATCGGCATGAGAAGACCGCTGGCCATCTACATTGACTCGGACAAGGGCAACCTGGAGCCGGAGGAACAGATGTATGTCAGAGGCGAACCGGCCAACATCATTGAAGAGCTCGACATGAAGCACATAAACTACGAGGAACAGGCCAGATTCGGGCACTTTCACTAAAACAAAAGATACTGCGCTGCAGTATCTTTTTCATTTCAGTTCCTGATAGATCTTTTCCTGTTCAAATTCATCATAAGGCTCATCGCTGAATTCTTCCCTGAAGCGGACGACCGTGCTGGCCAGCTGAGCAATGGCCATCTTGTCTTCCTTCAGTTCGCTGCGGTCAGTCACCACCATGTCAGACAGTCCCCAGATGAAGAACCAGAGCATGATCAGAATAAACTGAACGACGAACGAATCCTGTTGCCAGCCCTGAACGAACGTGAACAACAACGTGAAAAGCCCGGCAATTACCATGAAGGTAATGATCCTTCTGGTATTGTCATTCAGTTCCATCTGCTTGTCTCCGAGTTTAAGTTCATAATAATCATGTATGGTCTCGGTTATTACCTCTCTCTGCTTCCTGTTGAATTTAGTACCGCAGATCTCCAGCACTATCGGATATTCAACCGGAATGTAGAAGGCGTTGCTTTCAAGGAAGCGGGCAAAACTGTCATTAAGCCACTCATACCCTTCTACTGAATATCTGTCTATGATGTCATTGTATCCGTTAACATTACATGAAATGATTGCCAGGCCATCCTCCAGATAGAAGTCCTTAACATACTTGTTATAATCGACCTTCATCCTGCGGATCCTGCGCTTGTTCTTTTCGAGCCGTGATCTTCTGGATATCCTGCTCGTTAGCATCATATCTCCCCCTTACATAAATGTGGTATACATACTATACCATTTTACACGACAGACTGCCATGTTTCAACCCGGTTGCACAAAAAAGGACGGCTAACCGAGGCCGTCCAGACTGACGATTGATTCGAAGCTGAATTTGGTGTATTCAGGATCGTGATAGGATACGGTGTACTCCAGTATCTGACCGTTTGTTTCATATCCGTAATACTCAAACAGCATGTATTTCTTATTTCTATCCGTCTGCATTATCTTACAGTACTCTTCCGGAAGTCTTTCGATTTTCAGATCCGTCCTGAACCTTACCGGCTTGTGTCCCTTGTCCTGCATGTACTCATACAGAGAGCCTTCCTCAAAGTCAAATCTCTCGGCATCATTGAACAGGCTGCATGGTATGTATACCTTCTGTAAGGCATACGGTCTGTCATTTATCAGTGAAAGCCTGACGATCTCGTAGACCTTCCTTTCCTCAGGATAAACCATGGCAACGTCCCCTTTCGGCAGCACTCTCGACATTGAAAGCAGCACCCTGGTCGACTTCATTCCTCTCTGTCTGATCAGCGCACTCAGGGACAGCGTGTGATTACTGTCATCCATGCTTAGCTTGCCCTGGACCAGCGGCATCTTGCTGACATAGGTTCCGCTGCCCCTTCTGGATTCCAGCACACCCTCGTTTTCCAGATATTTCAGTGCCTTGCGGACAGTCATGCGATTTATGCCGTACTTTTCCGACATGGTTCTCTCCGATTCAAGTCTGTCACCGATCTTAAGATCACCGCTGATGATCTTATTGCGGATGCTTTCCATGAGCTGACCGTATATCGTAGTTTCCCTATTCATAACTGGTCACGCTCCTGTATCTGTAAAGTCCCGTATCGGACACTGTTTCATAATAGGCAAGAGGCTTTTCATTTTCACTGATGGCAGTTCCCTTTATCAGCATGATCTCCCTGTCATCATCTTCAAGTTTCAGCAGTTCTCTTTCCTGATCATCTGCTTCAACGATCTTGACTTCTTCCCTGATGAACAGTCGGGAAATCCCCTTTTCCCTGTTCAGTATCGCATAAAATGACATATCACTGTAGTCATATGTTTCCAGTCCTCTGACTTCAGCCAGGGACGCATATATCTTCTCAATGCATCTTGGCACCTCATCGATTACAACCAGGCTGTTGATGAACAGAAGCTTACTGGCAAGCGGCAGATCAAGCTGTCTGGAAATGTAGTTGTTTGCCTCAATGACATTCTGAGCCAGAGTTATTCTCTGAAATGTATGTTCGTTCAGATCAATGTTATCCCTGATGGACGGTACTGTGTCATAATCCTTAAGCAGGTAAAATTCTCTGTTCATTTCATCCTCCTTCAAAAAACGATAACAGTATACCACTTTTCGAGGATATAGTATACCAATTTTATATGTAAAAAAAGAAGTGACTGTATAGTCACTTCTCTCTGATTCATTGATTAATTAGTCAGCTGTCTTTTCCAGGGCTTTCTTAGCCTTGTTAACGATAGTTGTGAATCCCTTTGGATCATGGATGGCGATTTCTGACAGCATCTTTCTGTTGATGTCGATGTTAGCCAGCTTCAGGCCATGCATTAATAATGAATAGTTGATGTCATTCTGATGACATGCTGCGTTGATACGGGCGATCCATAACTTACGCATTTCACGCTTCAGCTGTCTTCTGTCACGGTAAGCATACTTTAATGAATGCATTACCTGTTCATGAGCTGTACGGTAAAGAGCGTGCTTTGAACCGAAATAACCCTTAGCGAGCTTTAAAACCTTTTTACGACGGTTACGTGCAACTGTTCCGTTTACTGATCTTGGCATTTCTATCTACCTCCTAGTTATGCAGCAGCAGCTTAATGCGCTTGTAGTCGCTCTTAGAAACTAATGTCTGCTTTCTCAGATGAACTTTCTGCTTGTGAGTCTTTCTAGGAGCTAAGTGTGATGTGTAGGCATGTCCTCTCTTGAGCTTGCCAGTTCCGGTCTGCTTAACGCGCTTAGCCAGGGCACGTTTGGTCTTCATTTTTGGCATAATTTTTCTTCCTCCACTATTATTTCTTCACAGGTGATATAACACATGACATGGTATTGCCTTCCATAACAGGTTGCTTATCGACATTACCAACATCTGACAATTCCGCAATAAAACTTTCCATGACCTTCTTACCGACATCCTGTCTGGTCATCATTCTGCCTCTGAAGCGCATGTCAACCCTGACCTTGTTGCCTTCTTCCAGCCATTTTCTTGACTGCTTAACCTTGGTTTCAAAGTCATGTGTATCAATAACAGGTGATAAGCGCAAAGGCTTGATTTCAGTAGTTTTCTGATTACGCTTTGCTTCCTTGGCCTTCTTCTGCTGCTCGAAACGGTACTTTCCGTAGTCCATGATCTTGCAGACTGGAGGAACAGCCTGAGGTGCGACACAGACCAGATCCTTGTCCTGATCATATGCCCTGTCCAAAGCTTCTCTTCTTAAAAGGATTCCCAGTGAGTTTCCATTTAAATCGATAACTAAAACTTCCTTAAAACGAATGCTTTCATTGACTAAATCGTCATTCTGATTTTTCTTAGCTATGTTATATTACCTCCTTACAAACGAAAAAGCGGGCTTGCACCCACTAAACAATCACAATTCGACTGTAGCGTTTACCTATGACCGTCGGCCATCAGGTGAGAAGGGGTGCTTCTTCTTTCCACATTTTCTTTTGCTTATGTATAGTAACAAAATCCGCTCTTCGTGTCAATAAATAATTACTAATTTGCGACGATATTTATCAGTTTATTCTTAACTACGATCACCTTTCTGACCGTCTTGCCTTCCAGCTGTGCCCTGACGTTATCAAGTTCAAGAGCCTTGGCCTTTACAGCCTCGTCATCGCTGTCCTTGGCAGTCTCGATCTTGCCTCTTACCTTGCCGTTTACCTGAACGACAACGGTAACGTCATTGAGTACCAGCTTGCCCGGATCATATGTCGGCCAGCTTTCGTAGGCGATGGTTTCCCTGCCGGTATAGTGCTGATAGACTTCCTCACACATGTGCGGAGCTATCGGGCTTAACAGCTTGATGAAGTTGATGATCATATCACGGTTGACCTTGTCAACGCGGTAACACTCGTTGATGAAGATCATCATCTGGCTGATTGCCGTATTGAAGTTCAGGGTATCGATGTCCTCAGAAACCTTCTTTACCGTGAAGTTATAGACATAGTCAAGTTCAGGTGTCGGTTCATCGGTGATTTTCTCCGGTGTTTCCATCGTAAGACGCCATACTCTTTCGATCCACCTTCTGGCACCCTCTACGCCCTGCTCGCTCCATGGCTTGCTGGCTTCTAAAGGTCCCATGAACATTTCGTATAATCTCAGCGTATCTGCACCGAATTCTCTGACGATGTCATTCGGATCAACGATGTATTCAGGATATCTCTTACCCATCTTGATGCCGTTGGCACCCAGAATCATGCCCTGGTGAACCAGCTTGTGGAACGGTTCCTTGACCGGAACGATGCCCTTGTCGTAAAGGTAGTTATTCCACATTCTGCTGTATAACAGATGTCCTACGGCATGTTCAGGTCCGCCTACGTACAGGTCAACAGGCAGCCAGTGCTTCAGTAATTCAGGATCTGCTATCTCCTTGTCGTTATGCGGATCGATGTAGCGCAGGAAATACCAGCTGCTGCCGGCACTGCCAGGCATGGTGCTCGTTTCCCTTCTGCCCTTTCTGCCATCGATTTCGACATTTACCCAGTCTTCAGCCTTTTCAAGCGGTGATGCGCCTGACTTTGATGGCTTGTAATCATCAAGTACAGGCAATACCAGTGGCAGCTGATCAAGCGGCAGTGAGATCATGTCGCCGTCTTCCATGTGAACTACCGGAATCGGTTCGCCCCAGTAACGCTGTCTGGCAAAGATCCATTCACGGATCCTGTAGTTGACCTTCTTTTCGCCGATGCCTCTCTCCGTCAGCCAGTTGATCATGGTTTCGATGGCATCTTCCTTGTTCATTCCGTTGATGAAGTCACTGTTGATGTGAATGCCGTCATCAGTATATGCTTCCTTGCTGACATCTCCGCCTTCAAGTACCGGTATGATTTCCAGTCCGAACTTTCTGGCAAACTCATAGTCACGGGTGTCATGTGCCGGAACGGCCATGATGGCACCGGTACCGTAAGTAGCCAGTACGTAATCACTGATCCAGATAGGGATCTTCTTGCCGTTTACCGGATTGATCGCATAGGCACCTGTAAATACACCTGTCTTGTCCTTGTTCAGTTCCGTGCGCTCCAGATCGCTCTTGGTTGCGCACATTCTGACATATTCATCCACTTCTGCCTTCTTATCAGCCGTGGTGATCTTTTCAACGAGCTTGTGTTCAGGAGCCAGTACGCAGTATGTAGCGCCAAACAGGGTGTCACAGCGGGTAGTGAAAACAGTAAAGCTTTCATCGTGTCCGTCAACCTTGAAATTGACATGGGCGCCGTATGAACGGCCGATCCAGTTTCTCTGCATTTCCTTGGTGCTTTCCGGCCAGTCGATCTCATCAAGACCTTCCAGCAGTCTGTCAGCGTACTTGACGATGTCAATTACCCACTGCTTCATGTTCTTTCTGATTACCGGGTAGCCGCCGCGTTCGCTCTTACCGTCAATGACTTCATCATTGGCCAGTACGGTACCTAATTCCTCACACCAGTTTACCGGCATGTCAACGCATCTTGCCAGTCCGTCATCAAAGAGCAGCTTGAAGATGTACTGCGTCCACTTGTAATAGGAAGGATCACATGTTGAAACTTCCCTGTCCCAGTCATATGAGAAACCGATGTTCTTCAGCTGATTGGTGAAGAATTCAATATTGTTTTTAGTGAAAGTATCCGGATGATTTCCGGTATTGATGGCATACTGTTCTGCCGGCAGACCAAAGGAGTCAAATCCCATTGGGTGAAGGACGTTGTACCCTTCCATTCTCTTCTTTCTGCTGACGACATCGGTTGCCGTGTAGCCCTCAGGATGACCTACATGCAGGCCTGCTCCTGACGGATACGGAAACATGTCCAGAACATAATACTTCGGCTTGGAAAAATCCCAGGCATCAGTCTTGAAGGTCTTGTGATCGAGCCAGTATTTCTGCCATTTCTTTTCGTTTACCTCATGATTGTAACTCATAAACTCAAATCCCTTTCTGCGCCAAAAATAAAAGGCGCTACTCTAAGGACGCCATAAGCGCGGTACCACCTTAGTTCATGATAAACATGCCCTCAATTCAGCCTTAACGCAGCTGATACGTTCTGCTCCCGGGTGAGTTCAGTTGACAGTCTGCCAGTTTCCATCAGCCACTGACTTTCTATGAAGTCCCGTTTCCCCTACTATTCCGTTCAACGCTAAAACTATCTTACTCAAAAGCCTCATCAAAGTCAACAAAACCATCCAGATGGATGGTTAATGTGTTTCTCTTATTACTGCCTTTACTTCTTCCAGTTCAGCACCATCCGGAATCCTGACGGCAAATGAGTACTGTCTGTCATTCCAGATAGCCAGATAGATCTTTCCGGCATTTCCCTTCAGCTGAATGCTGCGGAAGTCATATTCAATGTCCTGAACATCAGGATATACGGTATAGTCACCGCTGATGTCCTCACTGCCGGTGCCCTTGTAAATCACCATGTCCACATCTTCTTCGCTGCCGTAATGAACGCAGATCACGCTTTCATTTACCACGGTTATGGTGAATATCTCATCGTCACCGTATTTCTGGGGAACGCTGATCGGGAAACCTGCCGTTTTTTCAGCATCGCTGAGACTGTTTACGGTAACTACCGGATTTCCGCCTGTGGTTATCGGATTTCTGTCAAGGTTTCCAACGGCTATGAATACCGCCAGTACGATCACCGCCATAAACGGTACCAGACGAGCCAGACCGATGTTCCAGAACGGCTTTTTCTGCGTCGGGAACACCTCAACATTGGCTTCCATTATCAGCTCGTCATCTATGTCATTTATTGCCTTGAGCAGTTTCAGGGGTTCGTTCATAAATCATAGCCCTCCTTGATGAGATACTCTCTGAGTTTCTCTCTTGTTCTGAGTAACATGACTTTTACATTGGACTCAGTCAGTCCGTAATACCTGGCTATTTCCTTTGTTGAGGACATGTACCAGTATCTTCTGACGAATACCTTTCTGGCCGTTTCATTCTGCTGTTTCAAAAATCTGGTTATTAACTCGGTAAGGATCTTTTCATCAATGTATCTGTCAACGTCCGATTCCTCGCCGATTACTTCTGACAGTTCATCCAGAATCACATCAGTCTGCCTGCCTCCCCTTTTCAGGGCAGTCAGCTTTTCATGCAGATTGATTGCCAGGTTTCTGGTAATCTTTCCCAGATAGGCAGCCAGGTTTTCCGGCCGCTGCGGCGGAATGGTTTCCCAGGCCTTCAGCCAGGTATCATTCACGCATTCTTTTGTATCCTCCGCATTGAAAAGAATATTGTAGGCTATGCCTGAGCAATACCGGTTATATTTCTTATCGGTATGGTAGATCGCATCTTCATTGCGGTCCCAATACATCTCAACAATGTCGAAGTCGTCCATGCTTATAACTTATTTTACTGATGCGATCAGAATGAATGCGTCCGTCATGGAAATACCCTCTGAATTGAAGAAGGCGTATGAGTAGCCGCCGTCTTCCCAGATGGCGCTGTAAACCTTGCCGTCATTGATTCTCAATGTAACAGGGACATTGTTAACTGCTGCCTCTTCAATTGTCTTATACTGGTTGTAATCGCCTGAAATGTCCTCGCTGCCGGCCATCTTGCGTACCATCGTGCCGTTTTCAAAGTCGATCTGCAGCATCTTGCCGCTCATTACTGATGTATTGAGAATGACATATCCGTCACTCTTGCCCGGCAGTTCGATTTCAAAGCCAACAGCTGCCTCAGCTTCTTCAAGTGTCTCATATCCGGCAAACGGATTTGGAATCTGCGGCATGTTTTCAAGTCCCTCATCCTGGATCTCCAGAATGCTGACGTTGCCCTGCAGATCCTGGTATACGATCACATAGGCTTCTCTTGTCGTCGGATTGGCCGTAACTGTCGTGGCTTCGCAGAGGAACTTGTAATTGGTTCCGGATACGATCTGCTTCTCAACGAGCCTGATTGGCTTGTAGCCAACGCCTGTCAGGCCATCAATGGCCTTGTCAAAGATTTCCTGTAATTCTTCGGTAATGGTACCGTCTTCGACCTTTTCCCATCCTCCAACTATCACTTCACTGCCCTCCTGGTTTCCCTGTGTTTCAACTTTCTTCTGGCAGGCTGCCAGTCCTGTTATCAGTAATCCTGCCGTAAGCAGAATGATTATCTTCCTAATCATGTTCTTCATATTCTATACCTCCCGGACCATCATGTCCTTCACCCATATACACAGAAAAAGAAACTCAATGGTTACAGTTATTATACAACTTTTTTCCCAGGCGATAAAAAAACAGTCCTGAGACTGTCCTTTTACCATCTGCCGGGGCCACCCTGTCCGCCAGGTCCTCCCTGACCGCCGGGACCGCCACCAGGCCCCATCATCGAGTTACTGATTGATGTGACCTGCTGGCCGTTTACATATACTGTTCCGCCAGTGAATGATACTGAACCATCGAAGTCAAAGGCAAACTGTGCTGTGATGTCAATATTGCCGCCTCTGATGATCAGATTACCGTTAGAGTCTACGGCATCAGTATCACCCTGTCCCATGTTAATGGTGATGTTACCGCCGTTGATTTCAATCACTACGTCATATGAATAGCTGTTTACTGATGCGTTAATGCCGTCGTCAGATGCCTTGATGGTGATGTCGCCGCCATTGACCTGTACATAGGTGGCTTCCAGTCCTTCAGCTGCGTTGATGTCAAGCTTGCCGCCATCGATCTGCAGAACTGATCCGGCTTCGATGCCGTCGCTTGAGGCATTGATGCTGAAGCTGCCGTCGTAGATGTAGATGTAACCTTTCTTGTCATCGTCGTCATTACCGGAATGCAGGCCATCCTTGCCAGCCTTGATGGTAAAGTTACCGTCATATACCAGGATTGAATCCTTGCCCTGCAGACCATGATTGCCGGCAGTGATGACATATGTTCCGCCTGTGACCTTCAGATCATCCTTGCTGACGACGCCGTTTTCACTTGACTTGATCGTCAGTGTAGCCGTGCCGTTAAGTACCAGGTCTTCCTTGGAGAAGATGACTCCGTCGGTATTGGTGTCGCCATCTGCCGTGAATGATCCGGTTACGGCTAAAGTGCTGTCAGCTGAAGTTGTAACGAATACCTTGTCTGCTGACTTTACGTAGATTACAGGAGTGCTGTCATTGGTAACGTTAAGTCCCTGTAATACCAGCTGTACCTTGGCATTCTCATCGGCATTTACGAAAATCTGAGCATTACTGGCGGTACCTGTCAGTACATATACGCCTTCTTCGGTGATCGTGATGGTCTGGCCGTCAGCTACCGTATACTTTTTTGCATCTGAGGTATCGGCTGTCTGTTTTACATCACGCTTGCTGAATAAATCAGTAACGTCCAGAACGCTGTACTGGGAAGCAACGATGTTAACTTCGACTTCAGGTTCCTCGGTAACGGTTGTTTCCGTTGCCGTTTCTGTTGATGTCTGCTGCGTTTCCGTTTCAGTCTGCTGAGTTTCATTGTTCTCAAACTCTGCTGTCTGAGTAGATTTACTACAACCGGCAAACGTTAACAGTACGGTGATTGCCAGTAAAGCTGAAATGTATTTCTTCATATTATTCATGTTATTACCTCCTTCAAGCAGTTATTTTCTGCTGATGGTAACAATATACCCCTGTTTTCTGAACATTTGATGAACAACCCTTGAATTTAGGGAAAATGTTAAAAAAAGAATTCCGAAGAATTCTATCTGAAGACGTACTTAAGCATCAGGATTATTGCCACTACCATGAAGAGCAACTGTAATCCCGTGATGATGAATGACTTGGCTTCTCTGTTTCTTATGCCCTTTCTGACCAGATTTGCGACAAAGCCAAACAACATGAAAATGGCGAGGATCGACAGTAACAGAAGTACTATCCTGTCCAAAGTAAGATACATGCTGAAGAACTTGGTTCTGACACCCATGACTAAACCCTCCGTTATACACATAACAGTTTAGCAGAATTTAGTCAAAAACAACAGTTTTCAAATACCGTATTGTTTATGACTGTCATTTTGAGATGAATGAAAATATAATGTTATCTAACAGTAAACAATTCTGTTGGTAATAAGATACCTTATAAAATTGACTGATGATATAATGATATTGCCAAATATTGAAATACTTAAGCAGCCATTCGGCTCAATGTTTGGCGACATCTCCGGTCGGATGGTTGCTTAAG
>JAFWGU010000034.1 GCA_017512285.1 Erysipelotrichaceae bacterium | reverse complement strand
GCTTCTTTTTCCTCTGGCGTTCTCATGTTGTTCTTCTTACTTGTTCTGCTCACTCGATCACTTCCTTTCTTCCTTCATTGTACTAAAAAAAGTAGATGGGTGTTTTTTTACACCTGTCTACTTTTAGCGTATCACTTCACCAGATCCTTTTTCTTAACTGTCAGGACGTATCCACATGATCCAGTACCGTTTTCTGACATCTGATGATGTCACTCTGTATAAAAAGACCGTAATGACCTTCCGCCAGCAGGAAGTAAGTGATGAAAAAGCACTTAAAGTGATCAATGATCCGAATGTGATCATTCAGGTTGCTTATCAGAATGAGGATGTCTGCGGTTATACCCTTTCCTACCGCATGCCCAGAATGGATAACGGCAATGACATGCTGATGGTCTACCACTGCTTCGTCGATCCTAAATATCAGAGAAGACATGTCGCCACCACCATGATGCAGAACATGCTTGACTATGGGGAAAAGGAAGGCATCCATTACATGATGCTGATCACCCAGACTGACAATGATGCGGCAAATGCCCTGTATGAGAAACTGGGAGGATATCTCCACCCGACAAACAGGAACATCTACTACTGGTACATCACCGGTCAGCCGAAGATCTGATCATTCGTTTATTCTGTTAAGCTCAGCATTCTCCCTCTTCCAGTTGTAATATTCAGCTACCAGGGAAGTATAGCCGAGCTTTTTTATGTCCTCGTAACTGATCCTGTAATTTCCCTTGTAATGACGTCCGCTGTAAAGATAACGCAGATATTCCAGCATCGTCTCATCGATCTGATGCAGGCCGTCAGAAACGGTTATTACAGGAAAGTAGAACCTGGTCCAGGTAAAGCTGTTATCGCCTTCAAGATCATAGAACTTCCGGTCAAAGCTGCGGATCATGGCGGCTGCCGTTCGCTCATAGGAAGCCTTTTTCTGCGTTCTCCAGCGGTAAAGGCTGAGGGCCTTTCTTCTTATCTTGCCCTTCATCTTCTCAACGGTGGCTTCAGAAAGATCAATCTTTCCTTCATGGTATCTGAATCCCAGGAATTCCCAGCCTTCATGAGGTCCGCTCACCTGATACTTGTCCATGTTCAGCGTCAGGCCCATCTTTTCAATGTTTTCCTTCAGGATCCGGTCAGCTTCATTCAGTTCTTCCGAAGAATGGCAGAAGATGATTATGTCATCGGAATAACGCAGATAGGGGATGCCCTTTTTCTCAAAGATCCTGTCTAGTTCGCCCAGATAGATGTTGGCAAAGAAGCTGGCCAGCGGAACTCCTGCCATTGCCCCTCTTTTTTCTTCAATCAGTTCGCCATTATGGTAGCACCTGTCCTGTCTGAGCAGCCTTTCCAGAAAGCTTACCAGTTCAGGATCATCATTGATAACGTCCTTGAGGATGACCATCAGCTTATCAACGTCAATGGAATTGAAGTAGTCGTGAATGTCAGCCTTGAGAGAGTAACATTCATCAAGTCTTTCGATTTTCATGATTACATCAAAAGCCGTTCTGGCAGTCTGGTTTCTTCTGAATGAGTAACAGCTGTCAGAGATTCTGTCATCATATCTGTACAACAGCCAGGCCAACAGTTTCAGTACCCATGTTTCCTCTGAGGAATAGCTGTACACAGTTCGCTTCCTGTTGGAATTCAGTTTGGTGATGGTCTTCTTGACCGGATAGCCAAAAGAAAGAGTATCCGTTATCCTGCGGTACTCTTCATGCTCAATCAAAACATCCAGCTGCCTGCTTTCTCTTAATGACAGCTGGTTTCTTGTAGTGCGGTAATTACGGAAGTCATTCCAGACTTCCCTCTTTCCTAATTCATTCAGTAAGTTCATAAACAGAAAAGGAAAGAGAAACAGCTTTGAAGTAAGCTGTGCTTACGATACCAGGTGGTACGTGATCAGGCTGCCTGCAAAGCCCACTTACAGATCACGCTGCACCCGCCACAGGCGCATTTCTGCATTTCTCTTTCCTTCCTTTAAAGACTACAGGTACTTATGAAGTCTTTCAGATATGTATTCAGGTCTGTTGGGATAGTGGTTGATGAAGTTGATGAACGGAATGTTCCTCTCTTCAGCGAACTCACGGCTCCAGCGGTACTCTCTGTGGTAACAGGTCGTTTTGCCGATCAGCATGATGATGAGCCTGACGATGTCATTCTCATCAACGATCACCAGAGAATAATCCATGAATCTTCCGGTGCCGCCCATCTCTCTTGGCGAGACGCCTTCTTCTACATGGTATTGCGGGAATTCGGCAGCCAGACACTCCAGAATTCTTTCACGGCAGGTCTTGCCGTCTTCGATGAATTCATAGCTGACGCTTGCTTTTTTTTCCTCTTCTTCTTTCTGCTTTTCCTTGAATTCCTTGGCAGCTTCCTTGATCACGTCTATTTCGTCTGAGAACGTTTCCTTGACCTTGCCGAAAAGTTCCCTGGCCTTTTCCTTGTTCTCCTCAGTAGCTACTTCCTTGACCAGCTTTTCGCCTTCCTTGATGAGCTTTTCGCCCTCTTTCAGCAGTTTATCAAATAAACCCATGGTGTAACCTCCTTTTCATCAAAGCGGGGATGTTGATCTGATTATTATCAATATGTGTGGTAAGTTGATTATAACATATATGAAGCCCTGGTACATACAATTGTACAGATGAAAAAAAACAGAACCGTGCGGTTCTGTTTCCTAATTACCCGGCTGTTCAGGCAGCGGTTCCACCTGTCCTTCAGGAGCCGGTTCCGGATCGATCACCGGCTCAACACTGGATATGTTCAGTGTGCTCCTGGCACCTGATATCGTGATCTCCCTTTCGGCACCTTCAGGAACGTTTTCATAGTGATTTACTATGGTATCCTTTTCTTCAATGTTTTCATGAACTCTCTCCCCATTGATGTTAAGGATGCCGTATGTACTTGACAGGCTGGAAATGTAATCGTTCAGAGAATCAGTAATGTTCAGATTGACCGTTCCGCTTACGGATATGGCATGCAGTCTGTCAAAATTCACTCCGGCGATGTTTACGTTTCCTTCATTGGTATTAACGTAGAGACTGCGAATGGTTGAATTACTGATGTCTATCGTACCCATCAGAGTTGAAAGACTCAAAGAATCAAATGACAGGTCATCAACACTGACCGTGCCGGATACCGTATCATTTGATATGGCTATCCTGCAGCCTTCGGGAACGGAAATGGTTATGGTATCGATCTTGCGGTTGCTCTGGAAGAACAGGTTATCGAGGTTTTCTACTCTCTCTGCCATTTTCAGAGTAACCATGCCGTCACTGGCATTATACGTATTGATGTTATCGACCTTCTGGAAGTAATTGATCCTGACCTTCTCACCCTCGCTGCGCTTGATGATCAGCTTGTGATTGATGTTTGAGATGTTGATCACTCTGGTTTCAGAAGGATCTACTTCCTGATATACCTCCATGTAGGTAGCTGAAATTCTGGCACTGGGAATATAAAAAACACCATAGGCCACCCATATGCCGATGATGGCTACAGTCAGTAAAACTATGAGAAAAATCGGTAACTTGCTTCTGGTATTCATTATTTCCCCTTCTTATGAAATTATAACATGACACAGATAAAATGCACATACTTCGAGATCGTGTTGGTTTTTCCAGATTCATTGCCCTTGACAATAACACATCCTTAACTATAATTATATATGGTTAGCACTTAATAGTTAAGAGTGCTAAAGGAGGATTTTATGATTAAGCCATTAAACGATAATGTATTACTGAAAAAGGAAGTAACGGAAAACAAGACAGCCAGCGGAATCATTCTGTCAACGAATGAATCCAAGGAAGAAAATATCGGACTGGTAGTCGCTGTTGGCGATGGCAAGATCGTAGATGGCAAGAAGATCGCCATGACAGTCAAGGTCAATGACCGCGTCATCTTCGACAAGTACGCAACAACGGAGATCAAGTACAAGGATGAGGAGTATCTCTTAATTCCAGAAGGCAAGATACTCGCAGTCATAGAATAACAGGAGGCTTATATGAGTAAGGAAGTTTTATATTCAAAGGAAGTCAGATCAAAAATGCTGAAGGGTGTCGATACCCTGGCTGATACCGTAAAAGTTACCTTAGGTCCTAAGGGACGTAACGTAGTTCTGGAGAAGAGCTACGGCTCACCGCTGATCACCAATGACGGTGTTACGATTGCCAAGGAGATCGAACTGGAAGATAAATTTGAAAACATGGGTGCCAAGCTGGTATACGAAGTTGCCAACAAGACAAACGACGTTGCCGGTGACGGAACCACCACAGCCACATTACTGGCACAGGCCATCATGCACAACGGCATCGAATGCGTAGAAAAAGGTTCCAATCCTGTTCTGTTAAAGGCCGGCATGGAAAAGGCCGCCAAGCTGATTGCTGAAAAGCTGTTAGCAAAGACAAAGCAGGTATCAACCTCAAAGGACATCGCTCAGGTAGCTTCAATCTCCTCAAGCAGTGAAGAGATCGGCAAGTACATTGCCATGGCCATGGAAAAGGTCGGCAAGGACGGCGTCATTACTGTTGATGAGTCAAAGGGCTTTGAGACCGAGCTGGAGATCGTTGAAGGTCTGGAATACGACAAGGGCTACATGTCACCGTACATGGCCAGCGACAGAGAGAAGATGCAGTCTGAACTGGAAAACCCATACATCCTGGTAACTGACGAGAAGATCAACTCAATTCAGGAGATCCTGCCATTACTGGAAAAGATCGTACAGTCCAACAAACCATTGCTGATAATCGCTGAGGACATCGATAACGAAGTACTTACAACTCTTATCGTCAATAAGCTGCGCGGCGCCTTCAATGTCGTAGCCACCAAGGCTCCTGGCTTCGGTGATGCTCAGAAGGCCATGCTGCAGGACATCGCCACGGTTACCGGCGGCAAGTACATCACCAAGGAACTGTCAATGGACCTCAAGGAAGTTGAACTTGCAGATCTCGGTACCGCAGCCAAGGTCGTAGTCAAGAAGGATTCCACAACTATCGTACACGGAAACGGTGACAAGGATGAGATCGCTAACAGAGTTGCTGAAATCAAGGCTCAGATTGAAAAATCCACTTCAGAATATGATAAGAAGAGACTGAATGAAAGACTGGCAAAGATTACTTCAGGCGTAGCCATCATAAAGGTCGGCGCCGCTACTGAAAGTGAAATGAAGGAAAAGAAGCTGAGAATCGAAGATGCTCTTAATGCCACCAAGGCAGCCATCGCCGAAGGCATCATCATCGGCGGCGGTAGCGCTCTGGTCAACATCTACAGAAAGTATAAGGATGAGTTAAAGGGCGACAACGTCGACGAACAGAAAGGCATCAATGCTGTATTCGAGGCAATCTTACTGCCAATGGAACAGATTGCTGAAAATGCCGGATATGATGGCAAGGAAATCGTCAAGCAGCAGCTCACAAAGAGAGACAATGTTGGCTTTGACGCCAAGGAAGGCGTCTGGACAGACATGTTCAAGGCCGGCATCGTTGATCCTACCAAGGTCACCAGAAGTGCCGTACTGTACGCTACATCAATCGCTTCCCTGTTTGTCACAACTGAAGCCGGTGTCGTTACCAAGGAAGATCCGAACGCAGCCCCGGCCATGAACCCGGCTGCCGGCGGAATGTACTAAAATAAAAAGATGAAAGCCTGTGATAATTGAACTGCCCCACAAAAATGGGACACTCATAAAAAAGACCGGGATGAAAGGTATGACAACCTGAACTGTTCAGGAGTCATACCTTTTAATTTGCGCTGCGGACGGCGTTTATTGTAGAAGTCAATATAATCAGCCACTGTC